>CANJSG010000244.1 GCA_947476875.1 Verrucomicrobiota bacterium | reverse complement strand
GCTGATCGGCTGGTATGGCTGCGCGATGCTCTGCTACGTCACGCCCAAGGAACACCTCGGCCTGCCGAACAAGAAGGACGTGAAAGACGGCGTCATCGCCTACAAGATCGCCGCCCACGCCGCCGACCTCGCCAAAGGCCATCCCGGCGCGCAATACCGGGACAATGCGCTCTCGAAAGCACGATTCGAGTTCCGCTGGGAAGATCAATTCAACCTCAGCCTCGACCCCGTCACCGCGCGCGCGTTCCACGACGAGACGCTGCCGCAGGAAGGCGCCAAGACCGCGCATTTCTGTTCCATGTGCGGCCCGCACTTCTGTTCGATGAAGATAACGGAAGACGTCCGCAAATATGCCGCCGAACAGGGCATCGCCGAAGAAGAAGCGCTGAAAAAGGGGATGGAAGCGAAGTCGAAGGAGTTTGCCGAGAAGGGGAGCGAGCTTTACGCGAAAGCATGAGCCAACCATCTCCAAGTATCGCAGAAGCAATCTTGCCGCTGCGCGAGGCATTGCTGGTCCACCGTCTCTATGGGGACCTCAAAAGCATCGAACAAGTGCGCGTGTTCATGGCGCACCATGTCTTTGCGGTCTGGGATTTCATGTCGCTGCTCAAGGCGTTGCAACGCGGGCTTACTTGCGTGGAAACACCCTGGCTGCCGGTGGGTGAGCCGCGCCTGCGCCGGCTCATCAATGAAATTGTGCTGAGTGAGGAGAGCGATCTCACGGACCATGGCGAGGCGGTCAGTCATTTTGAGCTTTATCTGCGCGCGATGCGCGAGGTCGGAGCGGACACAAGCCTGATTGAGCAGTTCCTTGCGAGCCTGCGCGCTGGCAGGAGCGTGGAGGCTGCGCTGGAAGAAGCCGGAGTGCCGGTCTGCGTGAAGGAGTTTGTGCGGCACACCTTTCGGGTCGTCTCCAGCGGGCAGTTGCATGAGATTGCGGCGGCATTCACCTACGGACGGGAAGACTTGATACCCGACATGTTTGGAGCGCTGGTAGGGCGGTTGGACCTGGATTTTCCGGGCCGGGTGACGACATTCCGCTACTATCTGGACCGACACATCGAATTGGACGGGGACGAGCACGGTGCGATGGGCCGTGAGATGGTGGAATTGTTGTGCGGCGGCGACCTCGTGCGACAAGAAGATGCGCGAACGGCTGCGGTGCGGGCGTTACAGGCCCGCCTGAGGCTCTGGGACGGTATCGCGGAAAGCGCCGTCACCTGCCGTTGCACATGATCGAGGAGAACATGGCGAAGCAACTCGAGTGGGGTCACGAAGCGCCGTTCTTCACGTCCGGCTACGACCCCATCACCGGGACGTTCCCGATGTCCAAGGTGAACGACGCGCTGGAGCACCTGCGTTCCGGCAAGGCCCGTTACCGCATCGTGCTGGTCAATGATCGGACGTGAAGGGGGCCGGGCGATCCGATGAAAACGTTCCAAGGATATCGGCTCATCTCACCGGACGACCTGCACTGGCGGCCGTCCAACCTGATGAAGATCCCGAACGCGGATTTTCTCGGGCGCACCGGGAGCGAGAACATGGGCGCGCGGCTCTGGCGGTTGCCGCCCCGGAGCGCAAACACGCTGCACAAGCACATCCGCGCGGAGGAATTCTACTTCGTCCTCGAAGGCGTCGGGCGAATCCGGGTGGGCGACGAGACTTTGACCGTGCCGAAGCACGGCGCAGTGCATGTGGGCCCGAATCTCCTAAGGCAGGTCTTCAACGACACGGAGGCCGAGGTTCTCTGGTTGATCATCGGGGCGCCGGAGGAACTGGAGTTCCTGCAAGGCTCCAAGTCGCAGATGGACCTGTCGCTGATCTATCCCGTCGAACCGACGCAGCTTCCCAAGGAGCTGTTTGGCGTGGAATGGCCGCCCAAGTAGTCGCCATCCGCGCCGGTCCTCTAAAGCGCCGGGGTCTCGGCGGCTTTGCGGAGGCTGGCATTGAGGAGGCTGCGTTCCTCCGGAAGCAGCGAGGGATCGTCGGCCAAGGTCAGGTAACGGCGTGCTTCCTGGATTCGGCCCGCTTCGACGAGGATGGATGCGTAATAGACGGCTACGCCGGGCTTGCTGCGGATCGCTTCAGGGATCCGTCCGAACACGAGGAGCGCCTCGGAAATCTTACCGGTTTTCTGCAAGGCGAACGCGTGGGTCGATGACACGAGCGGATCGTTGGGCCGGGTCGTGATGGCTTCGGCGGCCAGCTTCGCGGCGAAGTCGAGGTTGGTGTTCAGCAGGAGCGAGAAGGCAGCGACGTTGTTCTTCGCAAACCAATCATCCGGAGAAGCACGAAGCAGTCGCTCGGAGATCTCCAGCATCTGCGGCGTCTGCTTGAGCTTGTAGTGGACGTCGAAGAGGAACATCTGGGCCCAGCGACTGTCCGAGGAGGCCTCGGCTGCTACCCGGAGAACCTGCATGGATTCATCCTTCCATCCCATCTCGATGGCCAGTTGCCAGATTTCGCGACGTGACTTCGGGCTTTTGATTCCGATCTCTCGGGCTTTATTCCACGCCGCCTTCGACTGTGTTTCCTGCTTGAGCGAACGATGGAGGCGCGTGAGCCACATGAGTCTGGCGTAGTCGTTCTCTCCCCAGGAATCGCTTTCCAGCCAGCGGATGCAGCCCTTGGTGTCATTGGACAGGAGGTAGCTTTGGATCCGGGTGTTTTGGATGGAAGGCTGGGAGGTGGCGTTGGTTCCGAGGGAGGCTAGCCAAGTGTTGGCGCCGGCACCATTGCCGGTGCCCATCATCCAGGCGGCGACGGTCAAGGTGCTTTGCAGGTTCGAGGTGGCCCGGCGTTGGAGGCTTTCAAGTCGGGCGGTCAGGGCGGGGGATTTCTCAATTCTCAGGAGTTCCAGCTGCTGGATCTCGTCGCCGAAATCGGTGTTTCCGGCCCGCAGGATCTCTTCGATCCAACGCCGGGCGGTTGCCGTGTCCTTTCGGTTCAACGCATCCACGGAAAGCATCCGGATGGCATCCCGTTTGAGGGATGGGATCGCGGCGGACTGTTCGAGAGCCCGTCTGGCGGAAGCGCGGACGGCTTCGTTGGTGGAACCGACCTGGATATTGGCGAGGTGGAACTTGTAGGTCGGATTGGACGGGTCTTGCCGGAGCGCTTCGAGAGCGGCGGTCTCCGCGGAAGCGCGGTCCCCGGTCGCGAGATCGACCTGGGATTTCAGCGAAAGGTAGACGGGTGTCGTGCGGGCGTTCTGGTCGATGGTCGCGATCGCTTGGGCGGCGGAAGCATTGTCTCCGAGCCGCAAGGCGGTCCGGACGAGTTCAAACCGGTGCTTGATGGAACCACGATCGGATGTGGCGACGGCGAGGCGGAGCGAAAAGGCCTCCGCTGGGTTCAGCTTCTCCGCGGTTTCGGCCAGGAGGACCAGCGGTTCGATGTTCCCCGGACGGAGCTGCGAGGCTCGGCGCAGGGCGAAGCTGGCCTGCCTCCAGTCACCAATGGCGGCGGCTGACTTGGCCGTATCCATCAGATGCGAATAGCGCCACGCGTCGTAGGCGTCGTAACCGAGGACCGCCGCCAGAATCAGGCCGGCGACGACCGTGGCCTTGACCACGCGACGGCGCCAGATCGAGCTGGGTGCTTCCGGTTTCCATGGCTCTGGATTACTCATCGGATGGTTTCTCGGAACAAACGGGATTCGGGTCAAGATTCGAGCCGGACGAAATGTCCCCCGGGCCAACCTCCCAGATCCCTTCCGTCCTCCTAGACTGGGTCCCCAAGCCTGAACGAAGCCAGCTTTTCAACTCCGGCAACGCCGCCGCAGAACTGTTCCAGATACTCCGGCGTGTCGAAGAGGTGTTTCTCGACCGGGACCTGCTCGCGGCGGATCAGGAACTTCAATTCATCCAGTTTGTCCGACCAGCCCGCGCCATTGCAGAACTGGACGCCCGCAAACTGGGTCTTGTAGAGCGCCTTCTCGGAATAGCAGGTGCCGAGGTGAATCGCCCGGTAGCCGATGTTGGCGAAGTGCTGCACGGCCGACGTCATCATGAACATCCCGAGGCTTCGTTGGAACGCCGCGAGATCGTAGAAGGCGAAGTAGTAGTAGGCCACCCGGTCCGGCTCCAGGTAGAGGAGCGCGGTCCCCAGCTCCCTTCCGGTGGCTTCCTCGCGGTAGACCAGCAGGTGGGAGATCACCGGCGAATTCATCAGCCGGTCCATCCGGGTGAAGCCCATGACATCCTCACCGAAACGCTGGTCGGCGTAGGCCTTCCACGACTGCCGCCGCTCCTCGGAGAAGTCGAAGTCCGCGCGTGGCACGATCTCGCTGAGGATCCCGGCGCCCTTGCGGAGGATGCGGCGGTTTTCCGACGTCAACTCGAACTGGCCGAGCCGCACGCGGATGTTCCGGCACAGGTAGAACCGGCTCAGATCCGGCGAGGCGGGCAAAAAACCGCGCTCGAACAAGTCCGCCGGAGTTTCGCCGTTCTCGGGAAACGCCCAGATCACGTAGGGATACGTGTAGCGCGAGTAGTCCGATTTGAGTTCCGAAAAAGCCAGTTTCATCGGCGGGAAGAGGGGTCGCAGGGAGACAGGGCGAAAGGACCGGACCGGGGGCGATGGATGAGGCCTCTATTCGCTCCGGGCTTGAAGGACATCCAGGTCATCGGATCAGTCTCCTTTCCAGTCGCCGGCTCCATTTCACAAGCACGTCGTAGGAAACCGTCCCGGCCCACGCCGCGATGTCGTGGGCCGAGATCGCCTCGGTTTGCTGCGAGCCGAGGAGCACTGCCTCATCACCCGGCACGACGCCGGGGATGTCCGTCACGTCGGCCATGATGGCGTCCATGGTCACGCCGCCCCGAATGGGAGCCTGCCGTCCGCGGACCAGGACATGGCCCGCGTTGACCAAGCGCGGATAGCCGTCCCCGTAGCCGATCGGCAGCACGGCGATGCGGCGTGATTCAGCGGCCTGGAAGCGTCTTCCGTATCCGACGGATTCACCGGGCGCGATAGTCCAGAGGGTCGCGACCCGGGTTTTCAAAGTCATCACAGGGGCGATCCCGTCGAGACGCGCCGTATGCGGTGACGGGAAAACTCCCAGAGGCAGCAGGCCCAGACGGACCATCTCGAAGTCGGCCTCCGGGAAATTGAGGAAACCGCCCGAGTTGCTCAAATGGACCAACGGCGGCCGAAGCCTGCGGGCGGCCAGGCCACTCAGGACATCGGAGAACAGTGAGAGCTGTTCCCGCGAGAACGAAGGATCGGCCGCATCCGACATGGCGAAATGGCTGAAGACGCCTTCGAGCAAAATCCCCGGCATGACGTCAATCTCCCCGGCCAGGTCCACGGCATCCCGTGGCGCGACCCCGTAGCGGTTCATCCCGGTGTTGATC
>CANJSG010000243.1 GCA_947476875.1 Verrucomicrobiota bacterium | reverse complement strand
GGCATTTCCGTGGTCGAGCCCGGGCGCATCTACCTCCGGGTGTCGCCGCAGCAAGGTGACCAGATCGCCGTGGTCCGGAGCCGGGTTCCGCAGGGCTGGAGCTACTCGATCCAGTTGCCGCTCCAGATGGATCGAAACCGGTTCATCGCGCTCATCACCCAGGTCCTCCTGGTGGATCTGTGCAACCCCGGCCGCAACGAATCCGCGCTGGATCTGCCGCCCTGGCTGACCGAAGGCCTGACGGCCCACATCAAGAGCAGCGCTTCCGAAGAACTCGTCCTTGAAGGCAGCACCTCGGTGAACCAGCCGCGCATCGGCACCGATTCGATCCGGCCATTGCGTGAGCTGTTCCAGCATCGATCGCCCCTCTCCTTCGAGGAGCTCAGCTGGCCGTCGGGCGTGTCGAACGAACGCGCCGGACTGTTCGTTCCGTCGTCGGAACTGTTTGTCTACGAATTGCTCCGCGCCGAGGGAGGTCGTGATGCCCTTCGGCAGATGATCAACGATCTCGGCCGCTTCCGGAATTGGCAGTTTGCGTTCTTCCAATCGTTTCAACGCCGCTTCAAGCAGCCGGTCGACGTCGAGAAATGGTGGGCGGTCCAGATCGCCGCGGTCATGGGACGCAACCCGGCCCAGGTGTTGACACCCGCCCAGTCCCTGTCGCGCCTTGAGGAGATCATCAGCGTGCCGGTGGCCATCCAGCAGACGTCTAACTCCGTTCCTCAAGCCGCCCACGTGACGCTCCGCCAAGTAGTGACCGACTGGGAGTTCAACCGCGAGAATCCCGCGCTTCGCCGGATGCACGACGACTTGGCCGGCCTGCGTTACCGCTCAGCGCCGGAGCAGATCCGGCTGATCGAGAACTATCGGGCCGGGATTCAACAGTATCTGGAGGAGCGTGAGCCGCGGATGCGCTACGATGCCCGGCAGAAGGCCCCGCTTTCCACGGCCGCGCTGAAGAAGGCCATGCTCCGGCGGCTGGACGAGCTCGATGTCGACCGGGCCGAAGCCCGGCGTGTGCTCTACTCTTCCTTCGCCAATTCCGAAGCCGAACGGCGCAGCGCGATGACCAATGCGCTGAATGCCGTTCGCCAGCTTCCTCGTTAGGGGCTGTCGGCCTAGTTTGCCGGCGATCGGGCTGCGTCCTGCTTCTTCGGGCGCGTTCTTACGTTTCCTTCCCAGTCCGCCGATCTACACTCCGCCCGGCGACGTTGTATGGCCTCCATCGAAATGACACCTCCGACTGGCGAACGGCTTGTCCGTTTCGTCGGTGACTGGCTCCGCTTTACCCTTCTCGTTCCCGGCGGACTGCCGGCTGGCGGGCGTGTCCTGCTCCGGACGAACATCGGCAAGGCCGTCACCCTGCGGCGCGAGATCATCGCGTCGCACGCCGGCAAACGCCCGTTGTCGGTCTCCTTCTGGCGCGACGTGTCGATGCGTCCGGTCGCCGGCAGCACCGAGCTGTTCGAGATCTCTTTGCCCTTGGCCGAGGTCGGTTTCTTCCGCGCGAAGGCCTACTGGGTGGACGAACGCGGCTGGCAACACTGGCCGGACGGCGAGGACTTCGGCCTGTCGGTCCATCCCAATTCCGCCCGCACCGCCAACACGATCTACTGCGCCTTCACCCGTATGTTCGGCGCCACGCAGTCGGCCGCACGCACCCGTGACGCCGCGCTCGAAGCCCGGCTGCGGAAGATGGAGGACGAAGGTTATTCGGTCATTCCCAAGTCCGGCACCTTCCGCGACCTGAAGAAGGAATTGCCCCACATCTTCGGCACGCTTGGCTGCCGCATCCTCCATCTCCTGCCGGTCAATCCGACCCCGACCGTCTTCGCCAAGATGGGCCGCTTCGGCAGTCCCTACGCCGCTCAGGACCTTGTCGCCATCGATCCGGCGCTGGTCGAGTTCGACAACCGCACCAACGCCGTCGAGCAGTTCGTCGAACTCGCGGATGCCGTCCACCAGCGCGATGGCCGGCTCTTCATCGACATCGTCATCAACCACACCGGCTGGGGTTCCACGCTCTGGAACGATCATCCCGAGTGGTTCATGCGCGAACCCAACGGCAATTTCGCCAGCCCCGGCGCTTGGGGAACCGTCTGGGGCGACCTCGTCGAACTGGAGCCGCACCACATCTGTCTTTGGGAACATCTGGCTGAAGCGTTCCTCGTCTGGTGTCGGCGTGGCGTGGACGGCTTTCGCTGCGACGCCGGCTACAAGGTGCCCTTGCCCGTCTGGCAATTCATCGTCGCCAAGGTCCGTGAAGAATTTCCCGACACCGTTTTTCTCCTCGAAGGCCTCGGCGGCGCGTGGGTTCTGACCGAAGCGCTCCTGACGGAAGGCGGCATGCAATGGGCCTACAGCGAACTCTTCCAGGAGTTCGGCGGCGCTCAGATCGGCGGGTATCTCGGGCACGCGATCAAGCAGAGCGGGCGCGTCGGCGCGCTGGTCCACTACAGCGAGACCCACGACAATCTCCGTCTCGCCGCGAAGGGCCGCGACTGGTCTTTGATGAGGAACCGGCTGAGCGCCCTCACGAGCGTGTGCGGCGGTTACGGCTTTACCTGCGGTGTGGAATGGCTCGCCGATGAAAAAGTGGAAGTCCATCAGAGGCGCGGACTGAACTGGGGCGCGCCCGTCAACATCACGGCGGAACTCGCCACGCTGAACAAAGTGTTGGCGGATCATCCGGCGTTCTTCGATGGCGCATCGTTCATCCAACTGAGCCCGCCCGGTTCGTCCATCTACGCGCTCCGTCGCGACTCGGCGGATGGCTCCGATTCCGTGCTGGTCCTCGTGAACACCGATCCCGAGGCCGAACACGCGCTCGGATTGGCCGCGCACGATTTGGAATTTCTCGGCCGTGATCCCGTCAGCCTGTTGTCAGCGGGCGATTCGTCTCCCTTGCCGCCCGTGATGCATCGTGATGCGGATGGATCGACCGTTCTGATCCAGCTCCGTCCCGCGAGCGTCCTCTGCCTCGCGCCGAGCCTTGTTCCCAGCGGCCCGAACGGCGGGGAGTATCGGCGCCTTCGTGCTCAATCGGCCCTGGCCACGCAGGCGATGGCGGCCGTGCTCGTTCCCGAAGCGATGCCGCAATGGTCTGCCCCCGAACTGGCCGCCGCCATCCACGGGAATGCCGCCGGCTTTCTGGCAGCCGTGTCGCGGATGTCCGTCGAGCACGCCTCGAAAAGTCTGGCGGAAGTTTTTGCCAAGTCGGCCAGCGTCTACCCGAACGTGGTTCTGTTGACGCCGGATGATGTTCGTCGCGTCACACCCGTGCCGCCCAGGCATTGGATCCTGGTGAAGGACAACGTGCCCTTCCGTGCGACGGTGAGTGCGGTGGACCTCGGGAAGGCTCCGTTGCATCTCGAATCGGTTCCCGTTTCCGATGGCCACATCGCCGTGGTGCCCTCGACCTGGTGGGCTGATGAGTGCATTGAACCGTCCTGCGACCACGGCGCGATTCCGGCCACTGTCTCGCTGATCCGGTATTCGGCGATCGTGGAACGGATCAAGGCGTCGCTGCTCTTGCTGACGGATCGCCCGACCTATTCGGGCGACTTCGATGTCGCGTCGCCAGCGGCCCAGTCGGCCATGGTGCTGCTCACGAACGGACGTGGCGGCATGTCGCGGATGGCCGTCGATCTGGGAAGGGTTTTCTCCAAATACGACTGCCTCCTGGGCGCGAATCTCCACGCGGAGCTGCCTGTCGACCGCCACGTCTTTGCGAAGAGGCTTCGGGCTTGGATCAATGTCGATGGCTTCATCACGCCGCTGAATCTCCAGAACCTCGCGGCCTTCCGTCCGGGACCACCGGCCGTCTGGACCTTCCGTGCGCACGCCGGCGATGAACGCACCGTCGACGTGCAGCTTTCTGCGGAGATGCCCGGCGGCCAGAACGCGGTCGTGCTGAGGTTCAGCCGCCCGGCGGGTGCGGGCGTTGTCCCGGCCTACGTTCGCATCACCGCCCGAATCGATCTGGAGGACCGGAGTTTCCATTCACAGACGGAACGGAACGGGGGGGCGGAACATCATTTCAGTTCGAACACGCACCCGTTGGTGGACAGGCCTGGCTTTGCGTTCACACCGACTGCGGATCGACGACTGCACGTCGTCGCGAGCGTGGGGCGGTTCTTTCCGGGCGAGGAATGGTCCACCTGCGGCCACCCGATCGAAGCGACGCGCGGTCAAGTAGCGCATGGTGATGCGTTCAGCCCGGGCTGGTTCGAGCTTCCGGTCGAGGCGAGCGGCGAGACAACTCTGATGGTATCGGCCGAATCGACGGAGGTGGCGTCGGCCGCGCTGCGGCCGACGGCTGAATCGCAGCGCGATTCAGTCCGCCTTGCGTCCGCTGACTCTTTTGCAGCCCAACTTGGCATCGCCTCGAAGGCCTTCGTCGCGAGACGCGGGCGCGGAAAAACGGTCATCGCGGGCTATCCGTGGTTTCTCGACTGGGGCCGCGATTCTCTGATCGCCGCGCGAGGGCTTCTAGCCGGCGGCCAGCTCGACGCCGTGCGGGACCTGCTCGTGACCTTCGGCCGCTTCGTCGAGAACGGCACGCTGCCGAACACGATCCACGGTGACAACGCGTCCAACCGCGACACGTCGGACGCGCCGCTGTGGTTCGGGGTCGTGGCCGAGGATTTGGCCGATGAGATCCGGCGTCGGGACGGTGCAGCTGCCGTGACGGGTTTCTATCAGTCGAAGCTCGATGAACGGGGCCGCTCATTGGCGGATGTCCTCCGCGATATTGCCGCCGGATACTTGGCAGGAACGCCCAACGGTATCCACGTCGACCACGATTCTGGCCTCGTCTGGAGCCCGTCGCACTTCACGTGGATGGATACGAACTATCCCGCCGGCACGCCGCGCGAGGGTTATCCCATCGAGATCCAGGCCCTGTGGATCCGGCTGCTGTGCCAGTTGGACCGGCTCGACGTCGCCCCGGTGGCGGAACGTTGGGCCGTGCTGGCCGAGCGGGCGCGGGTGAATGTCGAGCGGCTCTTCTGGTTGGAGAAGAAGGGTTGGTTCGCCGATTGCCTCGGCGGCGTTTCCGGAATGGCGGCCGATCACTGCGTCCGCGACCAAGCGCTCCGGAGCAACATGCTTTTCCTCGTGAGCCTCGGGTTGGTGAAGGACGAACCCGCCCGGCGAAGCGTCGAGGCCGCGCGGTGTTGGCTGGTGATTCCGGGCGCGCTCCGTTCGCTGGCGCCGCTGCCCGCGACTCCCGCCCACGCGGTCTATGGCAATGGCGGCCAGTTGCTGAACGAACCCGGGTTCCCGTATTGGGGCGGCTACGAAGGCGACGAGGACACCCGCCGCAAACCCGCCTACCACAACGGCACCGGCTGGGCTTGGACGCTGCCGGTCTTCTGCGAGGCGCTCGC
>CANJSG010000242.1 GCA_947476875.1 Verrucomicrobiota bacterium | reverse complement strand
GGACGAGTTCCAAAAGCTCAGGCGAAAGGCAATCGAAGAGGCGAAGTAGCTCCCGGGAAATGCGAAGTTAGCGGAGCCTTTGAATGACCTTCGAACCACGGTCCACCAGCGCTGCGAGAAGCTGGCCTGCCTGCCGCCGGACCGTCCTCGTGCCGGCGAGTCCGCCGGACCACAGCCAGCGCCGCGCCATGGACCCTGGCTTGCGATACGCCTGCCGCACAGAATGGTGCCTATGAGTGGCACTGCCGGCCCTTCCCCCGTTCCCGCGCGCTTCATCGCTCACAGCGGCGGATACTTCAGCCAATCCAACGATGTCAGACTGGACGGGACCACGCTCGTCCACGCGGTGAGTGCTCCGGGGACATTCGAACCGAAACAAACCTCCATCATCCCCGCCGAAGCGCGGTGGCGCGAGTTCCGGAAGAGCCTCGACCAACTCGGGCTCTGGCAGTGGCCCGCCGACTATTTCAAGGACGGCATCTGTGACGGCACCCAGTGGTCCCTCGACATCGCCTACGCCGACCGGGCCCTCAAGACCTATGGCAGCAACAGCTATCCCGGAGCCGACGGTCAACCCGTTGACCATCCGGACCAGTCCGCTGCATTCCAGAGCTATCTGGCCGCCCTCCAAAAACTCACCGGCAATCGCTTTCGGTGACCGTCCTCGATTATGCCAAAACCGTCTCCGTGGATCTTAGGCACTACGAGGCGCTCCGCCTCGGCTACGCCGTCACCACCCACAAGGCCCAAGGCCTCACCACCGACACCACCCTCATCCTCACCACCCAGATGCAGGACTGCGAAGTCTCCCAGGCCCAGGCCTCCCGCGCCCGCCAGCGTGCGCCGCAGGTCGCCGATCTCCAGCGGCCGTCTGGGGCTATATTCGCCGGCAGAACTTTTCGGTCGATTGGTGGGGATCCGGAAGCTAGTTCGGCGGCGGCAACGGCGTGACGGTCCGGACGGCGGCGGGATCGCGGGGATTGGGCCTCGGGTCGTGCCAGCGCTCTCGCGCTACGGGCGCCTTGGCATCGAGCCAATGGCCAAGTCGCAGACGGAGCGCGGTCAGAGTGGTCTGGGCCTCGGGGCTGAAAAGCGAATCACCTGCGTCGGCCTCGGATTTCTTCTCAAGGGCCGCGTGCAGTCCGGGCTCCGCGAGCAGGGCGGCGCCCATCGCCGCCCGGGATTGGCCAGAAAGCTGGGCGAACATCGTGAGGTATTCCGTGAGCTGTTGACCGGAGCGGAAAGTCTTCAAGCGAAGGCTCGGGACGGGTCCGTTGGTGGTCGGGTAGAAGAGCGAGAGCTGGTCGGGTTTCCGCCAAGACTCCGGCGTGCCGACGGTCTGCCACGGCACGACTCCGTCGCCGCCCAAGGCCCACGTCTCCACGCACCAAGCTGCGGGCATGATGTTCGGAGTGCCGATGCGGTTGGCCGAGCCATACATGTAGACGAGATTGCCGAACTGATTGGCCCGGTTGATCACGCGATCCCGATAGGTCCGCAGAATACCGCTGACGACTTCGACACTGGTCACACCGTCCAGCAGGTCGCGCTGCCATTCCGGCCGCGAGATGTCGGCGCGGAAGGTGAACCGCGCGCCGGGCTTCGTCTCGACGCCCCGCCAGAATTCCAGTCCGAAGCGCCGCAGCGCCCAGAAGTCCTGAGTATTCATCGGCTCGTCGAAGATCCACGGGGCGGAGCACGCGTCCCAGCGGTTACCGCGGTCGCGTTTGAAGTAGACCTTGTTGTTCAGGTAAAACTCGAACATCGGCTCCTTCCAACCGCGCGCGGTGAAATGGTCGGCGAACTTGGACGACGCCGATCGGAAAACCGTCCAGTAGGCCTCGTCGTAGGCGGACTCGACCCAATAACCGCCCTTGAAATGGCGTTCTTGGTCCATCGGCCAATTCTCGTTCAGCGGCAGATAGAAGGCCTCGATGGGCACGCCCGCCCTCGGCAGATCGCGGAATGCGGAACCATCCAACAGCGGGCCGAACTCCGCGTCCCATGCGGTCCAGTCCCACGAGCCATCGGGGCGGATCACCGGTGCTGCTTTGCGGTCCACCCTGCCGGTCCATCCGTAGGCCAGGCGGTTCAGGACCGTGCGATGTTCGTGGGCCAGTCGGTAGTAGTCGCGGTCGTGACCCGGCAGGCCGTAGCAGTTCATCTGTGGAAGGAACGACAGCCGGTCCGGCAGCGTGAAGTTCCACACCGTCACCGCGCACGGCAGACTGTTGGTTCCCATGCGGACGCTGCCGACATGCCGCCCGGACTTCGCATCTTTCGGCACATGGATTTCGACGAAGGCGCCGCCGTCCTCCAAGTCCGTGATGGGCGCGCCGATGAAACCAACGGGCACAAGCGGATCCACCTGTCCTGCCAACTTCGGCATGGCGAACAAACTGGTCTTCAGATCCAGCGATTCGATGGAGACGTCAGCGGTTTTGGCGGAGCCGTAGAAGCCGATCGTCTCGCCGCGCGCCGCGAAGAACTCCAACGCCGCCAACGGTTCGCCAAACTCATCGCGGAACGCCGTCAAAGCTCTGGTGCTGGAGGTCGCTGCCCGGGGCAGGGCAGGCAGTATCCCTGGAACGATGGCCGGCCTTGCGAAACTTTTTCGCGTGGCAGGCGCCGGCGTCGGGCCGTCCTCCGTCCAGAGCGTGAAAAACGGAGCCGTCGCCTTCGGCCCTTCGCGGCTGGCCACGTAGCGGTTTGGAAAATGCCGGTAGTCGATGGTGTTGCCGTTGCGGGTGTATTCACTGCCCACGTCGTCCATCACGCTGAAGCCATGGCTGCGTCCATCGAGGCGCGCCTGGACCACGGCGGGATCGATCGGGAGCACCTGCCAGCCCTCCGCATCACGAGGCGACGCGTCGCCGAATCCCCATGTCGATCCCCCGACTCCGTTGATCACGGCGGTGATGTCCGGTTCGCCGGAACCCCAGCGCGTCTCGCCGGTGCGGGCCCATTGGAAACTGCTCGCCCCCGGAGTCCGGCTGTAGCTGGTCCCGCGACCTTCGACCCAGGCTTCGGTGATCGACGAGACCGTCACGCGACCGAGCGTCTCGGGACCTTCGAGATGCACGTGCAGGTGGGCCCGGACCACGCGTTGCTTAGCCAATGGTGCGGGATCGAAATCAATGAGGAAGAATTCCTGGATGCCCTTCAGCTTGAGCCTGGGGGCGGCGCCGTTGTTGCCTTCCCGCTCGGCCGGAAAGGACGAGATCCACAGATCTCGCGTCACCTCCACCCGCCGGGGCACGGCTGCCGCCCACGCCGAGGGAGCCAGCCATGCGATCAGGACGGCGAGAAGCGGGAGGACCTTGTGCGGGGGCATGCTCGGGAGGATAGGAAGCGGAACTTCGTGGTCAAACCCGGTCGTGCGTCCCGGAGAACATGCGTTCCGGTGGCCACCACGAGATTTCCTCCGGCGGAGCGGGACGCGCTTGAGCACGGTCACCCGGATTCGCAAACGGCAACCCTTCGGCTATAGTCCGCCGGTGAAGACAATGTGGATCGCTCTCTCCATCCTCGCCGTGGTGTCGGCCTTGACCCTCGCGGGTTGCAAGGCCACGCGGGCGGGCTACGAGTCCGCGCCCTACAAGGTCGTGCGGTCGGACGGGAAGATCGAGTTGCGGGATTATCCGGCGCTCACGGTGGTGGAGACGCCGATGGCCACCCCGGACGGAAGCGACGGAAGTTTCATGCGGCTGTTCCGGTTCATCACCGGGGCGAACGAGGGAAAGCAGAAGATCGCGATGACCACGCCTGTGTTCATGTCCGGCAGTTCCACCAACCCGACCATGGCGTTCGTCCTGCCGGCGAAGCTGCCGACGGGCGGCGTGCCCAAGCCGGCGGATGGCGCATTGACGGTGCGGGAGCTGCCGGCGGGCCGGTTTGCGGTGCTGCGTTTCAGCGGCGGCCGGAACACCAAAAACGAGGCGGAATCCCGGGGACGGCTGCAGGAGTGGATGGAACGGGAGCGTCTGCCGGCACTGGGCGGGCCGGTTTACGGCTACTTCGACACGCCGTGGACGCCGGCGTTCCTGCGGCGGAACGAGGTGATGCTGCGCACGGAGGGCGAGAAGTCCAAATGAGCACCTTGTGGCAGATCCCGATTCACCGCCCGAGCGCCGACCGGATGCAGCGGCGCAAGAATGCCGCCCACGACTGTGCCTTGTCCGGTCCGGGTGGCTTTCGCCAAAACTTTGAAATCGATATGAGTTCGCTTCTTTCCCGCTTCGCGCGACTGCTTCCGCTGATTACGCTGACATGCTTGGCCTTCGCCGTCAAAGCGGACACGGCCACGAACAAAACCCTCTTCGACTTTTCGGCCGCAACCAATTCGTCCGCTTGGGAGATCGTGAACGACGATGTCATGGGCGGGGTTTCCACCAGCCAGTTCAAGGCGACGACCAATGGTTGCGCCGTTTTCAGCGGCACGGTGCGACTCGAGAACAATGGCGGGTTCGCGTCCGTCCGCTCCGCGCCCGTGCGGGAGAACCTCGCCGGCCTGACCGCTTTCGTCCTGCGGGTGCGGGGCGACGGACGCCGTTACAAGCTCAGCGTGCGCACCGGCACGGGCTTCGACATCCCCACCTACCAGTGCAGCTTCACGACGAAGCCAGGGGAGTGGGAAGAGCATCGGCTGCCGTTCGGCGAGTTTGTCCCTAACTACCGGGGCCGGGTGCCGAGGGGCATGCCGCCGCTGGATCCCGTGAAGGTCAACTCGGTCGGCTTCAACATCTCGGACAAACAGGCCGGGCCGTTCCGGCTGGAGATTGGCTGGATCAAGGCGTCGCGTTAAAGGGCGATCCCCAAATCCCACGCCGGAGACAAGTTCGGCGGGTGAGGGCAATCCGGAAAAGTTTCCCAGGTGTCATCGCCTCTGCAGGTAAGCCTCGGCCAGTTCCTCGCCCAGCAGGAGCGTTCCCTGCGTCCCGAAATGCAGGCGCTGGTGGGGGAGGTGCCCGGTCTTAACCATGACGACGTCCTGCTCGGACTGCGCCATGGTGCGAAGGGCGGTGTTGATGGCTTCCATGTTCTTCCAGATCGCTCCGGGGTGCTGCTCAGAGATGAACCACGGAAGCGCGGGCTGTTTGAAATCGAGCCGCACCTGGGCAATCAGCTGCTGCATCCACGTGGCGTAGTTCCGGAAGTAGGGCCCGAAGTAGGTATCGTTCTCCCCGGTGTGCCAGAAGACGCCTTCGAGGGTGACGTCGTAGCCCTGCCGGCCCAGGTCATCCATGGCGTCGCGGATAAAGCCGGTAAACTTGGGGTAGAGATTGCGGCGGGCTTCGGGTGAACCCTGGGGAAACCAATCCGGGCCCTGTGCGCCGCTATGGGTGAACTTGACGATGGCGATCCCGTCCTTTGCCCTGAGTGATTTCCGGAGCCGGGCGCCGAAGCTGAGCTCGGGGCCGAAGTTGCCGAGGTCATCCACCGGCCCGAGCGCTTCCCACGCCCGC
>CANJSG010000241.1 GCA_947476875.1 Verrucomicrobiota bacterium | reverse complement strand
CTGAACAGGCGAATGGAGCGCTTGGACTTCGGCTGCAATGATGTCCCGCAGCGTCTGTTCAGGGCAGCCCACGCCGCGGAGGTTGGCGACGTAGGATGGAAAGTTGGTCGACTCAAGCTGGCTCCATTGAAAAGTCCCGGCCAGGGCCGTTGGCGATTTCACCGATGCAGACGGAACCGTCATGTCTGCTTTCGCGCCCCCACGCCGCTCGGCCGCAAGAAATCCGACCACCAGGAACAACACGACGTTCCCGAGAGCCGACGCATGGATGACGCGACGGCTGGTCAAGGGATTGCCTCCGAGAGCAGGACAGCCACGGAGTTCGGTGCGCCCCACCGAACGGCCGTTCTTGATGAAGGTCTATGATTCATGAATTCCGATCCACCCCATCACGAACGGGGCAGAATGACGGTGACTCGGCTGTTTCGTTTCTTGGTCAGGAGCGGTTTATCCTTCTTCTTCTCTTCGTCGTCCTGCTTGGCGACGGGTTCATCTTTCGGGTCCGTCGCCGCCCGGGCTATCGCCTGACTCGCGGTGTTCGCCGTTGGCGCCGCTGCCTGGGTCGTCCCGGTTCCTGTCACACTTCCTGAAACGTTGGCCTGCCCCGGGCCCGTGACGACAGTCGCGTTGATGCTTCCACCCGCCACGTTGACGGAGCCGGCCCCGACGATCGTTCCTGATACGCTTCCGGAATCGGTTTTCACGCTGACGGCACCCTGGCCGATCGCAGTGACGCTGACGTTCTGCTGGGCCTGGATTTTGAGATCGCCCTGGGCCACGACGAGACCCGTGATGTCTCCCGTCGCATCGAGATCCACCTTGGCTCCGATCACCCCGGATCCCGTGGCGACGATGCTTCCGAGATACAGATACTTCCGGTTGCCGGGCGCGTCGGGCTTGGCCGGATCGTAGTCGGGGTTCTTGGTTCCGGCCTGGAGCTTGATGGCCGAGTTCTTGTCCGCTTTGCCGCTCAGGTCCAGCTGGACGAACCCGCCTGAGCCGGCACGGATGTCGCCCTGCGGGGTTTCCACGCTGATGTTTCCCAAACGCGGAATTTCTCCGGGAATGGATTCGGGGAATGTCGTCGCGAGCACTCCGCTTCCAGGGATGGTGGCGCCGATGAACTGGAGTCCGCCCGTCACGGGATCAACGTAGGGCTTGCTGAGCCGGACGAAACCGCTGCCGCCAGATCCCGCGTCGACCGAGCCGGTGAGCGACTTGATCGCGATGTTGCCCCCGTCATAGGCCGCGATCCGCGATCCGTTGATCTCCACGTTGCCTCCCGCCACCACGGAGATCGGGCCCGCTCCGAGGCTGATGATTCCTCTCGGGAGATCGAGACTTCCGAGCCGCTCGGACGAACCCACGCTTATCTTTTGGCCGGCGGTGAGACTGATGCCCCCGCCGAACTCCGACAAGACCAGCGACGAAAACATGTCGAACGAATCGACCAAGGAAATGCCGATTTCCGCACCACGTGGGGTCAGAGGAATAAGAGCGGGATTTTGCGACGGACCGTGCGAGATGATTCCACGTGAAAGCCCCAGATCCATCGAGCGTGCCGAAATCGAAAGCTTGCCCGGACCGTTGATCTCGAATCCTTCCAGCGGGACCAGCGGAACATCTTCCGATGCCTTGACCAAGCGATCCAGGGTAGCCGCGTCGACGAACAGCGCCGGAACCGGAGCTGCGGCAAAGTTGTCCGGATTGAAGACCCTTATCCCAAGCAGGAGGTCCCGCGTGCTGGCGGAAAGTTTTCCGGCCACGCCCAACATCCGTGTTTCGGGATTGTAGGTGAAAAGTCGCGACAAGGCGGCGATGGCGGAATCGGCCGTGGCGGCCACGCCTTCCTGTTCCGCTGGAATCGCGGCGCGCTCGAAGACGGTGAAGTCCGGCGCGGGCGCGGAAACATCCAACGCCACAAAGCTGTAGTAGTTGCGGCTCGCGATCCTGCCTCCCGCGGATATCGAAGTCTGGTCGGTGGCCCGGAAATTCTGGGCCTGGACACTGCTGTTCAGGATGTCCCGCCCAACCGTCATCGCAACGGGCTTCGACGAGATCAGGTTGATGTCCTCCACGGTCCCGGAGACATCGATCCGGACCGGTGTGAGATCGTTAAGGTGAAGCGTGTTCCTGCCCCGATCGACGTAAGTGAAGTCCGTGGACAGGATCCACTGTTGCCGCTCCGCGTCGGACAGCAAAAGGAACCGCGGATTCCCGGCCGACGTGCTCCGGAGATCGCCGCCCGAGGTTGTCTTGATCTCGAGGTTCCCCGTTGAAGATGGGAACAACGTGATATTGGCGGCCAGCTGGATGCCCCCTGCTCCGGCTTCGAGTGAAAGTTTGGGCGGGAGAATCAGTCCCTGCGAACCGCCGGAAGCTCGGGGAAGCGAGTTGCCGGCGATCACGATTCCATTGCCCGCTTTCAACGAGACCGACGCCTCTGCCCCATAGTCGAAGCGGAACCGGAACGGGTTGTTGAGGGCGCTGGAGTTGAAGACCCCGTTGGGATTCCTGATCTCCTGAAGCTGGATGGACCGGGCGGCGCTCACCGACCAACTGCCGTCCACCATGCTCAAGGCGAGAGCCCGGCTGGAGGTTCCCGCATCGCCTCCGGCCAAGATCGAGCCAGCTCCGTTGCGAAGCACAAAGTGGCCGACGACGTTGCCTCCCGCTTCCACAGTGACATCGCCCGCTTCGGCGCCAAACGCGCCCGAACCCGCCTCGGATGCGACACCGTTGCCCGAAGGCGGCGGAAGAAAGGAGGTGATGTTGCCACCGGCCTTGATGGAAACAGAGCCTCCCTTGGCCGTGCTGATTCCTCCCAGGTTTTGATTCACCGAATAACCGGTCCGGCCAAACGCATACCCGTTGACGCTGGTGCCCGTGTCGACGTTGCCGGCAACGGCCTCGACCGCGACGCGCCCACCGCCAACGGTGCGAATCGCGCCGGATCCTACTCCGACCGAGTTGCCCACGAGCGCCGAGATCGCCCCGCGGCCAGTCTGAATCGTTGCATCGCCTGAAAGCGTGAGGCGCCCTTTGCCCGTCTGAACCCCTGTTCCGGCGGCGAAGTCAAAGCCGGCGGCCAAGTCCACCGACCAATTCTGCCCGCCAAGGATCCTCGATCCCGCCTCCAAGACCAGATCGTTGCCGGCCTGCAGGGTCAGCTTCGACAGAAGCTCGTCTTTGCCCGTGCTGGCGGCCAGATCCCAAGTCACGCCCGACCGGAGCGTGATGTTGTTCCGCGCCTGAAGGGTGATGCTGGAGAACCCGACGAACGCCGTGTCGACGTTCAGCGACAATGTGTCGGGCAGCGCATTCGCCCCGACGAATCCGCCGCTCGCGCTGCCCGATCCGGACCGGGCCAGGACAATGTCATTCGGATCGATGAGCAATCCCCCGGACACCCAGCCGGGAACTGCCGTCGCATCCAACCGGGAGAAGATCGAAGCCATCACCTCACCTGAAATCTCCACGTGACCACCGTCGCCGCCGTTCAAACCACCTGCGGCGGACACGACGGAGCCAACCTCGTCCCTGAAGACATTGGCCGACTTGATGGTGACGCTACCGCCATTGCTGACTCCGGACAGCCCACCATCCGCGGCGACCTTGGATCCCGCCGAAAGCCCGATGGTGTCCGAGGCGAAGATCTCGATCACGCCGTTGCGCTCGCGAATGGAGTTTGCCTGGACCACCCCCCGCTGATTCACGACCGAGGCATGCATCAGCACGCGACCGGCATCCGCCTGGATGCGGCCTGAATTGTCCACCGTCCCTTTGGGAACGTTCACCTTCACGCTGAGCCCCCGCCCATCGGGCCGCTCGGAGATCATCACCTCCTGTGCCGACAGAAGGCCCACCGTTCCACCTTGGGCCGACAACGAACCCTTGTTCTCTATCTCCCGGGCGATCAGGAAGAGCGATCCGCCGTCAGCCGTTTCGAGTCGGCCGTAGTTGATGATGGGAATCGACAGTGGCGCCCCGTTGAACTCGAACCCACCCACGCCGGCCATTCCGGGATTGATGGGCGCGGTGGTCACATACAGTCCCGCCGCCTTCACAAAGGAATCCGGACCGAAATAGAATCCCGCCTGGTTCGCCAGGACGACCACGCCGTTGGCCTGGAGGCTGCCATAGATCTGGGACGGATTCGGATCGTTGATCCGGTTCCAGACGATCGACGAGGCTGACGGCTGCTGGAAGACCGTGGTTTCCCCGCGGGCGATGTTGAAGCTGTTCCAGTTCAGGAACGCGTTGTGCGACGCAACCACGTTGAGCTGAGATCCGGTTTGCGAAACTTGGGCCGAACCGGAAACGACCTGCAGTCCGGCCGGATTCGCCAGTCCGTCCGAGGGATCGAGAAACACGCCCAGCGCCAGCAACGCGAGACCGGAGCCGGACTTCGGGAGCCTCAGAGCATGGGACAGGAGTGATCGGCCATCCGAGATGCCATGACTGCCACACGACGAAGGCATTCCAAGGAACCAGCCACACCGCCGGCCTCTGACGCCCCTATCCTCGTTGAGTCTTGTCTTCATGGTGTTTCAGAACTGGGTGCCGAGTGAGAACGAAAAAAGAAGGACTCCTGAGGCTCTCGTGTTGGAGTCGATGAGCGACCAACCAAGGACAAAGCGACTTTCGAAGTGCTCCCCAAAAAATGCCGAGCCGGCCAGCCCAGCACCCCACAGGTCCGAGCTGGGCTGACGTCCCCGAGGGTCTTTGAGAAACACCCGGCCGTAGTCGGTGAAGAAGGACACCGCGGTGCCGATTCCGATAGGACGACCGTCGATCGTTTCCCTGCGGGAAAATGGCGGGGCCTTGAATTCAAACTGCGCGAAGAAACCGTCGTCTCCGTAGAGCTCGCCTTCCTGATAGCCCCGGACACTGCCGAGCCCGCCGATGCCGAACTGCTCGAGCGACACCAACGACTGGCTGGCCACCTGGCCTTCGACCGTGCCGGAGATTCTCCATCTGCCGATGAGTTCCTGGTCCCGTGAGACCCGGACCCGGGCCACGACGAACTGCTCCGACGCCGATGGGCCGCTGTTGTTTCGAAACTCCGCGAGGCCGGTGAGCGGTGCGGCGGAGCCTGCGGTCAGGTTGGCCGATCCAGAGGTAGATCCCCACTTGTCGGGTCGCGTGCCCTGCCATCCCAGCACGACGGAAAGGTAGGAGTAGTTCTGCTCCGACGAAGCCGAAGGAACGGCCGTGGTGTCTTCCCTGACATCGGGCAGGCCGGAGGAATTGGTGATCGTCGCGGTCGAGTAGAACACGTTCGAAGGAAACGAAACACCGGCATGGTCCTTGTAGTCGAACCCAGCGCTCCATGTCGCCCGCCATTGACCCGTGTTCGCCTGGGGCATGCTGAACCGGACGCCCGAAGAAACGTCACGCGTGACCGATCGGGTGGCGATCTGGTTGTCGATCCGCAGCAGAGCCGTGTCCACAACGGTGCTGATCGGTCCCCGCGTGGTGAGATCCGTCGACGACCGGCTGGCGTAGGCCG
>CANJSG010000240.1 GCA_947476875.1 Verrucomicrobiota bacterium | reverse complement strand
GGACACTTTTCTGGCAGGTCTGTTCAAAGATTCTTTGCGCCCCGAAACGGACAACCCGGAAAAGGAAGAACCGCCCGGAAGCTTTCGCTCCCGGGCGGCCTTCAACCCTACGCCAACAGATTCTCAGCGCGACGCGATGGTCGCGGCTTTGGTTGCATCCGCTTTCTGGACGGAAATCTCGAAGTTCAGGGTCGTCTCGTCGTCCTTGGTCGACTGACTCAGGCTTACGACGGTCATCCGGCTGTTGGGAGTGACTCGGAGGATCGAGCCCGGGGCGCCGTCTTTGAAAATCATGACATCGACCGATGAAGTGTCCGTGGTTTCGATGACATCCAGGGCCTTGAGCTCGCGGCCGACAGTGACGGCATCGCCTTTTGCGTCCACGGAACGGCCGTTGGCCGTGACGATCTTCACCTTCACGTCCTCGGCGTGGGCGGCAGCGCCCAGTGCGCTGAGGGCGGTGATTGCGAGGAGGAGCGGCTTCAGGTTCATCTTCATGCGGGTGAGACACGCAGTAGACGTGCCAGATTTCGGAACAGAGATTCCGACGATTGATTGGACAAGGGTGTCCCAAAGAGCGCTGGGAATCCGACTTGAGGAAAAGTTGGGGCGCATTCCTGCGAATTAGGGGGAAACTCGGGGGGCAGGGGGAATGGCAGTCCCGAGAAAGGGGAGCGGTTCCGTCAAACACTGAGCAGCCCGTCATCGTCCCCCTCTAGTTCCCGCCAGTATTCAACGGATGATTCGGACCTTTCCCAGCAGAGAAAAACCTCCCGCCCCTCCCGCATGGACGGGAAGTCTATCCTGCCCCGTTCATGGTCCCGAAAAATCAGGCTGCGGCGGGTGAATTCTTCCAGGACCTGTGAACGCTCCAGTTCGAGACGAACCCGGTCATTGACGGTCGTTCCACCGGCGTCAGCGCCTGAAGCGAGGATGGAATCGATGGCACGATCGGCAGACTGGAGTTGGGCATGCAATAAATCGAGGCGGGCCAGCCAACTGCGAATCTGTGGAAGGAGCGCCCGGGCTTCGTCGACCGTGTAGTGGCGACCGAAGCGGACCATGATCAGGATCCGGTCAGGTCTTTCAGTTTTTTCCGGATGTCGTCGCTGGGCTCGATCTCGAGGGATCGTTCCCAAGCTTTGCGCGCAGCGCTGCGGTTACCGCTGGCGAACTGGATGTCGCCGAGATGGTCGTAGAGCGTGGCATCGGGTTCTTCGGTCAGCTCGATGGCCCGGAGCATCGGCTTCAGGGCTTCTTGCGGTTTGCCCATCTTGAAGAGAACCCACGCCTGGCTGTCGAGATACGCGGCGCTGTCCGGTTGGACCTTAAGAGCCTTCTCGATCATCTCCCTGGCCCGGTCGAGTTTCTCCCCGCGCTCGGCCCACATGTAGCCGAGATAGTTCAGGGTCTCGGCCGCGTCCGGCTCAAGTTCCAGGGACTTCATCATGTATTCCTCGGCCTTGGCGAAGTCCTTGATGCGTTCGAGCGCGGCGCCGAGCTGGAAATAGAAGCCGCCGGTCAAACGGCGTTTGTCCCCGGTCTTCGCCAGGAGCTCGGCGGACGTGAGGAACTTCACGGCGTTCGTGTAGTCCTTCAATGCGCTGTAGGCCATCGAGGTCAGGTAATCCACGGAGAAGCCTCGCGGGAACCGGGTCCTGGCCTGGTCGAGGATGGTGAGGGCGTCGCGTGGTTTCTGAGTCCCGAGGAGCATGCCGGACAGGTCGTAGTAGGCCTGCTCGAAGTTCGGATTGAGCAGGAGCACGTTCTTGAAATGGTCGGCGGCCTTGGCGAACTCCTTCGCCTCATAGGCCATCACGCCAAGCGTGTAGTAGGCCTGCGGGTAACGGGTGGGATTGTCCCTGACGATGAACAGGAGCTGGGCGCGGGCGCGTTCCTTGTCGCCCTTGCGGAGGTAGAAGTTCGCCAGCTTTTCGCGGATCGCATCCCGGAGGAGCGGCGTTTCGTCGAGCGACTCCACCAGGTCCTCGTAGATGGCCGCCGCCTGGTCCTCCTCGTTGATCAGAATCGAAAGGTCCGCGATGCGGGCGAGAACGATCGGGCTTTCCGGGCCGAGTTCGAGCGCGCGCCGAAGCGTGGAACGGATCTTTGGGTAGACGACGTTCGTGTCCTTGGGCGCGACTCGGAGGTAATCCGAGTAGAGGTCCGCGACGCCGGACAAGAAGGTTGAACCTGCGTTCGTCTGGGCGGCCGCCTGGTTGATGATTGCGAGCGAATTGCTGAGCGAGCCCGAGCGGAAATAGATCTCGGCCAGGTTCTGGTATCCCTCCATCAGAAGGGGGTCCCGCTGAAGCGACTTCTGGCTGGCGACGATGGCGTCGTTCGTGGCGCCGGAAAAAAGGTGGGCCCGCCCCAGGAGGCTGAAGATCTTGGCCGACGTGTCCGGACGGGTGGAGTTCTTGGCCAGGATCGTCGCAGCCCGCTGTGGTTTGCGCTGTTGGAGATACCGCTGGGCCAGTTCGATCGTGAGCGTCTCGTTCGATGGATCGAGGGCGGCGGATTTCTCGAACTCCTCCAGAGCCTCATCCGGTTCGGCGTTCAGGTCGCGGCTGATGCCGGCGGCAAACCGCGCGAAGGCCTCCGCCTTCTTCGAAGAAGGCGAAGCCGACTTGATGGTCGCGGTTCCGTTCGTGGCTTTGGACCAACCGGAAGGCCCAGAGGCGGGCGGGGTCGAACAAGCCGTCAGACCAACGAGTAGTCCCACGAGTCCTGAAATTATCGGCGTCCGCACGTTCATTGCCGGGCAGTGTGCCCAAAGAAAATGCAGCCCGCAAACCGCGGGCTGCATTCTCGTGCAAAAATCTTTTGGGGAACCGAAGGGGCTACTTCTGCCAAGTGCGCTTCTTGTGGCGATTGAGACGGAGCTTCTTCCTGCGCTTGTGGCGGTTGATCTTGGCTTTGCGGCGTTTCTTGATTGAACCCATATCTTTCGGTTGGCTGCGCTTAGTAAACTAGCTTGTTTAACGGATACTCTATGATCCCTTCCGCTCCTGCAGCCTTGAGCCGGGGGATCATTTCACGCACGACGTGCTCGTCGAGAATCGTCTCGACGGCCACCCAGCCCGGCTGGCTCAGCGCGGAGACGGTGGGATTACGCAATGCGGGAAGAGTTTGCAACAACTTTGGCAGGTTTTTCTGCTCCAGATTCATCTTCAAACCCACTTTGGACTCCGCTTCCAGGGCCCCACGGAGAAGCATGGAGATGGTTTCGACCTTCTCGCGTTTCCACGGATCCTTCCACGCGTCCTTGCTGGTGATCAGCCAAGGTGTCGAGACGAGCAGGGTATCCACGATCCGGAGCTTGTTGGCCTTGAGGGAGGCGCCGGTTTCCGTGACGTCGACGATGGCGTCGACCAGTTCCCGGGCCTTCACCTCGGTGGCGCCCCAGGAGAATTCGACCTCGGCCTTCACGCCGTGCTTCTTCAGCCAGCGTTTGGTCAGGTTCATCACCTCGGTGGCGATGCGTTTGCCTTCAAGATCCTTGGGCTTCTGGATGGGCGACTCCTCGGGCACGGCCAGCACCCAGCGGGTGGGTTGCCGGGTGGCCTTGCTGAAGATGAACTCGCCGACCTTGTGGACCTGCTTGGTCACGCCGTTCTCCTCGATCCAGTCGAAGCCCGTCAGGCCGGCGTCGAGGTAGCCAAGGGCGACATAGCGGCCGATCTCCTGGGCGCGGATCAGCCGGATGTCGAGTTCCACGTCGTCGACGTAGGGCACGTAGGAACGGCTGCTGATCTGGATGTTCCATCCGGCCTTGGCCATCTTCTCGATGGTCGCGTCCTGGAGGCTGCCTTTGGGAAGGCCGAGTTTGAGTTTCTTGGTCATCGGGCGTTGGGACCGCCCGGCCGGAACTGGCGAAAACCGCCGGAGCCACCGGTCGAGTGGGGCAGTTGATTTGCCATTGTCCGCACTGGCTTGCGACTTCTTTTTTGCAACGCCCGACTGCCAAAGGGCCGGTTATCACGGGATCTCAATGGCTTGCGAAGATGAGCGAGCCTTCCGCCACAATGTTGAATCCTCGTTTCCCATGACCGACTTCCGTGATAGCAAAGGCGTTTCCCATTGGACTGAATTTGGCCGCGATGCCGCGAACCGGCAGTATGATTCGGAAGAACGTGAGTCTCGTCGCCAACAGGAGTTGCTGCTTGAGCAGTAAAAGAGTGAGTTGGAGCAAATTGGTCCTGACCCGGTTTGATGGACACCCGTGGGAGGCGGGACGGTAACCCGAGAGGGCCCATGAACAGAGGAACCAGGCCCCACCCGAGCGAGGACGCCAACCTACGGGGCTGGAATGATCTCGATGGCGCTCAGGGTCGAACTGACCCCTTCCTGCGCGAAGGTGATGTCGAGCTTTCCGTCGGCAATGGTGACGGGAACGGACTCGACATGCGCCTTGCGGGCTCCACCGGCCTTGGTCCACACGTCGAAATCCTTCAACGCCGTCCCTTCGACGTTGATCGTCATCACGCATTGCCCGGCCTCGGTAATTCCTTCGTAGGTGACCGCGAAGTGGAGGTTCACCGTGTATTTCCCATTGGGGACCTTGTAGCTGAACTTCGTCATGCCGAAACGCTCCGCCCGATAGATGGACGGCGTTTTGGTGTTCGCAATCTCGGTGTCCGGACGGTCCTTCGTGTCCCCGTCCTCGAAGCCATCCGCCGCCGCCCAAGTCACTCCCGCCTCGTCCTTCAGCGGCTCCAGGAGACCGGCGAGAATCCTGATGGTTGGCGCATTGGTGGCGGGTTTGGCGACTTCGGTGGCGTTCGTCTTGGAGTCGGCCGCATCCACCGACGCACCGAAAACGACGAACGCGATCAGAGCCGCGAGGATAAAAAGGAACTGTTTCCGGGTTTGCATGAGTTGGAATCTGGATAAGCGGCTTGCGGAAACAGCCCCAATCCGGAGGACCGGCCGGCTGAACACGAACCATCACCCATAGTCAGCAACGGCAATGCCACGGATCCATCACCTCTCGTCGCCTGGTCGGAGCGTTTCCATCCGCCGACGAGATCCCGATCTGTTGCCCGCTGAACGACAGGCTCATCGACTCACTGGAATCAACGCAACCAAGCCTGTCATGGTTAGCCCGGAGCTTCCGCGGGCGCCTCCCACCCTGTCGCGGAGATTGCTTGCTGGCCGGAATCAGCCACCGGCACCGGGAGCGCAGAACGACCGTCAGGCAAGCGCCGCGCGGATCCGTTGGGCGAGCGGGTTGTCCGATTCGCCGGAGCCGCGGAGGTTGAAGACGCTGGCGGCAAGGAACCGTTCGCGCCAGGGCGACGACAGGTGCTGGAAGTCCTCCAGCACGGCGGAGCTGAACTTGTAGTCGTGGGAGTCGCGGCCCTTCAGGAAGATCAAACGCCGAGCGGCGTCGGCCAGCGGCTTGGGATCGGGATTGGCCTTCAGATGGGTCAGAATCTTCCGCGCCGCATCCAGGCGGGTCGCGCCGTTGCTGACGTCGGCGAAGATTTCCTCCACGGCTCCCGCGCCGGACTGCTTCAAGGCCAGCGGCTCCAGTTGGTCGATGCGGATGCCCTTGTCCTTGGCGTTGCCGCGATAGAGCGGAAGGAACGCGGCATTCTGGAGAAGAAGCAGC
>CANJSG010000239.1 GCA_947476875.1 Verrucomicrobiota bacterium | reverse complement strand
AGGTCGTTTTGCACGAAGTTGAAGTGCGGCGTTCCCGACGCGGCCGGGAGGAGATCCCGATGCGTGGTGACAATGCCGTCGTCCACCACACCGACGATGACCCCCGCGCCTCGGCTGAAAGGCCAGGCCGCGCGGACGTTCAGATCGGCGCCCGCGGACGAACCGTCGGCGTTGCGGTTCTCCAGATGAAACGACAGGCCGAAGTAGGGATCATTCGGAGCGGCCGCGTAGGCTCCGTGCAACCGCAACGGCCGCCGCATCACTGGCGAGGCGGCGAGAACCAGGGAGTTCGTGGAAAGCCTCTCCGCCAACCGGGCAGCCCGCAGCGGACTCGCCGTGCCCACGATCCACCATCCGGTCGACAGGTTGGTCCGGGCACCTGGCGGCTCCTCCGCAAGAAGGGCGGCCACATCGGCCCCCGGGGCGGGTTTGAGGGCGACGAGATTCGACATGAAGCAACGGGAGTTGGTCGTGCCTCCTATCGGTCGGACAGCCATCCATTCCTCCGACAACGCGACGGACTCATCGCCCACCCATGTTTGCCAATGGGTATCGTGGAAGCGGAAGGCGGTTCCGACCGTCACCGCATCCACAGCCCATCCAATCCCCATCGTAAGCACCAGCAGGCTGCAACGAAGGAGCGTGGAAAGAGGTGTTCGCGTTGGCGTCGGACCAGAGAGCAATGCCCAAGGGTTGCCCAATTCCCCGCACCCGGCAACCGACACGGCGGAGAATTCACCGGCCCGTGCGGGATCGCGCCCCGGAGCCTGCCATCTCGTCAAAGAGAAACGCCGGCGAACCCGATCGGTTGGCCGGCGTCGTGATCCGGATTCCACCACCGGGGCCTATTTCTTCACCGCCCGGATCAGGATGATCCCGGTGCTTGGCGGCACGAGGGAGACCTCGCGGTAACCCGCCGTCAGCGGGACGTTCTGCTGGAAGGCCCACGCATTGGCGACGGCCGTCTTGGTCTCGATGTCGTAGTTCGCGCCGGGTTCACCGTAGAGCATGAACTTGAGCGTGGCCGGGCTGTGGCTGAGCAGGTCGATCAGCGGCTTGGGCTGGCCGAGTTCCAACGTGCGGTAGAAGCCGCTCCCGTTCGTGACGACCACCGCGAACTGGGTGAAGCGGTTGGTCAGCGGGATGCGGGACACGCGGCTCCACGTTCCACCGGCCAGATCCGTGCTGAACTGCACTTCGTAACCGATCCCCGGACGGCCATAGAGTTTGACGCCGTCCTGGGCGGGCAGGCGCAGCAGTTCCATGATCGGCTCACGGTTGATGAAGACCAACCGACCGTCTGAACCGCCGGTTTCACCTACGGGTTGGCCGTTCAGTCTTTGGGCGGTGACGGACAGCACCTTGATCGGAACAATGGCCGATGGGATGCCGTTGGTCGTCTTGAACGTGATCCGCGCGGCGACGTTGGTGGATCCGGTCACACCGAGCGGATTTTGGAGGTATATCTTGTAGGTATTGGTCCCCACTTCATCCAGCCAGCCGCTCTGGAAGATGCCACTGCCGCCGTCGGACAAGCCGATCTGCGTCATGACCGGCGCGCCAGCCTGAACAACAACCGTGAGGCTTTGGGCGACGGCGGTGCCGGTCACGCGGATGGGCAACGAGGCGGCTTCGTTCGTAAGCACGATGGCCGAACCGATTTCCACGCCGAGGAAGTCGCCGATGCCGACGGTGAAGCTCGTCGTGGCGACAAGCGCGGGCAGTCCGTCGTCGGTCACGCGAACTGTGATCGTGTTCGTGGTCGACGCGAAATCCGGCGTCGGAGTCCATGCGAAAGCGCCGTTGGTCGGATTGATCCGGGCTCCACGCGGCGCGCCGGCACCAAGGCTGAACGTCAGCCTGTTCGCCGGCAGATCCGGATCGGTGGCCGTGTTGGTGAACGTCAGCAATTGTCCGACTCCGGCGAACTTGGGCGAGACGGCCGCGATTTGCGGGGCGCGGTTCACCTCAGCGACAATGACGTTCACCACCTGGGTGACACTGAGGCTGGGTGACCCATTGTCAGAAACGCGAACCGTCACGATGCGGTTTGTGGGGCCGTCGGCCTCTGACGGAGTCCAAAGCAGCAGCCCGGCCGAGTTGAGGATCATGCCAGGGGGGGCCCCGAAGACGATCTGCCAGGTCAACAATTGCGCCGGCAGGTCGGTGTCGGTCGCCGTCAGGACAGCCGACAGGGCGGTGTCTTCGTTCACGTTGATCACAGGGCTGCTCGTGATCACGGGCGCGTTGTTTACCTCCACCACGGTGATGCTGAAGGACTGGGTGGCCGACAAACTTGGCAGGCCGTTGTCGGTGACGGCCACCTTGAACGGATAGACCTGGCCTCCCTGCGATTCGGTGGTGGGCCAATACACGGAACCATCCGTCGAATTGACGAGCGCCCCCGCCGGTCCGCTCACGAGGCTAAACGAGAGGATCTGAGAAGCGCCGTCCGGATCGGTGGCTGTCGGCGTGGCGGTGAAGACATCGCCCTCGTTGATCGACCGGTTGCTGAAACCGGAAATGACCGGCGGCAAGTTGACCGCCGTGGTCACCGTGGTCTGCGCCTTGGGAGTCACCGCCGGCGCCTCGGAATTGCCGGCACTGTCCGTGGCGACGGTGAAGAAGGAATAGGATGCGCCCGGTTGACCGTGGAAGACGGTTCCGCCCGAAGTCTGGCGTGCCGCGGCGAGGCCGAAGGGGCCGCCATTGGTCGACGCGTAGAGGTCGTAATAGGCGACGCCGGTGATGTCGTCGGAGCCGCTCCAGGTGACATTGAAGTCACGGGGACTGACCGGAGGAAGCGCCGTCATCTGGCTTGTCGGAGGAGTGATGTCGCTGGCGTTTGTGGCGACGGTGTAGACGAGGGTGTAGGTGCCGCCGCTGTTGTAGTCGAGCAGGTGGAGCAGGTTGGTGCGAATAGGACGCAGCTCCCCGCCGCGGAAGAAACGGTCGGTGATCCAAGCGTTGGTGCCGACGCCGAGGTCGGTGCCGTTAGGACGGAGAACCTGCTTGAGGGTGAAATTCGTCCCGCCGGGATTGCCGATGCGGAGATAGACCCAACCCGTCGGCATCGAGGCCGTGATCTGTGCCTGGAGCTGGCCGGCGGTAATCGCGTTTCCAATTGTGGCGTTGGTCACGGCAAGCACTGGGCGAACGGGGCCCTGCGAGAGATAGAGCGTGTCGGGAAGGAAGCCGGGATCGGCCACATCGTTGACGAGCATGTCGGGCCGGCCATCAGCAAAGAGGCCGTCTACATTGACGATTTTTGTCAGCTCGTGAATTTCGGTGCTGCGGACCAGCGAGAGGCGTTTGCCGTTCATCGCGTCGAGGTGCTGAAAGGAAGCGGAGTAGTTGGTGAAGCTTCCCTGGACCGTGGAGGTGAAGAGCCAGCGCGCGATCTTGTTTGATGCCACGCCGATGGAGCCGAAGTCCACGTCGAGACCCGGGCTGATGGACTGGTTCTCCAACTGGGCCCCGAGAATCTTGAAGTCGATGAGCAGGCCCTTCAGGTTGTCGACTACCTGCGGTTTTCCGCCGGTGATCTTCAGGTTCCTGGCTTCCCCGTAGCCGACATTCTGCACCTGGACGGCCAGGGAATATGGAAGGCTCGGCTCGACTTCCGGCGTGAACGGATCATCGGCGAAGACGTCGCGATCGTGGAAATAGCGGACCACCAGCTCCGGTTGCGGGAACACCTGGATCGGCGCGGGCGCAAGCGGGATGGTGACGCGCGTGCCCGACTGCACGTAGCTCATCGTGCCGCCGACGAGGAAGACGCGGGCCCCGTTGGTCGGCGCGGCGTCGAGCGTGGGAACGAGGATCCACGAAGAGCTGCCGGTGGTGACGGCCGACAGGTTGCCTGACCCGCCGACGCCGGTGAGGCCCACGAGCGAAGGCTCGCGGATGGCAAAGAGCGCGGTGGCGTTGGTCGTGCCTGTGGTCTGGATCTGGAGGGTGACGAGGACTTCGGAGAGCGGGTTGGCCGTGTCGTTGCCGATCTCGAGCGTGGCGTTGAAGGCGTCGCGCGTGAGCACGGCGGACTGGTTGAGCTTGAGGCTCACACGGGCGCAGACACCGGTAGAAGCGTCTGTCTGGCGGATGTCGCTGAGCGCCCGGCCGCCGCCCTGCGGCGGGATGATGTTGAGCGGCGCGGGGCGGCAGACGCCAACGAACCCGGGAGGCGGAGCGAAATTGGAGCCGGCATCCGCGGGTATGACAGGCGCACCACCCGCACCCAGAGAACCGCCAGGACCAACACCAGTCCCGGCCGCAGGACTGCCTTCTGGAACGAGCTGATAGACGGAGTTGTAGAGGGCGGGAAGGTCGCAGCCGGCGGAATCGAATGCGTAGGATGCCGTGCTTCTGTCCACGACGTTGGGACCGCAGAGGTAGTTCCACAACATCGCGGCCGTGACGGCGCAGCCGGTGCCGTCATGTCCCGTCTGGGCGCGAAGGCCGCTCTGCGCGATGGGAGGACCGCGGTGGACCTTGGCCGGGATGGTGATGGACTGGTTGGGTCCGAGCGTCCCGATCTCCGTGATCAAGGGAGTAATTTGGAAATGGCTGTTGCTCGGGAAATTCAGGCGGATGTTGTCCGCCTTGATCAGGCCGTGATTGGCGATCTTGTATTCGATCTGGAAATCCGTCCCGGGGTATGGCGCCAGATCGATCGACGCGGGGCTGATGGTCACGACCGGCACTGGAACCTGGGTTTCAAACGTGCTCGTGATTTGGAACTGGTAGCGGTCCTCCACCGTGGTCGGCACGACGGTGAAGGTGTAGTTCACCGTCTGCCGCTGGAGGAAGGCGACGACGTTGGTCGTCTGGCCGGCGGTCACGAGCGTGGACACGCGATAGGAACTGTGCGCGTCAGCGCCGACATCCACGATGTAGTAAGCCTCGGTGAGGTTGGTGAAGAGGGCCAGCCCGTCGGAGCCGGTGCGGTTGGTCGCGACGGGGATGCCGCTGAGGGCGTCGGTGATGCGGACGAGGGCGTTGGTCACGCGCGGGCTGCCCTCGGTGAAGTAGGTGTATTCGTCCTCGGCCGTGACGGTGAGATTTCCCAAGCCGTCGGAAACCGTGCGGAAGCGGTAGGGCACGGCGAGCGCGGCGTTCGTTGCGTTGATGGCGATGGTGCCGGTGTAGTCGCCGAGGGGCAGTTCGACCGGCGGGGTCAGGAGCAGGGTGACGGTGGCGTTGGTGCCCGGGGCCAGCGGCGGCAATGACTGCGGCGAGGACAATCCAAGCCAAGGCAGGGATGGAATCAGGATTTGCAACGGCCCGGTGGCGCGGCCGCCGCCGTTGGTGATGACGAAGGTGACGGCCGTCTGTCGACCCAAGCGCATTGTGGTCTGGAGGCTGCCCGGGGTCGCTGAAAGCGCGGGCAGGAGCAAGGACTGGTTGACGGCAAAGACAAGGTAGTTGGTCACACCCTCCGACGTGATCACGCGGACGCCGACGGTGCTATAGGTGGCCGAGGTGTTGAGCGCGGCGACATCGAGGCGCAGCGAGACCTGGGCGTTTCCGGCGAGCGTGTTCGTCGCGAGGACGGCATCCACATGGATACTGGCGTGGTTGGTATAGACGCTCACCTGCAGGCCGGTGAGGGGCTGGTCGCTCAAATTTCGGACGAGGGT
>CANJSG010000238.1 GCA_947476875.1 Verrucomicrobiota bacterium | reverse complement strand
GTCAGCTTGAGGAACTTGGAGTCGAGGTGAAGTTCAACAACTTCGTGAAGGACATCCGCCGTGGAACGGTGGTCCTGCCGACGGAGACCCTTCTCGCCGAGACGGTCGTCTGGGGAGCCGGGGTGGAGGGCAGTCCCATCAGCGCGACTCTCGGTGTGCCGTTGTCGCGCGGCGGGAAGATCAAGGTGGAGCCAGATCTGAGCCTGCCCGGACATTCCGACATCTTCGCCATCGGCGACATCGTCTCGATGGTCGACGTGAAGGGCACATCCGTTCCCGGAGTGGCTCCGGCGGCGTTGCAGATGGGAGCGCACGTGGCCGCGCTGGTGGAACGGAGCATCGTCCAGGGCCGGCGCGCCGGTGAGGTGCGCGAACCGTTTGTCTATTGGGACAAGGGCACCATGGCGACGATCGGCCGGTCGCGCGCGGTGGCGATGGCGATGGGATTGCAGCTGACCGGTTGGCCGGCGTGGATGGCCTGGCTGGTGATCCATCTGATGTTCCTCGTGGGTCTGAGGAACAAGATCAGCGTGGTGCTGAGCTGGATGTATTCGTGGTTCACCTACGACCGCAGTTCACGGGTCATCTACGGAGTGGAGCCGCCCCCGAAATAGAGTCGCCGAAATTGGATCCGCAGGTGCCCGGGCTCAGTTGGCCTGGGCCGGCTTCAGCTTGGAATCGTCCAGGTCCAGACGGTAGAGGATCTGGTTGTAGTCGTAACGCGGAGTTGGGGAGGGGTTGCTGGAAAACTCCTTCGTGTAGGTCCCCTCGAAGAGAAGCACGGGCGAGTTCGTCGGCGTGAACTCCGGGTGCAGCCGGGGATTATAGAAGGTGTAGTTCCCATGCGTCAGGACCTTCACCGCCTTGCCCCACGGGCCGGTTGGCGCGGAAGCCTCCGCATACCAGAGTTCCCCAAATGCCGAAGGCCGGCCCTGGGCCTGCATGAAGACGGTGACCCAGCGGGCGCGGAAGGCGTTCCAGGCGATGCTTCCGGTGTGGGGTTTGACGGCTCCCCCGTCGGCGGCCGAAGCGAGCGTCGGTTGCGGCGTGAGGCTTTCCCACCGGGCCGGATCGCTCCAGGCCTCGAAGCGCGCGGGGAAGCGGAGCGTGGGGAGCGGGTTGCCGAAGAGAATCCATTCCCGGCCGTCTCCATCCTTCCAGTTGACCGGGTGGCCGTCGGGGAACGGCGGGGAACGGGGCGTGGCGTCGCTTTTCGACCAGAGGACACGCTGCCGCTCGAAGGTCAGGGTCGTCTCGTTCCAGACGCAGAGTCCGGCTTCGTAGGCCTCCAGCGGCGGCCGGATTTTCTGGTAGGTGGCGACGAGCCGGAACGCGCCCGAGGCATCGGGCAGGCTGGCGAAACCGCCCAGCCATGTCGGGCCGCTTCCAGGCATTCGCGCTACGGCACGCGGTCCTCCGTCGCCGTCGCGGTAGTGCTCCAGCTTCAATCTCACCGGAGGCTCGAACGAAGCGAGCGGCCGCACGGCCGTGGTGGCGGCCGTCATGTCGAAGAGGCCGAGAGGATAGCGGGGAAGGGTGGTGTCGCCCCATGCCCAGAAGAGTTTTCCGCGATGGACGGCGTTCTGCACGCTGTCGCAGCCGAAAACGCCCGACTCTTTCCAGTCGAGTTCGCGCCCGGTCCGTTGGCTTTCGGCGAAGAGCCCGGCCCCTGTGAGGCGACCGAGACGTTTGGCGATCATCGTCCGGGTGACTTCCACCCGCAGGGTCTTGCCGGACTCGGGTTTCAGGCGGATACCCCGATACCCAAAACCATCCTTGGGCACTTCGTATCCGTCGCTGGAAACGTGGAAGAAGGTCTCGCGTCCGAGCACCTCGGCCGATTCGATGGCCACGACCCCCGCATTGTCCGTGATGAACGACACGTTGTGCGTCGTCCGCAGTTCTACGAGCGGCACCGGCCAGTTCGAGCCCTTCTCCACGACCTCGATCCGGCAGGGCTGGGCGTGAGTCGTTGTCGTTGCGACGGAGAGCGCGGCGATGAACAGGAGGATTCTTCGGGTGATCATGGCAACGGCGATGGTGCTTGTATTCACTCTGGGGAGGAGGGCTCCGCGACACAATCGTGGGATGAGCGGGCCGGTGTCCGGTTCTTTGGTCCCGTGGACCGGTTTCATGGGACGAAAGAGGGGAGACGCAACTCGCAACTCGAAATTTCCGAAGACGAAGCATTCCTTTGCAGGTATCACGTCGCACCGAGGTTGAAGACCAACGAACAAATCCAGATCCGTGTCCATGGCGATGCCGGGCGTCCGGTCATCGTCTACCTGCCCGGCATGCACGGCGACTGGACGTTGATCCCCAGCTTTCGCGCCCGGGCTTTGAAGCATTTCCGGTTCGTGGAGTTCACCTATCCGCGCACGACCACGTGGTCGCTCGAAGACTACGCCGATGGCATCCAGTCGGCGCTCGCATCGAGTGGCATCACCGAGGGTTGGTTGTTGGCCGAGAGCTGGGGTTCGCAGCCGGCTTGGCTTCTCATCGATCGAAGCCGACGAAGGGCTGATGCGGAAGAGCCGGGCGGCTTTCGCGTGCCGGGACTGGTTCTCGCCGGAGGCTTTGTGCGGCATCCGTGGCCCTGGATGGTCGGGATGACCCAGCGCCGCATCGGCGGACAGTCGCTTGGGACCTTGAAGCGTCTCCTGGATTTCTATCCGCTCTACGCGCGCCTCCGTTTGCGTCATGCGCCGGAGACGATGGCCGAACTTCCCGAGTTTCTCGCGAGACGCACCGAAGACGACCGCCAGGCGGCGGTCCATCGGCTGACGTTGATGCTGTCCAACGATCTCCGGCCGCTCGCGGCCGCCGCGACCATTCCGGTCTACGCGGTCTCTGGCGCGATGGATCCCGTCGTGCCGTGGGGGCCGGTGTTCCGTTCGCTTCGGGAGCAGTGCCCCGGGTTCAGGGAATCCAAGGTCGTGTGGAATGCGGATCATAACGTCCTCAACTCGGTCGAGCGCACCGCTGATTGCGTGTTCAACTGGATCTGGAAGGAAAGGGCTCTGTGCTTGGCTTCATGATCGATCTTCCTCAGCCGCTGCAGCAGGTGGACCGGGTGTTCGTGCAATCGCGCGGCCGCACTTGGATCTACTTCGGCGGCTGCGATTATTTCCGTCTCGCGAGCCATCCGGCCGTGATGAAGGCCGCGCATGAAGCCATCGACCGGTTCGGTTTGAACGTCGCCGCGTCGCGCCGCACGTCGGGCAACCACGCTGTCTACAGCCGCCTCGAAGCAGCCTTGAAGCAATTTTTCGGCGCGCCGTCCGCCGTGCTCACATCGAACGGCTACTCCACCGCGATCGTCGTGGCCCAGGCTCTTGCAGGGGAAGTGACCCATCTGCTGCTCGATGAACACGCCCACGGCTGCCTCGTGGATGCCGGCGATGTTTTCCGATGCAAAGTGGTGCGCTTTGCCCACCGGAACGTCGACGATCTGAAACGGAAGCTGCGCGGGCTGGGCGGGAAGACCCGTGTGCTGGTGGCCACGGACGGAATGTTTTCCGCGACCGGCGCGCTCGCACCGTTGCCCGAGTATCTCAAGGCGCTGCCTGCTGCAGGTCGCCTCTGGATCGACGATGCGCACGGTGCCGGCGCCCTGGGCAGGACAGGCAAGGGAACTTGGGAAGCCATGACGGGCACGGGTCCTTTCCACGCCGATGACCGCGTGCTGATGACGCTGACGTTGAGCAAGTCGTTCGGATGCTACGGAGGTGCCGTGCTTGGGCCTCAGGCCTTGTCCGATGCGATCCGGCTTCGCAGCCGGCTCTTCACCGGCAACACGCCGTTGCCGCCGCCGTTCGCCGCCGCATCGCTCAAGGCCGTGGAGGTCCTTCGCAAGACGCCCGGTCTGCGCGCAAAACTGATGGCGAACGTGGCGCTGCTCCGGAGTTCGCTCAGGTCTCTCGGTTGGCCGGTCGAGGACTCGATGAGCCCCGTTCTCGCGGTGACGCCGAGCAATGAGACGACGGCGCCTGCGATCCAGAAGCGGATGCGACGGGCGGGTATTCTTCCTCCGTTCATGCGCTATCCGGGCGGACACGATAGCGGATTCTTCCGGATCGCCCTCTCGTGCGAACACAGTCGGGAACAGATCAAATCCCTAGTTGCAGCCGTGGGCCCGTGTCCGTCCGCCGCCTGATCAACGCGCAGCCTGCAGGCGCTTGAGGAAATTGTCGGCTGTCTCGACGCCGGTTAGCCGCAGCATCGTCCGCTCCTGGCCGTTGGTGCCGATGAAGATCACGGACGGAAATCCGAACACGCCCAACGCTTCGGTCGCGGCGACGACTTCCGGGGCGGAGTTGTTGCTGGCGTTGAGGCGCAGGGCCACCCAGCCGGCGTTGGTCACGGCGTTGACCACCTTCGCCCGCGACATGACGCGGCGATCCAGGTCGTGGCACGGGCCGCACCACGATGCCCACACGTCGATCAGCACCGGCTTTCCTGAGGCTTTGGCTGCGGCGACGGCTTCCACGCTATAAGGCTGCCACGGCATTCTGGCTTCGGGCGCTTGCGGCCAGATGCGCACGATGGCGAGGGCGATGAACCCGATCGATACGAAGCCGCGCACCAGCTTCGGACGGCGTGATGGCAGAGGATTGGTGTCGAACAATCCGAGATACAATCCTCCGACGAGAAGGATCATCGCGGTCAAGGTGGGCTCGGCGTCGTCGAGAAATGTCCGTTGGAAGATTCCCACCAGCGCGGTCGCGGCGACAATGAGCGCGGCCTTGATCTGGAGCGGGCGCCATGAGGATGGAGTTGGCGGAGTGGGTTGCATTCCTCTGACAGGCTAGCATCGGTTGGGGTTGTCCGTGCGGTTCATTGCTCGATGCTCTGGTAACAAAGAAGGCGGACCGATTGGGTCCGCCTTTCGCTGCACCAGAGATTAAAAGCGGGTGATCGCCTCGAGTTCCTTGACCCGCAGATCGATGTCCTTACGCGTGGTCTTGGTCGTCTTGTTCAGGCCGAAACCTTCGCAGCAGAACGCGGCGGTGACGCTGCCGTAGACCATGGCTTTGCGGATGTTTTTCCGGATGTCGCCCTTGGCCGTGGAGAGGTAGCCCATCATGCCGCCGACGAAGCTGTCGCCGGCGCCGGTCGGATCAACGACCTTGTGCAACGGGTAGGCCGGGCAGATGAAGAAGCCGTCGGGTCCGGAGAGGATTGATCCATGGGAGCCCTTTTTGATGATGACGTATTTCGGTCCCAGCTTGTGGAGCTTCTTGAGCGCGGCGAAGACGTTGTCCTCCTTTGTGAGCTGATGGGCTTCGCTGTCGTTGAGGACAAAGCCGTCGACGCGTTTGATCAGGCTGACGAGGTCGTCCATCGCGATGTTGAGCCAGAGGTCCATCGTGTCGGCGACGACGAACTTGGGTTTGTTCATCTGGTCGAGCACGTGGTGCTGGAGCGCCGGGGCGATGTTGGCGAGGAGGACGAAGGGCGACTTCTTGTGCTTCTCGGGAAGGTGCGGGGTGAACTTCTCGAACACGCCCAGCTCGGTGGTGAGCGTGCGGCGGTTGTTCATGTTGAGTTCGTATTCGCCGGCCCAGTGGAAGGTCTTGCCCGGTTGGATCTGGAGGCCGGTCAGGTCGATGCCGTGCTTCTTGTAGAGCGCGACATATTTCTTGGGGAAATCCTCGCCGACGACGCCCACGAGTTTGACCGGCGCGAAGAAGCTGGCGGCGACGGCTGCGTGGCTGGCGGATCCGCCGAGCAGGCGCGGATTCTCGGCGGTCGGGGTCTTGATGGAGTCGAGT
>CANJSG010000237.1 GCA_947476875.1 Verrucomicrobiota bacterium | reverse complement strand
GTGAACGCGCTCGAATGCTGGCTGCTGGCCGGAGCGGTCCTGGTCACGGGATTCTTCGTGCTGCGCTGCTGGCGCTGGCTCGGGGCGTGGACGTTCGACGAGGACATCGCCCGCGTCTCCGGCGTGCCGACGCCCGTGCTGCGCTACGGACTGATCCTGCTGATCGCGGCGACGGTCATCATTTCGACACGGGTCGTCGGCGTGTTGATCGTGACGGCGCTGCTGATCATCCCCGGGGTCATCGGCACGTTGTGGAGCCGGTCGTTGGCCGTGATCGTGGCCGTCTCGGTCGCCATCGCGCTGATGTCGGTGCTTTCGGGCCTGGTGGTTTCGGCCTCGATCGACGTCCAGCCTGGTCCGGTGATCGTGCTGATCGGCTTCGTGTTCTTCGTGGTTTCCATGGTCGTCAACCGCGTGCGTGAACGACGCCGCATCACGCAGGCGCCGGCGCACCCGGGGAAAGGCGCGTCGTGAAATCCAGCGCCGATCGCCTCGCCTGGTCGCTCCAGCAGTGCATTGCGAAAAAGATGCGCATGACCGGCGCGCGCAAACGCATTCTCCGCTTCCTGTCCGAATCTCGCCAGCCGGTCAACCTGGAGCAGATGGGCCGGGCCCGAGGGATCAAGGGCACCTGCGACAACGCCACGCTCTGGCGCACGATGATGTCGCTCGAGGAGTTCGGAATCGTCCGGCGCGTCAGCCTGAAGAGCAAGATGGCGCACTTCGCCCTCGCGACGCCCGACGAACACCACGACTACCTTGTCTGCCAGGATTGCGGCACGGTCGCCGATCTTCCGCACACCCACGCGCTGGACGCGTTGCAGGAGGAGATCTCGAAGACGAAGGGCTTCACGTTCGAGAAGCATGAAGTCGAGATCTACGGCACGTGCCCCGACTGCCAGCCTGCCAAACGCTGACGCCGAGAACTTCTCCCGCGTGAAACCCGTTCCCATCTTCCTCGTCACGGGCTTCCTCGGATCCGGCAAGACGACGCTGCTCTGGAAGTGGCTTCACGAGGCTCCCGTCAGCGGTCTGCGACCCGCGATCGTGATGAACGACTTCGGCGCCATGAGCGTCGATGCGCTCATCCTTGGCCGGCCGGATGTCTCGATGGAAACCGTTGAAGGAGGTTGCATGTGCTGCACGGACGACACGCAGCTCGGGAATGCCGTCCGGCGTCTGGCTCAAGCCGGCGGACGCGATCTGATCCTCGTCGAGACTTCCGGCCTCGCGGAGCCCGATGCCGTCATCGACCTGCTCACTGATCACGACGTGGCTTCAACGGCGGAACTGCGAGGTGTGTTGACCGTCGTCTCGGCGGCGGGTTTCCGCGCGTTGCAGGATGAGTTGGCGGAGTGGCGCTTGGCCGAACGGCAGCTCCAGTTCGCGAACATCGTCTTCCTTTCCAAGTGCGACCTCGTGTCCGAGGACGAGATCCGGTTCGCCAAGGCCGAGATCGCCATGGTGAACCCGACCGCGCGCATCGTCCGTCTCCCGTTCGCCTTGCCGGAACTGCCGGACTTGTTGAAGGAGCTTTCGGCGGCGGCAACGGTCGACGTGGCCAAGGCCGATCCCGAGGTGAAGCACCTTCACGAGTCCTACAAGTCGGTGACGTTTCCGCTGCCCGTGCCGGTGCCGCGCGAAAAGCTGGAGGCGATGCTGCGGGGATTGGACCGGAAGGAAGTCATCCGCGCCAAGGGCTTCGTGCGGCTGGCCGAATCACCGAGCGAGACGCATCTCTTCCAGCAGATCTTCGGCTGGTGTTCGCTGGACCGGTTTCCGATCGCGGATCCGGCTCCTCCGGCCGCGATGGTGTTGATCGGTCCGGCCGTGGACGCCGCCAAGTTCGCCGGGCAGCTCCGGGAGATGATGGGCGCTGGAAGCCGGATCAAGCTGGGTGCGGGTTGAATCGGCCGAAGTATTCGGATACCTGTCCTGGTCGCATCGACGAACCCGGGACCGATGGCACGACGGCGAAGTCAATGAATCGAGCGGTTGAATGGCAAATGACCAGACAGCAGAGGCGGAGCGTGCGGCCGGCGCGTCGGAATTGACGCGGCGGTGCGTGGCGAGCTCCGCGCCCGATCCGAACCAGCCGATGGCCTTCACGGCTGGGATCGCGGCGTTGTGCCTTTCCATTGGCATGGTCGGTCTCTTCACGAGGCCCATTCGGCCCGTCGCCCTTCCGCCGCCTCCTGATGAGCCCGTGCCGGTTCTCTTCGAACCGCCGCCGCCGGCTCCGGTCCCGACGGAGGTGCTCGACAATGAGAAGCCTGAAACCGATCAGCCGTCCGATGCCGTGCCGCAGGTCGTGTCCGTCGCGCCGGCCAACGCCGCCGTTTCGTTCTCCGTTCCCACCATCGGCGTGGTGGTGCCCGTGAAGCTCGCGTCGGCCCCGCCACCAAGACCGATGGCCGGCGGCACGGTGAAGGCCGCGACGCCCAAGGTGACCGTCTTCAACGTGGCCGGCACGAGCGGCGATTTTCCCTATCCGGAATATCCCGCGTCCGCCCGTCGCAGCCGCCTGCAGGGCCGCGTGGTGCTGTATGCCGTCGTGGGCGCCGACGGCCAGGTGACCCGGCTCGAAGTCGACGAATCCTCCGGAGCGCAGATGCTGGACAACGCCGCGGTGCAATGCGTGAAGACCCGCTGGGTCTGGCCGGCCGGCGAGGTCCGGTATTACCGCATCCCCTTTGATTTCATCCTGACCAAGTGAACCCAACCGTCATGCCCGAGCCCATCCTTTCAAACATCGTCGTCGATCTCTTCATCAAGGGCGGCCCCATCATGTGGCCCATCCTTCTGGCCACGCTCGCCGCGGTCGCGGCCGTCGGGGAACGCGTCCTCTGGTGGGCGCGGTTCAACAAGCGCCGGGACCGGGCGCGGCTGGGCGAAGTCTTCGCCGCCGTGCAGGCCGGCGACGTCGCACTGGCCCTGAAGAAATGCCACGGCACCGACGATCCCGCCGTGAAGGTCGTGGAAGCAGGTCTGGCCGCGTATCCCGGCGGAGTCGAGGAGGCCATGCAGATCGTCGCGACGGACGAGGTCGAGAACGCCGCGAAGTTCCTGCCGGTGATGGACACGCTGATCACGCTCGCTCCTTTGCTCGGACTGCTGGGAACCGTGACGGGCATCATGGGTTCCTTCAGCGCCGTCGGCGGCTCGGAACTCGCCGTCGAGAAGGTCACCGGCGGCATCGGCGAAGCGTTGATCGCCACCGCGGCCGGCCTCGGCATCGCCATCGCGATGCTGCTTCCGTGCAACTACTACTCCCGCAAGGCCGCGCGGTTGGAAGTGGAGCTCCGGCAGGCCGGCACCCACCTGCAGGGGCTGTTCAAACGGCCCGGCGCGTTCGACAACAACAACCGTTCCTGACGCGCCATGAAGCCGGTCAAGTCATCGCTCCAGACGAAGCACAACCGCATCGAGATCGTTCCCCTGATCGACATCATGTTCTTCCTGCTCGCGTCGTTCATGCTCGTGAGCCTCTCGATGAGCAAGCAGCAGTCGGTCAAGGTCAACCTCCCCACCGCCACCCAGGCCGTGCGCGACTTCAAGCCGGACATCATCAGCCTCGCCGTCGACCGCAAGGGCGACGTCTTCCTGGAAAAGACGCTCATCACCCTGCCCGCGCTCTACACCATGCTGACCAACCGCGCCGCCGCGAACACGAACCTGCCCGTCTACGTCAACGGCGACGTCGACACCTCGCACGGATCGATGATGAAGGTCCTCGACCTCGCGCGTCGGGCCGGGTTCCAGAAGGTCGCCTTCAACGTGACGGCCGAAAGCCCCAAGTGAAGGCCCCATGAGCAAGAACCTTCCCAAGATCCTCATCGCGCTGTGCCTCGGGCTCTGTCTCCTCGCCGCCGTCCAATGGGTGCGCGAGGCCGGGCTGCGCGAACAGGTCGGCAAGCTGACCGCCGACGTGCACGAGCGCGACCGCAAGCTGCAGGACGTGGAAAGCCGGCTGAAGCAATGGGACTCCGAGATCACCCGCCTAGACCTGCGTGTGAAGGAGCTCAAGGCCGCTGAGTCCACCAACAACGCCGCCGTCGCGACCGCCAATGCGGCCAAGCGCAGGACCGAGCAGGAGCTCGACCAGGCCCGCCGGCAGATCAATGGCTACAAGGAAGCCGTCGAGGTGCAGAACGGGAACATCCGGTCCCAGAACGAGGCCATCGCCAAGCTGAACGACGCCGTCAAACAGCAGAACGAACTGGTCAAGAAGCTCGGCGACGAACGCGTCTCGCTCGCCGAGCAGCTCAACGCCCGCACGACCGAATACAACGCCGTCGTGGAGAAGTTCAACGCCCTCGCCAAACAGATCGAACAGGCGACGGCGAAGAAGGAGTGAAGCTGGGCCCGTGGTATTCTGTCAGTCGCCCAACGACCCAAACCTAGCGAAGGCAGAGCGTGGCGCATGGTGAAGCGTTCGCGGTTCAGTCGGAGAGACGGTAACGCCAGTAGTCCGGGTGACGGCTGTGGTGCTTGAAAGCGAGGATACGAAGATGGTCGGAAAATACCCGGTAGTAGATGGCGTATGGAAAACGAGGCATCAGGTAATGCCTGACATCTGCCTCGATGATGCTCCACCGCTCGGGTGCCTCCTGGATGACTCTTACCGCACGGTCTGCGGCGTCGAGAAACTGAGCGCCGAGTGTCGGAACCCTGCGCTCGTAAAACTGTGCCGCCTCGATGAGTTCCGCTTCGGCGTCGGGGTGGTGAATCAGGCGCATCCGATGGCGCGACGCGCAGCCTGCATGACCTCCTCGTGCGTGCGGCCAACCACAGCGCCGGAAGAAAGCTCCTGGTCGCGTCGGATGGACTCACGCACCGCCTCGCGCTCTTCGGTGTCGGCTAAACCGGTGCCGATGCTCTGCCAGAGCGTCTGTGCGAGTGAAACTCGCTCGGAGAGAGGAAGCGCCATTGCTTTGGCGGTCAGTTGTTGTGTGGACATGCCGAAAAAGTGGCGATTCAAACGGTCTCGGTCAACAGAAGGCGCGAGCGGACGCCCGCACGACCGAATACAACGCCGTCGTCGAGAAGTTCAACGCCCTCGCCAAACAGATCGAACAGGCGACGGCGAAGAAGGAGTGAGGGCGGGCCGGCCGGGGAGTTTCATCCTACCTGATTCCAAGCACCGGAGGTGCGGCAGATGGTAGCCCATCGCGTGAGCTGTGGGTTGCAGCGCATGGTTAGCCCACGTCATTGCTTCTTCCTCAATATCACAGCGTGACCGCTGTCAGGATCGCCAAGGGTGAAAATCAAACCGTAGGGCGGTTTGTCGCCAGTGAAAAAGGCAGGATGAATCTTGGAACCAACTGTGAGCAACTGAACGCCCCAAATGTGCTTCTGTCCTGGGTCGAGTGTTCCAAGTGTGTCCTTCTCCCACTTTCCAGTCGTGGTGATGAGCGAAGCGAAGAAGTTCGTGCTGGGTGTGCTCAACTCCCACGGCGGAACATTGGTAGCGGCGAAAGTGCCGTTAGCGTGAAGCTCAACCACAATAGCCGGTCGGGAACTCCCGACCTCCGGTGGTAGATGGAACGCATCAAGGACGTATGTCCCGACAACATCCAAAGCTTTCGGCTCAGTCGTGGTGTAGAGATTGGCGTGCGGGTCATACTGGCAACCAGTCAGGGCCAACGTGGCGAGAATGAGTATGAGAGGGCGCATGGCGTAGTGGCCTAACAGCCCGTCAAAGAACGGGTGTTTTGGAGCGGCGTGACGGATGCGTATGATGGCTTGGCCTGGGATGGTCCGGAGAAAGTTGTGGGAGAGCGACGGACGAGGCGGGCGACCAGGGCGGCTATCCGGGACCACAGGCGGAAAATCAGTGAAAAAAGGGCCTTC
>CANJSG010000236.1 GCA_947476875.1 Verrucomicrobiota bacterium | reverse complement strand
CAGGAGACGCAGATTTGTAACACCCCTGAGCACGGTGTTTGGCAGCGTGCAGAGAATGAGCTCGGCCTCGGCGATGCCGGCGTGGAGCAACGTGTCGCGTTGGCTGATGTCGCCGTAGACCGCGTGGATGTTCCGGGCCTTAAGCTCGCGGTGGACGTCGGGATTGAAGTCGACGACGGCGATGTCCTTGATGATTTCCGGTTGTCGGCGCTGGAGATCTTCGACGAGGGAACTCGCGGTCCAGCTGAAGCCGAGCAGGTAGATTCGCTTCGATCCATGCCCGTGGTCGTCGTCTTCGTGGTGCGCAGGCCGGCCCGCCGGCGCTTCTGCGGGTAAGCCGTCCCCGCCCAGATCTTTCATCCCCAGCCAGCGCATCATTCGGAAACCGATCGGCATGACCTTTTCGCTGCGGCTGATGGCGAAGCTGGCCAGCACGCTGAGGATGACGAAGGCGTAGCTGACCATGCCGAAGAGCGAATCGCTCACGTTCTTCGCCTTGTGGCCTTCCGAAATGATCACGACGGAGAGTTCGCTCAGGGCGCAAAGGTGGATCGCCGGAAGCAGGCTGGCGCGGAAACCCTTGCCCATGCGGTAGAGCGGGATCGTCACGGTGATGAAACGGGTGGCCAGAACCACGGCGACGATGACGAGCGCCCAGCCGAGGGACCTGGGCTCGATCGACGGGATCATCATTCCGAGAGCGACGAAGAAGAGGGTGATGAAGAAGTCGTGGATGCTCGTGACCTTGGCCACGACATCCAGCGTGTAGGGGAACGTGGAGATGGCCACGCCGGCGACGAGAGCGCCCATCTCCCGTGACAGGCCGAGAGCCTCGGCCATGAGCGCGACGCCGAAACACCAAGCCAACGCGCCGACGAGCACGAGTTCCGGCAGCCGGGCGAAGGCCTTGAAGAGCTTCGGCAGGACGAACCGGCTGATGAGCAGCGCGATGATCACCAGGGCCGCGACCTTGCCCAGGATCTTCAGGAACATGATCGCCGAAGGATTCCGCAGCTCCGGTTGGAGGGCCCAGAAGACGATCACGACAACGTCCTGGAGAACGAGGATTCCCAGCGAGATCCGGCCGGGAAGGCTGTCCAACTCACGGCGTTCGTAGAGGATCTTGACGATGATGACCGTGCTGGAAACGGCCGCCGCGATGGCGAGGTAGAGGGCTTCCATCGAGCCCGCCTCCATCCGGAACCCGCAGAGGAGGAAGACCGCAAGTCCGATGATGATGGAGCCGAAAATCTGCGACGCGGCGGTGAGGAGAATCGGCTTCCCCGCCTTGGCGATCTTCTTCAGGTCGATCTCGAGGCCGATCATGAACATCAGCAGGATCAGGCCGAGGCTGGAGATGGTCTCGACCGAGTGGGTGTCCTTGATCAGCCGATAGCCCTGCGGCCCGATGAGGTAGCCGGCGACCAGATAGGCGAGCATCAGGGGCTGCTTGAGCTGGTGGGCGACGACGGCCAGCCCCCATGCACAGAGGATGCAAAGGGCGATGTCGTTGATCAAATTGTGATCCACGGGCGCGGAGCGTAAGGACAGCGTTTCAGGCGGGGAAGAAGTTTGTCCGGAGGTCGGCTTTGCGGTCTTGGTTTCGGCTGGATGGTGGTTCTGTTCGATCCCGGGAAGCGCAGCGGGTCCAAGGCTCGATCGCTCCATTGCCCATCGGATCAGCGGGCGGGCGCAGGAAAAGGTCTTGCACCGGAAGCGCTCGTTCGCAGACTGCCGACGTAGTTCAGGGCCAGCTTAGCTCAGCGGTAGAGCAACGGTTTTGTAAACCGTCGGTCGCCGGTTCAATCCCGGCAGCTGGCTCCAAACTTCTCCTCGTGGTTCGCGGTTTCATCCGCTCTCTTTCTCCTGTGTCGCCTCGAAGTCTCGCCATTCATCTGCTGTGTCTGGTGATGTTGACTGCTCCGTGGCTGCTCGGGGCGAAGGTCCGGGTGCCGGGGGTGATCTGGGTGACATGCGCCGCTCTGGCTGTTTCGTTTTGTTTGACGGCGGGATCGCTGGCGCGGTTCCGGCGGTTTCGTCCGTCGCCGCTGGTGCTCGGATGTGTGCTGGTTCTGCTCGGGTATCTGGCGGTGTTCGCCTGGCGAGGGGAACCCGAGTTTGCGACGGCTTTCTCCAAGGAATTCTACGCGGACCTAATCTCCGGCAATCCGGCAGGCTTCATCGCACCGCCTTGGCATGAACGACTGGCCCTGCACGCGTCATGCCTGCTTACCGTCCTGACGGTGTCGCAGTTGGCCCGGCTGCGAACATTCCGAACGAGAATTGCGTTCTGTTTCGGGTTCAGCGCGCTGGGGGTCGTCGCGGTTTCGCTGATGCAACGCTGGGGCGGCCTCGGTTCTCTCCCGTGGGTGCTGGTGGAAGGAACCCCCGAACGCTGCAATGCCGGTTTCTTCCACTACAGCGCGACGGCGGCGTGCATCAACTTGGGATGGCCGTTCATCGTCTTCTCCAAGTGGGGTTGGGCGTCGTGGCGAAAGGAGCTTGGGGTGAAAGCGCTGGTTTTCGCCGTGGTGATGGCTGCGCTGGTTCCGTTGCGAGCAGAAGCCGCGACCGCGGTGTCCATCTTGATGCTACTGGGCGGATGCTCCTGGAACTGGCTGGATGCGCGGGGGTTGATGAGTCGGCGATTGGTTCTAGCGACGGTGGCGATTGGGTTTCTCGCCGTTGGGGCCTGGCAATTCTCCGAGGTTCAGAGGCTGCAACGGAACTTTCCGGATGGATGGACGAGCGCTGCTAATGCTGCGCGTGTGGCACCGGAGCAGGACAGGGAGTTGAAGGCGAAGTCGCTGACGCGGGGCGATCGACTGGTGCCTTCGAAAGCGCCGCTCAGGCCGGTGCTGTGGCTGGCGGGAGCCCGGATGGCGGCGGATCATCCGTGGATCGGAACCGGACCGGGGACTTGGAGCCGGATCGCGCCCATCTACTCAAATGATTCGATGGCGAACACATTCTTCCATGCCGTCCAGTTCACCCACAACGACCCGATCCAGTTTATGGGGGAGTGGGGAATTCTGCCCGCGATCACGGGTATTTTGCTCTTGATCAGTGCCTTCTGCTCTTTGAATCGCCTGAAAGTGATCGCCTTGTTTGCCTTGATCCTGCACTCGAGCGTGGACTTTGTGTTTCAGGTGCCGGTGATTTCGATCCAATCTGCTGTGCTGGTTGGCATAGGTTGGAAATCCGGAAAGGAAAAGCCGGCCAAAGGGCCGGCTTGACGCGATTAAATTCAAATCTGGTTCCGAGTTCCGGCTAGGGAGTGAAAGTTCCGGTTGAGGCATTATAGGTGCCAAGAATCTTACCTGCGCAGTCCGTCACCGTGAAATTTCCGGTCCCCAAGGAACTGAAATTCCATGCCGCGTTCCCGACTGGTTTATTGATCGAGATTGGCGTCTGATTTCCCTGCTGAAACGTCAGACTGGCGCAGTTGGTGATCGGATGGAAAGGGGCTGAAGGAATAGCCGTCAAAGACTGAACGGCGATGGCTACAAGGATGCTGGCGGAAATTTTTTGTATAGTTTTCATTGGAATTGTCTCAATTACCGACAGGACGGTGCGTGTTTCGCGATTCGACTGCAAGCCTGTTTTTTCGGTTCCTCTGCTTGGAATCTCCATCCCCACCGCGAGGCTTTGGCGAAGTTGGCGGAGCCAATGCTAGTCCGAAAAGGAGGCAGAACACTCCAGTCACGCTCCGATTTGCGAACGCCATGTCTCCCAATGCGAAAACGAGGAGGACTGCGCATCCTATCAGCACGACCTGCATCGACCAGGAATGCATTCCGTGGCGCAGAGCTCGCACTAGCCAGATGCAGCCGGGGGTGAAAAAGAGAAGAGATCCGACGAGCCCCAGTTCGGCCAGCCGCTCCAGCCAGTCGTTGTGCGGGTGTTCATAGCGGGTCGGGGTGTTGCCATGCATCGAGATGGTCTCGGGCCGTTGATACTGCTGGAAGGCTGATTGGTAACCCCCCAGACCCCATCCAAAGACCGGCTTCGCGGCGATCATCGGAAGTGTATCCAAAAGGAGGAGATATCGCGTGGTGAACGGGTTTTCCTGCAAGAGGCTCTCCCATTGGCGCGCGCTGCCGGGCTCGACCTTGTCCTGGCTCCAAGCCGCGACCCCGTAGGTGCCGACCCCCAGGAGAGCAGCTGCTCCGGCCATCCATCCCCAGACGCGCAGGGAGGACTTGAAGATCCGGTTCCTTGCCAAGAACCACGCGAAGACCGCCGCGAACAGGATGACCGCGAGGACGCCAAGCCGTGTCTTCGCCACCACGACCGAGACGCCCATCAGGGCCATCGCCGCGATCAGCAGACCGCGCGTGACGACCCCCTTCCGGGAAACGAAGAGCGCTCCAGCGGCACCCATTGCTAGAAGGACGAAGGCGGCCCAGTGGTTGTGGTAGTAGAAGGTCGAGTAGAAATACCACTCTTGGAATTCCCACCTCCCCAGGATCAGCTTCTGGCCGGAATACTTGAAAGGAATACCGACGGCCGCGAGGACCGCCGCATTAGCCACGAAAAGCGCCATCAGACGGCGGAACGCGGTGCGCTCCATTCCAAGGCAATACGCCGTCAGGGCGATCAGGCCGAGTCCGAGGTAAAACTCGCCGCTGGCCAGGCTGGCTCCCCAGAAGGCGCTGCTCGGGAGGAGTTCGTTGTGCTTGATCGGATTGAAGACGTAGTAGGAAGTCGAGAACGGCGACTCCATGAGGTGGCTGGGATTCTTCGAGCTCAGCCAGATCTGGAGCCCGAGAAGCGACCAGCAGATCACCGCAAGCCAGAACCCGGCCGATGGCCGCGAATGAAGCCGCCCGCAATTCCACAGCCAGATCGCGAGACATCCGCCGCAAATCCAACCGCTGTTGACGATCCACTTGTAGCTGAACAGCGTCATCCCGCCGAAGTTCCAAGGAACCACGAGCAGTATTCCGGCAGCGGTGAACCAGAAGACCGTTCTCGCCAATGACATCAAACTGCTGCGACTCATGGATCAGGTATCGGCTTGCCTCGATTACCGTGTGATCCAGCCGCCTCCGAGGACGAGGTCGCCGTCGTAGAAGACGCAGGCTTGGCCGGGGGTGATGGCGCGTTGGGGTTCGTCGAGCACGATGCGGGCGCGGTTGTTCTCCTCAGGGTAGATCGTCGCGAGGGTGCCGGGGTGGTTGTAGCGGATCTTCACCGTGGCGCGGACTTCAGTTGGAGGGTTGTCGTAGGGAATCCAGTTGCAGGTTTGCACGCGGAACTCGGCGCGGTCCAAAGCCGAATCCGGGCCGACGACGACGCGGTTGTTCGCCGCATCCAGCTCGATGACGTAAAGGGGTTGCGTGGAGGAGATGCCCAGGCCTTTGCGCTGGCCGATGGTGTAGAACTCGATGCCGTCGTGTTTGCCCAGCACGTGGCCGTGGAGATCGACGAGTTCGCCCTGGTGCTTCTCGGCCAGTTTGGCGTCTTGGAGGAACTTTCCGTAGTCCTTGTCGGGAACGAAACAGATCTCCATCGACTCTTCCTTGTCGGCGGTCTTGAGCTGGCATTCACGGGCGACTTCCCGCGTGTCGGCCTTGGTCATTTCGCCCAGCGGAAACATCGAGAAGGCGAGCTGCTCCTGGCGCAGGCTGAAGAGGAAGTAGCTCTGGTCTTTCCGTGAATCCAAACCCCGTCGCAGCAAAACACGGCCGTCGTCACGCCGCTCGACGCGGGCGAAGTGGCCGGTGGCGATGAACTGGGCGCCGAGCTGTTTGGCGCGGCTGATGAGGGTGCCGAACTTGAGGGTCTGGTTGCACATGACGCACGGGTTGGGCGTGCGGCCGGCTTTGTATTCGTCGGCGAAGTATTGGATGACCTTCTGCTGGAACTCCGCCGCCTCGTCGATGAGGTAGTAGGGGACGCCGAGTTTGTGGCAGACGGCGCGTGCGTCCGTCACGGCCTGCGGCCCGCAGCACTTG
>CANJSG010000235.1 GCA_947476875.1 Verrucomicrobiota bacterium | reverse complement strand
TTCGTCAATGTCTACGTGAACGAGGAGGACATCCGTTTCCTGAAGAACCAGGAGACTCCGTTGAAGGACGGGGATGAGGTCAGCATCATTCCCGCGATCGCCGGGGGTTGATCCCTCAAGGAACACGATGCCCGCCGCGAAAAAGAAATCCCCTGCCACGAAAACTGCCAAGTCGGCACTCGGAAAGGACAGCCGCCGTTACTGGTTGAGCTATCCGCCGAAGCTGATCACCCGGCCGATCATCTGGGAACTTGCCATGAAGTTTCCGATCGTCTTCAACGTCCGGCAGGCCAGCGTGAGCGACGAAATCGGCATCTTGTGCCTTGAGCTGGAAGGATTTCGTGATGATCTAAAAGCCGCCGTAGCATGGCTGGAGAAACACGGCGTCCGGGTCGAGCCGGTTGAGATCAACATCATCGAGAGCTAGGATCGCTAAAGTGCTTTGACGGGTTGCGTCTTTCAAAAAGCGGTGTAACCGTCAGCCTGTAACAATCGAAGGCCGATGGATTTAGGGCCTCAAGGCAGTCCGAAAAAAACGGAAAGGTAAACTATGACGAAGCGCGATCTGGTCATCAGAATTTCAAACGAAACTGGGCTTATCCAGCAGCAGGTTCTCGAAGTGGTGCAAAAGACGTTGGACTACATCTCCCAATCCGTCTCGAAGGGAGAAACCGTCGAACTCAGAAACTTCGGCGTTTTTGAGGTCAAGGTGCGCAAGGCCCGCATCGGCCGGAATCCGAACCGTCCCGAAACCGACGTGCCTATTCCCCAACGCGCCGTTGTGAAGTTCAAGCCCGGCAAGGAAATGCGCGAGTCGGTCCTCGACCTGACGCCCAAGGCCATGGCGGCCGCCAATGCCGCCGCTGTTGTGAAGGCCCCCGCCGGACCCAAGAAACCCTGACGGCTGACAACCATTACCCCGGGACGGCGCAGCCATTTGCTTGGCCAGCGCCGTTTTCCATTTGGAATGGCGAAGCACCTTTGCGACAACCGATTCAGGGCTTGCGGCTGCAGGCTCGAACCCGCTTTTCTAGTGGGCCAATTTTGAAAGATCACTGACCATGGAACGTCTTCCCGGTTTTCGCGATTTCTACCCCGAGCCCCTGCCCTCCAACGAACCCTGGAGCTGCGATCTCCGGCAGCACATTTTCCGGTGCTGGCGCGAAACCGCGCGGCGCTACGGCTTCCGGGAATACGACGGCCCTCCGCTCGAACCACTGGAGCTCTACACCAACAAGTCAGGCGCGGAAATCGTCGCCCAGCTTTTCAACTTCACGGACAAGGGCGAACGCGCCGTCTCCATGCGCCCCGAGATGACGCCCACTGTTGCCCGGATGGTCGCTACGGCGGAACGCGCCTACAAGAAGCCCATCAAGTGGTTTTCTCTGCCCCAGCTCTTCCGCTATGAAAAGCAGCAGAAAGGCCGGTTGCGTGAGCACTTCCAGCTCAACTGCGACATCTTCGGTGAGGCCGACTTCAGCGCGGACGCCGAAATCGTGGCGCTGCTCATCGACGTGCTGCGTGCGCTCGGTCTCACCAGCGAGGACTTCGTCATCCGCCTCAGCAGCCGTCAGGCATGGCAGCGTTTCTTCGCAGCCCGGGGAGGCGATACGGCCAAGGCCTACGAATTCTACCAGGTCGTCGACAAGATCGAGCGCGAGCGCCCCGAAGTGAGCGCCGCGAAGCTCGCGCTGCTCGGCGTGAAGCTGGAGGACGTCCAGGCATTCATCACCGCCAGCGTGCCGGAGCCGGAACTGCAAGCGGTGCTGGACAACCTCGCCGCGCGCGGGCTCAGCGACTTCGTGAAGGTCGACTACGGCGTCATTCGCGGCCTTGCCTACTACACCGGCGTCGTTTTCGAGGCGTTTGACCGCAAGGGCGAGTTCCGCGCCATCGCCGGCGGCGGACGCTACGACCAACTCGTGAAACAGGTCAGCGAAGGCAAGGTGGATCTGCCCGCACTCGGCTTCGGCATGGGCGACGTGGTGCTAGCGGAGCTGTTGAAGGTGCGGAAGCTCGTTCCCTCCTTCGCCAACACGGTCGATGTCGTCGTCCTCGTCGAGGACGAGACCCTCCGGGGCGATTCCCTCAAGGCCGTCCAACTTCTCCGCGAGGCCGGCAAAGCCGTCGACTACAGTCTGACTCCGGCGAAGGGCGACAAACAGTTCAAGCGGGCATTGGAACTTGGCGCATCCCACACCGTCCGCCTCGAACGTGCTGCCGATGGGTCAGTCGTCGCCAAGGTGAAGAATCTGAAAACACGGGAGGAGAAGATCGTCGCTCCGGCCGACGTGGCTTCGACCTTCTGAGAGCTTCCTCAACCCCAGAAAACGCAGACGACGCAGAATGAAAACGAACCGAAACGGCCAAGGCTCCTCCCTGTTTTCCTTCTGCTTCTTCCGATTGGTCTGCGGTTCAACTCGGCCCTTCTTCGCCGCGCTTGTCGTAGCTGTCGTGTTGGCCAGTGGGTGCCGGACGGTTCCCGAAAGGCCGGACGACTTCGTGGAGCTGACGACGGTGATTCCCGGTCTGGTTTTGGACATCCGCTACGCCACGACGAACAACTTCACCGGACAGAAGGTTTATCCCGACGCACGTTGCTTCCTGCGTCGAGCCACGGCCGAAAAGCTCAAGCGGGTCCAAGCGGATCTGGCCAAGCAGGGGCTCGCGCTGAAGATCTTTGATGGGTTCCGGCCATTGGCCGTGCAGCGGAAGTTTTGGGAGATCATGCCGGACGACCGCTACGTGGCGAATCCGGCCAAGGGTTCCCGCCACAACCGCGGCGCGGCCGTCGATCTCACCTTGATCCGGCTGTCCAGCGGACAGGAGCTGCCGATGCCCACCCCATTCGACGACTTCTCCGAACGAGCCGGCCGCGACTACGCGAACTTGCCTGGGGAGTTAATCCGCAACCGAACCCTGTTGCGGGAAGTGATGGAGAAGCACGGCTTCGTCGGCCTGACAACGGAGTGGTGGCACTTCGACGATGCGGATTGGAAGAACTACCCGATCGCGGACATGCCAAAGTAGAAAGACCAAGCCGCGAGGCCAGGCCACCTATTCCTCACCGAACTTGCTGGAGAGCAGCTTTTCGATCTCCTCGATCGCCTTCAGGCAGTCCAACCCGTCGGCACGAACGCGGATCTTGCTGCCGGGTCCGGCCGCCAGCATCAGGAGGCCCATGATGCTTTTGCCGTTCACTGTCTCGCCGTCTTTCTCGACGAAGATCTCGGCCTCGAACTTGTTGGCGACCTTTACAAACATCGCCGCCGGACGTGCATGGATCCCCTTCCGGTTGCAAATAACCAGTTCCTTTTGGATTCCACCGCTCTTCGACGTTTGAGAAGAACCTTGCATCAGAAGCACATGGTTAGCGGTGGGGCGGGTGATTTCCAAATGTTTTTGCCCGAAAGCAGGACAAATGTTTTTGCCAGAAAGCGGGACAAGTCACTTCTTGGCCCCCGGCGGAATCATCATTTGCTGCAGGCGATCGTCGAGATCCTGCGCCGGATTGAACCCGGATTGCCTCAGCTTGGAGTGAAGCGCGGCCACCTCGATCAGGCGGGCCAAGTCGCGGCCGGGACGCACCGGAATCGTGATATGGGGAATGTCGACCCCGAGGATCTTCACGGTCTCGACATCAAGGCCGAGGCGATCGATGTCGTTCACGTCGTTCCACGCCTTCAACGTGACCACCAGATCGACGCGTTTATCCTGGCGGATGGCCTTCACGCCGAAAAGTTGGGCGGCGTTGATGATGCCGATGCCGCGGACCTCCATCAGATTCCGGGTCAATTCGGGGCTGGTGCCGACGACTTCTCGACCGTCGAGCAAGGTGACCTTCGTGATGTCGTCGCTGACAATGCTGTAGCCGCGCTCCAGCAGGGCGAGGACGCTCTCGCTCTTTCCGATGCCGCTTTCACCACGGATGATCACGCCGACTCCCAGGATATCGACCATGCTGCCGATCTCCGTGCCCCGGAGGGCGAAGAACGACTCGAAGGCGAGGGTGGCCTTGTTGATGAACTTCATCGTGACCTGCGGGGTGATGAAGACGGCGAGCTTGGCCTTGTCCGCCTCCTCCAGCACCCATTTCTCCGGTGCCAGATTTCTGGAGTAGACGACGCAAGGAATACGTCGGCGGAACAGGCCGCGGTAGACTTCCTGCCGGGCCTGTTTGGGCAATTGGCGCAGGAAGGAGAACTCCGCGTTGCCAATCACCTGGACGCGTTTCCAGGCGAAGTATCGGGTGAATCCCGCCATGGCGAGGCCCGGCCGATTCACCGTTGGTTCGCGGATCACGCGGTTGAAGCCGTCCTTGCCCGCCAGAAGCGTCATCTCCAGCGGACCGGCCTGTTCAGCGAAGAAGCGCTCGACGGTGATCGATTGGGGGCTGCTCATGCGCGCAGAAGATGAACGGATGACTCGAAGTTCTCCAGCCCTGAGAAGCCGACAAATGCCGGCTCCAGACCCGGTGTTCGATCCTGGGAATTCGATCGGCTATGTTCCGCCCGACGCTGCCAAAAAATAAAACCGACCAAGATTCTCATGACCTTTTTTTTCGGTCAGCAGGCTCTTGGCTTTGCCTATCTGGTCGACTTGGCCGAGTAGGAGCACCTGGTCGCCGGGGAGCAGTTCCTCGTCGGGGCCGGGATTGATGATCGAATTCCCGGCCCTTTCTATTCCCACCACGCTGGCTCCGGTGGCGGTGCGGAGGGCGAGTTCGCGGATCAGCTTCCGGGCGGCAGGGGAATTCTCCGTGAGCTGGACCGTCTCCAGATCCGCGTCGCGCAGGAGCTGGTTCACCTTGGGCGCTTCAGCCACGGCATGGCGGTCGACTTCGGGTTGGTTGAGCGTCGATTCGAGTGCGATCTGGCCTTTGGAATGCAGCCGGATGGCCGCGCCCCAGAGCAGCCAGGTCAGCAACGCGACGACGATCAAGAGCACGATCAGCGTGTTCGTTGGCGGCAACAGCGCCGAGCTGAGGACCAGTCCGTAGATTACCAGACCGACGAGGCCAATGGCCGAAAGGACGTTGGAGACGACATTGCGGATGGCGTCGGTCCGCGCCCCGGCCTTGGCCCGGGTCACGCGCAATTCAGTCAGCAGAATGGCGAAGGCCTGGAACTTCCGGAACACGGCGATGAACATGGGCAACGCCACGATGACCGAGACCAGCCAGAGCATCGGTCGGAACAATTGCGGCGACCGCATCGGCTCCGGGAGCCAAGTGGGCTCCCGGCGTCCGAGGAACACGGCCCCGATGAAGACGGCGGCGATGAGCGCGAGGTTGAGGCTCATCTGGAGGGTCCATCGCCGCAGCATCTTCCCGGCGAAGTCGTCCTTCCGTTGACCGCCGAGGTGGCCGACCCAGTTGGTGTAGAGGTCGAGGTAGCCGACGAGCGCCTTGGGCGCGTTGCCATAGAACCAGCCGATGAAGCCGTCGGAACCGCGGATGAGATAGGGCGTGGTCAACGTGGTGATGGCCGAGACGGCGACGGCGATGGGGTAGAGGAAATCGCTCGTGACCTTCAGCGACACGCCGAGCGACGCGATGATGAAGGAGAATTCGCCGATCTGCGCCAGGCCCATGCCGACCTTGAGCGACGTCTTGGAGTCGTTCCCGGCGACGAACGTGCCGAATCCGCAGCTCACCACCTTGCCGACGATGGTCAAAGCGCTGATGGCGGCGATGGGCAGGGCGTATTCGATCAGCATCTTCGGATCGATCATCAGGCCGATGGCCACGAAGAAGACGGCGCTGAACATGTCGCGCACCGGTTCGACGAGGTGCTCGATCTTCCCGATCTCGCGCGACTCCGAGATGATGGCGCCGATGACGAAAGCCCCCAGCGCGACGCTGTAGCCGAGCTTGTGGGCCAGCAGGGAAAAGCCGAAGCACAGCCCAAGCACGGCCACGAGCATCATCTCGTTGCTCTTGAAACGGCCGATGTAGTTCAGCAGCCGGGGCACGGCGATGAAGCCCAGCACGAGAGCGGTGAC
>CANJSG010000234.1 GCA_947476875.1 Verrucomicrobiota bacterium | reverse complement strand
CTGTGCAAAAAGTATCCCGCCAACAAAATCGAAGTGCCGAGAATGGTGCGGACGACGCGGTCGATGGTTCCAAGGTTTTGTTTCATAAAGGCAGCCCTATGCTCCTAGCCTGCCCGTGCCCCCAAAACCGTCCTCCCGTCCTTTGGTGGAATCCATCCCTTGCTTGCCCGTTCGGCGCAGCGCCCGTTCGTCGTTCCCTCTGACGAACCGCAGAAAACCCGGAGCCATCGGCGGACTCCCGGGTCCGTTCCGGCTCCGGTTTTCTGCGGTTCAATGCCGCGTGGAATTCATCAGGACAGGAACCCGCCGACGAACTGGTGGATGACCGCGAAACCCTGCTGGATCGTCGGGGCGGCTCCGCTGGCGCTGGTCAACGCGAGGATCGCGATGGCGGCCGCAATGACCAGCGAGGCAACGCCGAGAACCTTCAGCGTGCGGATCTGTCCTTCGGCTTCCAGACGGAGTTGGCGGACGACTTCGGCGGCGCGGCGGCTGTGGTGCCGGCGGGCGGGCTTGATGTTGGAGACGGTCCGCACGGCCCGGTTCAGCGGACGTCCTTCGGTGTCGAAGCGGATCTCGAGGACGGTCCTGCGGGCTGCTTCCCAGATGCTGTTTCTTGCGTGGTCCATATTGTTTCCCAGTTTGATTTTTTCGCGCGTGATCCGGGATCTCCCGTTCAACGCATAACACGACGCAGCAGCACCCCCGGTAGTTTCATAATCTTTCAAACTAAAAGTGCGAACGCCGTTGAATGAACCGTAACCGCGCAACGTCGGCCGGCGTCCGGTTTTTGCAGGAGGACAAAAAGCCGTGAATGCGAGCCGCCATCAGGCCGTCGGCTGGGGCGGTCTTTCCCCTGGACTTGCCCGGCTGCCGACGCGCTTCTTGTGGACGCGAGCCTTCGCGCCCTAGCCTGCGGCATGGCACAGGAAAAACGTCTCTTCCTCCTCGACGGAATGGCGCTCGTCTATCGGGCGCACTTCGCCTTTGCCGTGAAACCGATCCGCACGTCGACCGGCTTCAACACCTCCGCCATCTACGGCTTCATCAACACGCTCCTCGACATCCGCCAGAACTGGCAGCCGACCCATCTCGCCGTCGCTTTCGACACACAAGCGCCCACGCCGCGGCACGTCGCATTCCCGGCCTACAAGGCGCAGCGCGAGGAGATGCCCGAGGAACTTTCAGCCGCGCTGCCGCACGTCCGCCGCTTCATCGAGGCGATGAACATCCGCGTGCTGGCCATCGACGGGTTCGAGGCGGACGACGTGATCGGCACGCTCGCGCGCCGTGCGGAGAAGGACGGCTTCGACACCTACATGGTCACGCCGGACAAGGATTTTGGGCAACTGGTCGACGACCACACCTTCATCTGGAAACCCGGTCGCCAGGGCAACGACGTGGAGGTGATGAAAGCCGAGGAAGTCTGCGCGAAGTGGGGCATCCAGCGCGTGGACCAGGTCATCGATCTTCTCGGCCTGATGGGCGACGCTTCGGACAACATTCCGGGCATCAAAGGCGTGGGCGAAAAGACCGCCGCCAAACTCATCGCGCAGTTTGGTTCGCTTGAGGAAACGCTCGCCCGGGCCGACGAGATCAAAGGCAAGCTCGGCGAAAGTGTCCGAGCCCAGGCCGACAATGCGCGTCTAAGCAAACGCCTCGCAACGATCATCACCGACGTCCCCGTGAACGTGGCCCTCGAAGAACTGGCCCTCGAAGCACCCAACGAAGAGGCCGTGAAGGCGCTCTGCGCCGAGTTCGAGATGAACGCCATCGGCCGACGCCTCTTCGGCGATGCCTTCAAGGCCGGTCGCAGCGGAGCCGGCCCTGCGGCCGCTGAAGTGCCGAAGCGGCCGGCCCAAAAACCGCAGAGCGCACCCGACGAGTTGGATCTCTTCGGCAAGCCTGAGCCCGCATGCCAGGTGCCGGATGCCGGGACGCCGTCCATCGATCCAACCACGTCCGAAGCCGAGAATCCGGAATCAGGCCCCCGGGATCAGGCCTCCGTTCCCGCCCCGATTCTCCGCTCCATCTCCGACACGAACCCGCGCTACGAGCTCGTCGATTCGCCCGGAAAGCTGGCCGCGATGCTCGGCGTGCTTTCCGCCGCGCCGGCATTCTGCTTCGACACGGAGACGGACGGGCTCGATCCCAAGGACGCCCGCCTCCTCGGCATCGCCTTCAGCGCCGAAACAGGCACGGGCTACTACGTCCCGATGGACCCGGTGGGAGAAGCCGCGCTGCGGCTTCGCGACGACTCGCAGCGCGAGTCGCCCCACCTTCCCACGTCGGCAACTCCACCATCCGGCATCCGCCATCAGCTATCCGTCATCTTCTCCTCCCCCGCCCTGAAGATCGGCCACAACCTCAAGTTCGATCTGGCCATGCTCGCCACACACGACGTCCCGGTGAGCGGCCCGTTCTTCGACACCATGATCGCCCACGCGCTCGTTGAACCCGACCAGCGCCACGGCATGGACTCCTTGTCCGAGCGCCTCCTCGGCTATTCGCCCATCAGCATCACGACGCTCATCGGCCCCAAGGGCCTAGGCCAGCGGCGCATGTCCGACGTTCCGGTGGCCGATGTCGCCCGCTACGCCGCGGAAGACGCCGACGTCACCTGGCAGTTGCGCGAGAAACTGGAGCCGATGCTACGCGAGACCGGTCAGGAGAAGGTTTTCAGCAATGTGGAAATGCCCGTGCTCCCCACGCTCACCGCGATGGAGCTCGAGGGCATCCGCGTCGATGCCGCCGTGCTCGGCGATTTCAGCGTGCAACTCGCCAAAGAGATGGTCGCCGCCGAGGCCGACATCCAGCGGTTGGCTGGACGCGAGTTCAACGTGAACTCGAACAAGCAGCTCGGCGAAGTGCTCTTCAACGAACTCAAGCTGGTCGAGAAGCCGAAGAAGACGGCCACCGGCCAGTTCGCCACCGACGAACAGACGCTTACCGCGCTGGCCGGCACGCACGCGATCGTGCAGCGCATCCTCGATTATCGCGGCGTGTCGAAGCTCAAGAGCACCTACGCCGACGCCTTGCCTGAGGCGATCCATCCGAAGACCGGGCGCGTGCATACGAACTATCTCCAGTGCGCCACCGCCACCGGCCGGCTCAGCTCCAACGACCCGAACCTCCAGAACATCCCCATCCGCACCGAGCTGGGGCAGGAGATCAGAAGGGCGTTCGTTCCCAAGGTGGGTCCGGCCGCGCTGCGGCCGGGCGACGACTCGCAGCGCGAGTCGTCCTACCTGATCCTTTCCGCCGACTATTCCCAGATCGAACTCCGTATCATCGCCGCGCTCAGCCGCGAAGAGGCGATGATCGAGGCCTTCAAGAACGGCGAGGACATCCACACCACCACGGCATCGCGCGTCTTCGGAGTGCTGCCCGGGCTGGTCACGCCCGAGATGCGGCGCAAGGCCAAGATGGTGAACTTCGGCATCGCCTACGGCATCTCCGCCTTCGGCCTCTCCCAGCGCCTCTCCATCCCGCGCAAGGAAGCGGCCGAGATCATCGAGCACTACTTCCGCAGCTATCCCGGCATCCAGCGCTACATGCAGGAGACGATCGAGTTTGCCCGCACCCACGGCTACGTCCAGACCGTGACCGGCCGCCGCCGGCTGTTGCGCGACATCAACTCCGGCAACGCCACCGTGCGCGGCGCGGCCGAACGGAACGCCATCAACACGCCCATCCAGGGAACCGCCGCCGACATGATCAAGATCGCCATGGCCCGCATCCACGCGGAGATCGGGAAACGCGGCCTGAAATCCCGCCTGCTCCTCCAGGTCCACGACGAACTCGTCTTCGACCTCTTCGTCCCCGAAGAAGCCGAACTGAGCGCGCTCGTCGCCGACCTGATGAAGACCGCCCTGCCGTTGCCCGTGCCCATCGAAGTCGAGATCGGCACCGGCGCCCACTGGCTGGAAGCGCACTGACGAAGCGATTTCTTCATCGGCTCCAGAGGAGCCGCCTGTTTATAGAATCCCAACAGCGCGATGTTCTATGGACAGGCCGGCCCTACGGGCCTTTGGCACGACGAGGCGGAAGTCCGGCCTGCGGTTCAAGCCCGGTTCAACTTCGCCTTGCCAGACTCCACGACGAACGAAGCACGGATGTTGAGCGCCGCGCCCGGTTTCACGACGAATGGGACGGTTTTGTAGTCGGTCTTCCAGCTCCGCGGCGTCACCTCGCAGCTCACGTAGCCGCGCTCGGTATTGTGGAACTTCACGAACGGGTTCTCGGAAAGCGTCTGTGGAAGGGTCTTGGGAGCCTCCACTCCGTCGCCGCCGGAGCTGATGGATGTGCCGACAAATTCCGTGGCCACGGACTGCGAATCGAGCTGGTCGAAGTCCGCGATGAGTTCGTTGGCCCAGTTGCTGTGGATGTCGCCGGTGAGGACGACGGGGTTGGAGATCTTCCGGTCGTGGAGGAACTTGAGGACCTTGCGGCGTTCCATCTCGTAGCCGGGCCATTGGTCCATGCTGTAGCTCACGCCTTCCCCGGCGGTGCGATCGACGCGCGCCATCATGATCTGTTGGGCGAGCACGTTCCAATTCGCCTTCGATGCGCCGAGTCCGTTGAAGAGCCAATCGCGCTGCTTTTTGCCCATCAGCGTTCCCTTGGGATCCATGGCCTCCGGGCACGGAGGTTTGTTGCCGTCGCCGCAAGGCTGGTCGGTGCGATACTGGCGCGTGTCGAGCACGTGGAAGTCGGCCAAGGTTCCGAAAGGCAGGCGGCGATACAGCTTCAGGTCCGGTCCCTTCGGCAGGCAGGCGCGCCGCAGCGGCATGTGTTCGTAGTAGGCCTTGTAGGCATTCGCCCGGCGCTTGAGGAAGTCTCCGCGCGTGACCCCCTTATGCTCCGAGATGGCGCCGGCATAGTTGTTGTCCACTTCGTGGTCGTCCCAGGTGACGATCCACGGGGCCATGGCATGGGCGGCCTGCAAGGACGCATCGGATTTGTAGAGCGCGTAGCGGTTCCGATAGTCGTCGACCGAGAAGATCTCTTTGCCGTTGTGCCGCCGGACACGTTTTTCGATCGCCCCATCTTCGTAGATGTAGTCGCCGAGGTGGACGATCAGGTCGAGGTCCTCGCGCGACATGTGCTCATAGGCGGTGAAGAGCCCCGTCTCGTAATGTTGGCAGGAGGCAAAGGCGAACCTCAGCCGGTCGGGCGTCGACTGCGCGAGCGGCATCGTCCGCGTGCGGCCAATTTGGCTGACTTCGCCACCGGCCTTGAACTGATACCAATACCAACGGTCCGGCTTCAGCCCCTCGACCTCGACGTGGACCGAGTGCGCCCAACTGGCCAATGCCGTCGTCGAGCCTTTCTTGACGACGCGGGACATCGCTTCGTCCTCGGCCACTTGCCAGAAGACCTCGACGGAATCGTCCGGCATGCCGCCGCCTTCCACGGGTTTCGGGGCCAGCCGCGTCCAGAGAACGAATCCGGCTTCGTTCGGATCGCCCGAGGCCACGCCGAGCTGGAACGGATGGCCGGAGAACTTGGGATTCTTCACCACGGCCCCGAACGCCCTTGATGACCAGACGGCCGCCGCCGCGAGGGAGCTCGTTGCCAGCAGGAACGAGCGGCGGTTCAGCCGAAGGGAATCCGAGATGAGATAGTGGGGCTGGTTCATGGCACGGAGAAGATTGCGAAGGCGGCGCCGCACCTCCAAGCAGGATCCAACGGGGCAACGGTGAACTTCCGGTCACGGAGAACGATGGGCGGAATGCCCGGAAGGAAGGAGTGGGGTGACCGACGGGACTCGAACCCGCAACAGCCAGAATCACAATCTGGGACTCTACCATTGAGCTACGGCCACCACAAAAATCCGGACGGAGAACTTAGGGATTGCGCCGGCTTCCGGTCAAGTTCCTAGACGGTGCTCTGCTTTCGCCGCCCTGGACGCGGTCCCGCCAGAAACCGCTTTCCACGCCCGCCACCTTGCCGTTCACTCTCGGCAACTTTTCTATCTGAACATGAAAATCGTCCTCGCTTACTCCGGCGGCCTCGACACCTCGGTGCT
>CANJSG010000233.1 GCA_947476875.1 Verrucomicrobiota bacterium | reverse complement strand
GTCCGGGTGGCGTTGGTCAGATCCAGGGAAACTTGCTTTACCGAGTCGCCAGCACGCGCGAGGAACTGGTTGACGGCGGGCACCACATACTTCGGGACAAACTCGGCATCGGGCATCTCCTCCACGCCTGCGGCAACCAGCAGGCGCGGGCAGAGCAGGACTAGCATGAGGAAAAGAGGTTTCATGGCTACTCTCCCCATTTCAGCGATTGATCACCGAAGCGCGCCAGGGCGTTGGTGCTCACACCTGGGGCATTGGATGCCGCTATGTCGATGGCAGTGAAGATCGTCACCGAATCATACGGCCCGTTGACCGGGATCCATTCGCGCCAGAAGCGGTCGGAGAACTGGATGTGCGCGTTGTTGGCGATGCTGTTGCGCACCGTGTTGGTCCAGCCGAGGAAACAGCGCCGCGAGGTGGCCGCAAGGGACTTCTTCAGCATCGCCGGGATGCCGAAGGATTCCGGCAAAAACCCGCTGGCCGTGCTGCACCCGTTGAGGAAAACGAAACGGAAGGGGTAGCGGCTCGGGAACCAGACCCTTCCGGACTCGTCCACCAGGGGCTTTCGCCCGTTCCGCAGCGCCAGAGCTATGTCCGTGTCGCGCAGGCCGACCGTAGGGGTGTTCTCGCTGAAACCGATGCCCTTGGGGCCGCCGTGTCCGAAGTAGTAGAGGTGCCGGAGGCCGCTGCTCGTATTGAGCAGCACATTGGAATAGCTTCCCCAGGCGGCGGCGCTGTTCAGGGTGAAGATGCCTGGTGAAGCCACGCTGCGGTCGCCCGGCAGCGAGCCGTCGAGTTCGGCCCCGGCCACAAGGTTCTGCACGTTGACGAAATGGGAGGCGACCACGCTGTTGAAGGCCGCCCCGGCCAGGCTGCTCTGGAACTGCTGCCGGGCCAGGACGATCTGGCCGCTGACGATGGGGCCATGCCGAAAGGGCGGACGCTCGACAGAGTTCACCTGGGCCGCATTCGACATGGGAGAGAGGCTGGAGGCCTCGGTGGATGCGGACAACCTCATCTTCCGGGCGGATACTCTCCGATTCACCGGGTGTTTCGGCGCTTCCGGCAAGGGCGGAAGCAGATCCTGTTTTGCACCCGTTTCCGCCCGGACGCCGCTCCCAATGGCGTCAGAGTCCAAACGGGTCTCTTCCGTCACCTCATAGTCCACCATGCCGTAACGGTTGGTGACGGGGGTGAACGTCTGGCCGCCGCTGCGGAGGATCTGGGAGCCGCCGGAGGCTGGAGGACCGAGGACGATCTCGATCGGGTAGGTGAACCCGGCGGGGGCGGCGTTGCCGTTGGCGTCCAGTCCGTCCCAATAGGCCGTGATGATCCCATCCGTCGTCTGGCCCGTGAGGGTGCGGACCGAGCGGCCGGCCTCGTCCTCCACATAGACGGTGAAGTTCGTCGGGAAAAGATCGGTTTCAGCCCGGATCGAATACCCGTCATCGAAGTCGATGTCGCCATCGGGCCAGCGCAGACTGTTCTGGAAGTTCAGGACCAGGGGCCCGGCCGCGCCCTCGTTGGCCGAAACGGTGGCGCTGGCCCCGCCGCCGGGGCCGAAGTCGCCGGCATTGTCCTGCGCTGTCACCCGGAACGAGTGGCTGCCATTGGCGAAGTGCTTCGACTGCACGGGAAACACCGTGTCGCCGTTGGTCAGCGTCTGCCAGGGCGTCCCGTCGATCCAGAGAGTGACCGTCTGCACCTTCCGGTCATCCATCGCGACGACGGCAATCTTGAAGAGACCGGAGACAATCGCCCCGTTGGTAGGCGAGAGGAAACGAACGGACGGCTGTCCGTCGTTCGGCAGCACGGATACCCGGAAGAACTGGTAGTTGCTGGACGCGGACACAAGCGCGCCGGCCGTTCCCCCGTTCAAGCTGATCGAGGCGCTGACCGTAGACCACAGGCTGAAGGGGCTGATCTCCGGTGTGCCGTCGATCTGATAGCTCAGTCCGGCGCTGGCTGGCCAAATGAGCCTGATCTGGCTGTTGGTGGCTTGGACGCCGACAAGAGGCCCGGCGGCCCGGACTGTCGATGGTGATAGGAATGCAAAGAGAGCTGCGGCGAGGAAAGTGATCCCGAATTTCATAAGTTTGAAGCCCGTCAGGCAGCGAGTAGACCCTACGACAGACAAACACGTGTTCATCCCGTTCTGAAGAACTTCAAGCAAATCATCCACATAGCGGTGTGTTCGTTTTAAGAAGTTGGGATTTGCTCGAACGCGGTGCCGTTGAAGCCTGATTACCGCGTTGTGCTGGGAGCCGCCATCCGTGAGCGGCGGCGGCGGATTTCGTTGAGCCAGGAAACATTGGCCGAGAAGGCGGAGCTGCATCCCAACGACGTCGGCCGGGTCGAGCGTGGGGAGGAATCGATTTCCCTGGGGGCGCTGGTTCGAGTTGCCGCCGCCCTCGATGTCCGGCTCAAGGATCTGGTCTCTGAGCTTTGATCTTCTTCAACCAGCCCTCTTCCGACGGAGCCCGCGCAGCATGGGCAGCACGCCGAAAACCGACAGCACAACGCAGCTCCATCCGAACACATCGCCGTTTCGCCGATAGAAAGTCGCCTTGCGCACGGATGGCGGGTCGATGTCCACCTCCGCGATCAGGAAACCGGGGCCGTAAATTCCGCCCGATCGATCCCGCAGCACTTCGCGGATCCGCCCGGTGGAATCGATCCAACAGGTGACGCCGTTGTTCGTTGCGCGGACGATCGGGCGTCGATTCTCCACCGCACGAAACACCGCCGCCGCCGCATGCTGCCATTGCGCGGCGCCATCGCCGAACCAGCCGAGGTTGGTGAAATTCACCAACACCTCCACATCATCCAACGCCGCTTCCCGGCAGACGGGGGCGAACACATCCTCGAAACAGATCAGCGGCCCGACGGCCAGCGGCGGATTGCCGACACGGAAGAGTTCCGGTCCGGTTCCGGCGCTGAAACTGCCGCCGATCGGCGTGAGCCATTTCATGAACGGCAGCCAGCGCTCCAGAGGGACATACTCGCCAAAGGCGACCAACTTCCTCTTCCGATAGCGCCCGACTAGGTCGCCCTTCGCATCGAGATGGAAGGCGGTGTTGTAGAAATTCGGCATCGCGCCGGCAGGAGCGCCCTCGACCGGCTCGACATCGTCTGCGCCGAAGAGAAGGGGCACGCCGGCCTTGACCATCATTCCCCGGAGTTCCTCGAACTGTTCGCGGCTGATGTCCGGCAGCGACGCCTCGGGCCAGACCACGACGTGGGGCTGGTTGGTCAAAGCGGCCCGGGTAAGCTCGACCAATGCACGGAACCGGTTGGTCGACTCGTTGCGATCCCAGATGAGCAACTGCGGGATGCTCGGCTGGATCAGGGCGATCCGTCGCACCGCCATCGGGGCCGGACTCTTCGCGATCAGGTTGGATCCCACGGCGAACAGCAACGTCACCAGCAAGGCCGGCACCAGGATCTCCCCCGCCAACGCGCGCCGCCGCGACGGAGCCTTGACCAGCAGCACGAGCGAACTCGCCAACCCAAACGAGAACCACACCATGAGGAACGAAACCCCGGACACACCGGTCCACTCGGCGACTTGGATCAACGGCGTCATCTGGAACTGGGAAGTCCCAAGGAGGTTCCAAGGAAAGCCGCTGAGGAAACGGCTCTGGACCATCTCGAACGCGACCCAGAGCGCCGCGAGGCCGAGGCCCCAACGTTGCCTCCGAGCCCACGAACTCTCCGCCATCGCATCGAAAAACGAGGCCGCATCGCCCCGGATCCAACGGCATCCCAGCCAGGTCCACAGCGCCGTGTAGAGTGCAAGAAATGCCGACAACGCCAGCCAACCCGCGACGGCGCCGGCGGGAAAGGGAACCGCCAACAACCACCGCAGCGCCGTCAGCGAGAATGCCAATCCGGCGAGCCACCCTCCGAGGAACGGCTTCTTCGGAAACGCCCAACCCGCAGTCACCAGCACCAACGCCGGAGCCACCCAGCCGAACCCTGCGATCCCGGACGACGGAAACGCCAGAGCCCAGACAACCCCGGCGAGAACTGGCACCAGCCAGCGGAGTCTTTGAAGAATCGAGCGCATGAGTCCGGCAAGAGATTTCACCAGACAGCCTTCATCGGCCTCCACTCACCGAACGGCGGGACCGCCCTTCTTCCGGTAGATGAGGAACGAGGGATGGATGAAGTTGTAGCGGACGAACTGGTAGATCACGAGGCCCACGTCGACATACTCCAGATCGGGATAGTTCTTGGAAACCCACGCGCGCCATTCCGCGTTCGTCCACTGGGTCTGATGCAGCTCCAAACCTTCGTGGATGTCCGAGGTTTCCGTGGTTGAAGCGATGAAATACCCGCCCGGAGCCATGTGTTTCACGATGTTGTCGAAGACGGCCGGGAGGTCCTTCGGCGCGATGTGCTCCATCACTTCCCAGGCCGTGATCAGGTTCATCTGGGCCGGCAACGCGTTCATTTTAATCTGGAACGGCTTGGTGATGTCACCGGTGAAGAGGTTTGTGTTCGCATGCGTCGCCCAATTGGCCCGCCGATGTTTCAGCGAAAAATCCGAACCCTCGATCCCGACGCCGACCCAGCCGAGCGACATGAAATCGATGACCAACTGTCCGCCCGCGCAGCCGAGATCCATCATCTGCAAGGTCTGGCCGGCAAACTCGCGCGACAGCTTGGCGTCCATGTGCAGGACGAACTTCTTGTTCGTGCTGTTGTTCACCGCCGTGCCCTTGGGCGCGATGTGGTCCGGCGATTCGAAGGCGACGGGATGGTTCGTCTCGCGTTCCACCTTCACGTTGGGGAACGACCGCCCTTTCCGGCGTCCCGGCGCGATGAAGAGCCAGAAGAATTCCCAGGCGACCCGGTAAATACGGACGTGGACCTCGTTCCAAACCCGGCGGAATTGCCCGGTGAAGAGGAAGCGGATGGCTTTGAGGACGTTTTCCAAAGTGTCCTGACGATACGGAACCGCCTCCACCCGAAACCAGACGAAAGTCTGCCGCCGAAGCGGAATGCCGAAGCACGACGGCCAAAGGCCGAATTGGCCGAAGCCCGTCCACCTCCCGTCGCCTTTTGGCCTTTGGCCTTCGGGCTTCGTCATTCCTCGGCCTCAGCCGAGGGATGCATACGCCGCCTTGGCTTCGACCACGAACTTGCGGACCTTCTCAGGATCCTTCCGACCGGGAGAAATCTCCACGCCGCTGGAGACATCGACGCCGAACGGTTGCACCCGCGTGATCGCGTCGCCGACATTGTCCGCGGTCAACCCACCGGCCAGGACGATAGGCCGCCCGCGGTTCTTCGCCGCAATGGCCAGGTCCCAGTTGAACTTCTCCCCGGTGCCGCCGTGGCCGGCCGGCGAATAGGCATCCAGCAGCCACGCGTCCGTCGGGTAGTCGCTCAACTGGTCGAGCGACGACTCATCCTTCACGCGAAAGGCCTTCATCGTCATGAGACCGAACTGGCCGCAGAACTCCGGGGATTCCTCGCCGTGGAATTGGAGAATGGTCAACTGCGCCGCATGGATCGCCTGCCAAACCAGATCAGCGGGAGGATTCACAAACACCCCGACACGCCCGACCCATGGCGAAAGCCCGGCAACAATTCCGTCGGCCTGATCCACACCGACAGCCCGCGAGCTCTTGTCGTAGAACATGAGGCCGATGGCGCTGGCCCCGGCTTCCGCCGCCACCTGGGCGTCGTCGCGCGAAGTGATGCCGCAGATCTTGATCATGACCGCACAAGCTGCCGCACGGCGGCCCCGATGTCATCCGACCGCATGAGGCTTTCGCCAACGAGGATGGCGCGGCTGCCGCAGGCTTTGAGGCGTTCGACGTCGGCCCGGGTGAAGATGCCGCTCTCGGCGACGAGGAGATGCTTCGCGGAGAGTCTGCCGGCCAGCCGTTCGGTCACGGCGAGATCGACTTTGAAATCCTTCAGGTTGCGGTTGTTCACCCCGATGAGCGGGGCTCCGATGGCCAACGCCCGGTCCAGTTCCTCCTCGTCATGGACCTCAACTAGGACGGTCATGCCAGCTTCGGTAGCGAGGTCATGG
>CANJSG010000232.1 GCA_947476875.1 Verrucomicrobiota bacterium | reverse complement strand
GGTATTCGCCGGTGTTCAGGTCGATGGCGTTGAGTGTGCCCCAAGGCGGCTTGAGCGCGGGATAACCGTTCGTGTCGAGCCACCGGTTGTAGCCGGTCATCGTGTAGGGAATGTTGCCGAGCACGTCCGCTCCGCCTAGTTCCTCCTTGCGGCCGGGATCGTTAGCTGCCGGTGCTGGAGTGCCCGAGCCGAACAGGTGATCGGCGACCATCTGGTGCTGGCGCTCGGTCAGGAAGCCGAACGACGGCATCACGCCTTTGCCCGTCGTGAGCAGGGCGAGCACGGCATCCCTTTTCAACCGCTGTTCGACGCCGATGAGCGAGGGAACGTTCTGGGCTTTGTTTCCCTGGCGGTCGATGCCGTGGCAGGCGGCGCAGATCTGGTTGTAGATGGCTTCGCCCGTGGCGAGCGGTTCCGCGCCTTGGCGTTTCGTCTCCACCATCGTGAGCACCCAGGCCATCTCGTTGGCGTTCACATAGAGAACGCCGTCCGGGTCGACCGCTGCTCCGCCCCATTCCGCGCCGCCGTCGAAGCCGGGCAGGATGATCGATCCTTCCTTGCTGGGCGGGAGAAACGGCGTGTGCGCGCGCAGCTTGGCGAAGCGTTCCAACACATGGCGATGCGATCCGGGCGAGATATCGGTGATCTCGTCGTAGGTGAAAACCTGGCGCGCGAACGGAGCCGGTTTGGTCGGCAACGGCTGCGTGGGCCAGGCGGATTCGCCCTGGAGATCGGACGGCGGAACGGGCACTTCGCGGATGGGAAAGAGCGGTTCGCCCGTCTCACGGTTGAAGACGAAAACGTGGCCGGACTTCGTCACCTGCGCCACGGCGTCGATCTTCTTTCCGGCGTGCGTGACGGTGACAAGGTTGGGCGGAGCCGGGAGATCGCGGTCCCAGAGATCGTGCCGGACGAGCTGCTGATGCCAGAGGCGTTGGCCGGTCTTGGCGTCGAGCGCGACGAGGCAATTGGCGAAGAGGTTTTGGCCGATGCGATTTCCACCCCAGAAATCAAACGCCGCCGATCCGGTCGGGCAGAAGACGAGGCCGCGCTTCTCGTCCAGGGCGAACCCGGCCCAAACGTTCGCGCCGCCGATGTAGGTGTAGGCGTTCGGCGGCCACGTCTCGTAACCAACCTCGCCGGGCAACGGGATGGTGTTGAAGCGCCAGACGAGTTTTCCGCTGCGGACATCGTAGGCGCGGATGTGGCCGGGCGCGGCGGGCGCGGGACCTTCGCCGAGGCGCATGCCCATGATCAGCAGATCGCCGAAGAGCACGCCGGGCGTGTTGGCCTGGAGCGATAGCCCGCTGACGTCGCGACCAAGATCGGCCTTGAGGTCGATGGAACCTTCCTTGCCGAAGCTCGGCACGCGTTGACCGGTCGCGGCATCGAGCGCGTGGAGGTAACGGTCGTTCGCGTAGAGGACGCGGCGGTCTTTTCCAGCGGCCCAGAAGACGAGGCCGCGGTTCACTCCAGCCTTGGTGATGCCCTTGATGGACGCGGGATTGAAGCGCCACAACTCGCGTCCGCTCGCGGCGTCCAAGGCGAAGGCCTGGAGATCGGGCGAGGTGCCGTAGAGCACGCCGTCGATGACGAGAGGGTTGCACTGGATCTGCGACCGGTTGTTCGCATCGGCGCCGCCCGCGCGGAACGACCACGCGACCTCCAGCTTGGCGACGTTGCGGGGCGTGATCTGGCGGAGCGTCGAATAATGGGTGCTGGCCTTGTCACCCAAGTAGGCAGGCCAGTTGGCATCCGCTGCCGAGGCGACAAAGGCGGAAAGCAGGAAGGCGAGGAGCTTCATGGACGACATTCAATACCCGCCGGCACCGATGGACGCGGCCTTGCCTTCGACGGATTGGCCGGTCTTCTCGGCAGCTTCACGGCGGCGGTATTCGTCCATCATGGCGGCGGTGGCGGTGGCGCCGCAGCGGGAACCGCCGAGGTCGCGGACCTTGATCAGGCCGTCCAGATCGCGCACGCCGCCGGCGGCTTTGACCTGCACCATGGCGGAGACGCTTGCGCGCATGAGGGCGAGATCGTGTTCCGTCGCACCCTTGTAGTTGTAGGAACCATCCGCCTGCTTCACGAAGCCGTAACCGCTGGAGGTCTTGACCCAATCGGCCCCGGCGCGTTCGCACAACTGGCAGAGCTTCCGTTTGAAATCATCGCTGCTCTGACCGGCGCCACCCTTGGTCAGGTAATCGTTCTCGAAGATGACCTTCACCTTCGCGCCGTGCTTGTGGGCCTCGTCGCAGACGGCCTTCACGTCGCGCTCCACGAAATCCCAATCGCCGCCGAGCGCCTTGCCGAGGTTGATGACCATGTCGATCTCAACCGCGCCGTCCTTGCAGGCCAGTTCGGTTTCGTAGCGCTTGGATTCCGTGGCGGAGTTGCCGTGGGGAAAGCCAATCACGGCTCCGACGAACACGCCCGTTCCTTTGAGCAGTTCCACCGCGCGCTTCACGGCGTAGGGTTTGATGCAGACGGAGGCGACGCCGTATTTCGCGGCGACCTTGCAGCCGTCCTCCAGGTCCTGGTCCGTCATCGTCGGATGCAGGAGCGAGTGGTCGATCATCTTGGCGAGTTCTTCGTAAGAGTATTTCATGGGAGGGCTTTGTCGGGCTGGTCTATGACGGGTTCAGGTATTTGAGCCAAGCGTCTGGTTCGGCCGCCTGCCGAATCACCTAGCTGCAGATTTCCAGAGGCCGTTCAAGGTAGCAGGGCAGAAACACGGCATTGGCGATGCGCCCAAGAACGCCCAGTGGCGATGTGAAAACGAAGCGGTCGATCATCACGGTTCCGTCGTCGTAGACGTTGGTCAGCCGGTTGGCCCAGTCGTATTGGTAGGCCTTGCTCGCGTCGGTCGGGGTGTTGCCGTCGAGGTCGTAGGTCAGGCCGGAGGACCTACACCACTCGCCAGAGATTCCAGTTCCTCGCCTATCCGCTCAGAAAGCCAGTTGCACCGTGCGTTCCTGGAGTTGCTCCGACCAACGCGCCACATAGCTGAAGGCCCGGTAGATTTGTTCCAGCCGTTCCAAGGGCAGGGCCGCTGCCCGCTCGGCCGAACCGATGGATGGAGCCGCTGTCCAGACTGCGTTGAGCAGCTGAAGCTCCGCCACGAGGGCATCCCGCAGCGCGTTGATCTTTTGCTGGAGCTTCTGGAGCGAGTCGGTCCAGGTCATCGACTGCTGGAAGAATTTCACCTTCAGCATCGGCGAGGTCACGTCCGCCTTGCCTGCGAGAAAGGCATCCACGTCCCGGCACGTTTGCCCGACCTCGACAAAGAGATCCATCGTGCCCGGCGGGATGCGCTGGATGTCCTTGGGCTTGCCTCCGAGTTCCAGTTCCAGCAGATGAAGCAGTCGGTCCTTCGGCTCGCGCAGGGTGTTGTAGGCGGCGTTTAGCTCGGCGTAACGCGTGTTGCTCGCGGCCTTCTCGGCTTCCGGCGCGTTGTGCGACCGGTCGGGATGCACCTCGGCGGAGAACTGGTGGAATTTGGCCTTCAACGCATCCGCTTCCAGCCACGGAAGGCGCGGTTCGTTGAGGAAGGAGAAGGAGTCCGGCATTACGCGCTGAAGCTCTCGCCGCAGGAGCAACTCGTCGCCGCGTTCGGGTTCTTCACCTTGAAGCCGCCTTCCGTCAGCGCATCCACGTAGTCCAGCTCGCTGCCGGTGACGTAGAGCGCGCTCTTGGGATCGACGACCACGCGCACGCCGGCGCTCTCGACGAGGATGTCGCGGTTTGCCGGAGCATCCTGGAGATCCATCTTGTATTGAAGGCCGGAGCAGCCTCCGCCCATGACGGCTACGCGGAGCACTCCCGTCGGCCGGCCTTGCTTGGTCAGCAGGGTGGTGACCTTCTTGGCGGCGTTCTCGGTCAGCTTGATCAGGCGTTCGTCGCCCTGCCGGATGGTCGGGGCGGCGGAGACGGCTTTGGCGGAGGCGGCAATCATTTCGTTGGGTGCAAGGTATGAGCCGTGGCGGGTGCGGTCAATCGGCTCGATGGCTTGGTTCCAAGTGAGACTTGAGACGGCGTCAGGCCTTCTTCACGAAACACGCTTTCAGGCCGATCGAGATGCCGTCCATCTTGCAGGAGATCTCATGGTCTCCGTCGACCAGGCGGATGGGCTTGGACTTGGTTCCGCCCTTGAGCGATTGGGACGAGCCCTTCAGCGGGAGGTCCTTGATCAGGACGACGCAATCGCCGTCGACCAGCACCTGGCCGTGCGCATCCTTGACGACCCGTGGGCCTGCCGGGGCGTCGGGTTCCGGGGTGCGCTCCCACTCGTGTCCGCAGGTCACACATTCCCGCTTCTCGGGGTGGTCCAGGACATCGGTCATCTCGCACATCGGGCAGGCAGGTTGGCTCATGGGCGGGCAGGCTAGGCCGGCTTGATCCCGATGCTCAACTGCGCAGTGGGTTTTCGCAGACATCCTACCGGTTCGGGGGCTGAAAAGTTGACGCCCGAACCGGGCTTGGTCCATCACCAGAGAGGTGGGTCGATGGATGAACTTACCGTGGGTGTCCGGGAGAGTTCTGGCCTGTGACAGACGAAAGCTATTTGAGTTCCGCAAGGATTCCCCGCAACCGCTCCACCCGCTTCCGGTTCGCGCCCAAGTCCGACACGCCGATGCGGGAGCCGGAGCGGACGTGGACCACGCCTTTCACCGGATCGATGAGCAGCTCCAGGTCGTCGCGGAAGCGGAAGAACGCGGTGGTGGCGACGATGTGAAGGTAGTTCGTCTCCTCCTTCACCACCGTGGTGCCGCCGAGGCGCGTGAGAGCGGCCTTCAGTTTCTCACGGACCGCCGCCGGGTCGCCTTCGAGCTTGAAGGGTTCGACTAGCTGGGCGGGGTCTTCGGCGGTGCTGGAGACGCAGTTGGGCGTCTCCGGGCAGGGCGCCAATCTTCCGCCGACCGCGCCAAGGGCGACGGGTTTACTCGTAAGGTTGATGACGAAGACGAACAGCCAGAACGCGGCGAGGCCGATGATGGTTCCCAGCATGATATTGGAGCGTGGCCTTGGCATGAGATTGTAGTTTTACGGCCGGCTTTTCTGATCGGGATGTGGCTAGTGACGGGCGGTTCGGGGTGCCGCGATCTCGAAGATGTAGTCGTCCATCACGAAGCCGCCGCCGATGTCGACCATGACCGCGTCCCGTTGGCGGAAGCCCCATCTGTAATAGGCGGCGATGGCCTTTTGGTTGCGCTTGTTGACCGCGAGAATGACCTCCTCCTTGCCCTGTGCTCCGGCGTGGTCGAGGGCGGCTTGCATCAATGCCCGGCCGATTCCCGTGCCTTGAACTTCCGGAAGGACGTAGAGCTTGTGGAGCTTTGCGGTCTGCGTTTCGGCCGCCGACCCGATCGCCGCAAATCCGACCCCGGCTCCATCAACGTCGGCGATGAAGTAGGCCATCGATGGCTCCCTGATCTCCGCTTCGATACGCTCGGGCGCATACATCGTCGACAGCATGTATTCCACCTGGGCTGCGGGAATGATCCCCGGGTAGTGGGCTCGCCAGATCTTCTGCGCGAGTTCGATGATGCTTGGGATGTCGTCAGGCGACGCCGGCCTGATCGTGAGAGTTCTTCCGAAACCTTGGGTGCTCATTGGATCTGGGAAGGAGGGTTGCCCGGGAAAATACCCAGTTCAAGTCGTAGCTCTCAATTGCTTTTCAGTTTCACGTCACGAGGGACGATCGGTGTGGACTGTCCTAGCGGAAACTGGGGAAGATCGAGCGGTCGGGCCGGCTTCGCGTTCACGGAACCCTCGATCATCGAACGCAGCTCACGGCTCATGGTGATCGCGCCGCCAGTGGAAAGGTAGAAACGGTCGCCAGTCGGTCCCGCGTCGATGTTTTCTTTCGACTCCCACGTGGCGCCGGAAGCGGTGAAGCGCGCCTTGGTCAACGGGAGCCATTCGCCCTTCGTCGTCTTGACCCAACCGTTGCCGAAACTGGCGCGGCGATTGTCTCCAACGCTCTTGGTGTCACGGCGGAAGTCTTCGACGAAGGAATAGAGGCCTTTCAACGGCGAGCCTCCTGACTCCGT
>CANJSG010000231.1 GCA_947476875.1 Verrucomicrobiota bacterium | reverse complement strand
TTGAGATTGGCCAATGCGACCGCCAGACAGTGGTGCGGTGCCGCCGTCAGGAGGTCGGAATGGATCGGCGCCAAAGTTCGTTCGTTACGCAGGCCGATACAGGCTCGGAGATGTTTCGCCGCGTCGCCGCTCCGGCCCAACTGCACAAGCGCGAAGCCGAGCAGGTAGTGCATGGACGCGGTGATCGCGCCGCGGCTCATGATGGGAAGGTCCAGGGTCTCCGCCAGTTCGTGGAATTTTCGGGCTTCCTTGAGGATGCCGAGGAACTGCGTCAGGCAGACCTCCCGAAGTTCCGGGACGATCTGGTCGGCGGGCGTGCCGTTGAGGACTTGGATCGCCTCGCGATAATGCACGAGCCCCTCTTCGATGCGGCCCATCCGCACTTTCTCCATGCCTAGATTGAAGATCAGGTTGGCGTCGCCGGGGATCTCTTCGACCGCCTGTTCGAGCAGTTTCAAGTTCCGCTCGATTTTGTTCCGGTCCCGCGTCATCTCCTCGGTGTAGCCGTAGTGGAGCAGTTCGGTGCGGCCCAGCTTGGTCTCCATGCCCCACTCCTGACGGCGCACCTCGACGCTCGTGAAGATCTGCTCGTGCACACGGCCCACGTAAAAGAGCGCGGGCGCATTGCGGAAGAGCCTCGGAACGACGCACGAGCCCGTGTTTTCCTTGCCGACATTGAAGAGCGGGATGCGCCAGGCCAACGAGGCGGCGTCGGCAAGCTCGTTCTTCAAATGGCGCAAGGATTCGCTGCGGACAACCTCGTCGGCGTCCAGGATCAGAACCCAGTCACCGCGCACCATCTCCATGGCGGCGTTGCGGGCGGCGGCAAAGTCGTCGCACCAGGCGAAGCCGCCGATCCTGGCCCCAAAACCCTTCGCGATCTCGATGGTCCGGTCGGTCGAGCCGGTGTCGACGACGATGATCTCCCAGGCCAGGTCCTTCACGGACTTAAGGCACTGCTCAAGGAACCGCTCTTCGTTGCGGGCGATGAGACAGACGCTGATACGGGGAGCATCCGGTTTGGACGGAATAACGAATCCAGACGGTTTTCCTCCCGCTTTGCCCATGAGCAACCGGGTCAGTTCCTTCACATTCTTCCATCCGGGAACGATCGCCCTCAGCGCCTCCAGGCAAGTCTTCGCCAACTTGTAGTCACCTGCGGCCGCGGCGATCTCGCCCATGATCTCCCACGCCGGCGGATTGAAGGGACGTTCGTCCAGCGCGACGCAGGCCGCTTTCCAAGCTGGGCGGAGTTTATTTTGGCGAAGGAGTTCGGCCGCGTTGCCGATGTGCCCGAGCAAGGCGCACGGAGGCAGGATGATCCTGGCCATCGCGGGCTTCCGTTTCCCGGTGCCCGCCAGCGGACCCACTGGTTTGCGGCCACCCACCTCGACGAGACGGTTGGCGACGATTCCAGCTATCGTCGGCCATCCATATTTTTTATGGGCCACGAGCGCTCCTTCCCTGCCCTTCGCCTTCGCGAGCGTCGGATCCGCGACAACTTCACGCAGGATGGCCGACAGATGGCTCGCGTCGGGTTCGAGCAACCAGCCGTCGCCGACCAGCGGGATCTTGCTGACCTCGTTCCCGATCGATCGGCGTTGGCTGCGAATCAGCCAGCCGTTCGCCTCGCCCACAAAATCATCCGCCGCCCCGCCTTTGGTGACCACCACCGGGAGCCCGCAGGCCATGGCCTCAAGGATCGGCATGCCGAAGCCTTCGCCCCGATACGGATGCACCAGGCAATCACAGGCTGTGAACAGGCCGGGCATTTCCGCAGGCGGAATCTCCTCGTCGAGATACAGGATCTCGGGGGCGTTCGGCTGGCTGGCGGCCTTTTCAATCAACGCGCCGATCGTCTGCCCGGTGTAGACCGTGTCGCCTCCGAAATCTTTCACGACGAGGCAGACGTCGTCCGCAGCGGTGAAGGTCGCGAGATACGATTGCAGAAGAACGTCCGGTCCCTTGCGTCCGATCGTCGCGCCGACGAACAGGAGCTTGAAACGCTTCTTCGTCTTCAGGGCGCGCGGCTTCGCGTCGGGCCGGTAGAGATCCGTATCAACGCCGTTGGGGACCACGCGGACCTTCGCCGCATCCACACCCGATGCGATGTAGACTTGGCGGACGTATTCCGACGGAGCCCAGAACTCGTCGACGTCCTTCGCCGCGGCCACCCACTCCTTCGGCAAGGAACCGAACTCCCAAGGCTGGATCACGACGAGCGCACCCGCCGCAGGTCGGCTCCAATCCGGCGGCCATTGATGGCGCACGGTGACGGCGGCCTTGCCGTTGGGTTCAGCGAGAAGCGCCTTCGCGCGCCGCTTCCAGTCCGGGTTGTTGCGCATGGAAACCGGAATCGAATTGCCGCCGACGCACGAAAACGCGAAACGCCGGTCGGCGGCGAGCAGATCGGTCAAGGCACGGTTCACGTGCGAAAGGCTTCCGAGATCGAGGAAGGATCCTTCCCATGATACGGCAAGCCCGCCGCCGGATGCGACCGCCTGGGAGGATGACGCGACTTCCGCAGAGTTCCGTGGGAACAAACGGTCGAAGCTGGCTTCGAACTCAGCGAGGTCCTTCACCATGCGGATCAACGGCCAGGGCTTGATGAACACGTTGTCCGCCGGGTCAGCCCAGCCTTTAAGATCGGGACCCTTGATCGGCTCGAACACGATCGTGGCAAGGCCCGCCAGCGCGGAAAAAGTCTTCGCCCACGAGTCGGCACCGACCAACCCGACGCATCGCCCGATCTCCTCCATCTGCGAGCGGAACGAGCGGCTACGGGCGTCGACGCAGCCTTCTCCCGCCGGGTAATCGGACGCTTCATCCGGTGTGCCGACTACCACGGGGACATATCCCGCCGCCTTCACATGTCCAAGCAGCAGGCTCCAGATCGAACGGTCGATGATGTTGCGCTTGGAACCGACCATCCCCGCCAAGCTTCCCTTTGGCGCGATCGCGATCCGGCGCGAGTTCGTGTTGTTGATGAACGCGGCCGCCCACTTGGCCGCGAGGTTGATCCCGTATTTCTTCGCGATGTCCAAGCAGGGCTTCCATTCGTCGGCATAGCCGTCTTTCGGCGTCGCCCCGGCATTGGTGCAGGTCCGGAGCCCTTTCATCACCCATCGGAGAATGATATGGACTTGGGGATCTCCTGACAGGGGGAGGAGGTAGACCTGGCCTCCAGCCGGAAACGCATCGAAGAACGCCACGGCGGAGCGATGCGAGTTGGGATAGCTGACGACGGGCATCTTCGGATCGCGGTCGAACGTCGCGGCCATCAGGAGCAACCCGTCTCCAGCGCCACCGAAATGCGCGCAGAAGGCGGGAAATTTTTCCAGAACGGCAAACAGTCTTACGCCCGCCTCCTTGAGCTCGGAGGGCGTGTAGGTGACACCCTTCGACCGGGGAATCAGCTTATGGGAAAGATAGGAAAACCGGCCTTCGCGGCGGGAAACCCACGGGCGGATCTCCGCCGGTTCCAGCTCCAGGCCCGGAATCTCGGCAGCGCTGGAAGCCACCTCGAAGGATGGTCCAGCGATGGCGTGGGCAAGCTCGGGAATGACGTAGGCCACGCCTTCGCGCGCCCTGCGGAGATGGCCGACCACCTGCGGCCAACGTCCCTTCAACCGGCCCTCGAATTCGGAGGCCTGTCCGATCTGCGTGACGAAACCGGCAAGCGTCTGCCACGCCTCGGAGCAGTTCTCGTCGGCCTGGACGGCCTTCTCCAAGCAGACGAGCGAATACTCGTGCTGGCTGAAAGGCTTGTCCTCCCAAGGAACCGTGAAGTGAAGCGCCGAGATCGCCAGAGCGGTCCACGCGAGGGCCTGGTCGTTCGGAACCTCGGGGCGGCACTGGAAGACCCGCGAGATGTCGAGGTCCTTGCGCAGTGAAGCCGTGACGGCGGCGTGCTCCTTGTCGGAACGGTCGTCGGCCTGCGAAATGCCCCGGGTGTTTTGAAAAAAGAGGCTCAGCAGTTCTCCCACGTGGAGCGCGGAGCCACCCCGCTGCAGGAGCCGGGTCATGATCTCGTAGTCGCCCGCCGCTTTAAGGGACGCGTCGAATCCGCCCATCGCACGCAGGTCGGCCGCGCGCCAGAACTGGAGACAGCCGGTGATGCAATAGAACAGGCTGTGGATGGGCACGTAGTCGGGATACCGGACCTCCCGGAGAAGCGTCTTCGATGGGAAGGTGTCGTTGGGCGTGGAGGTCCAGACGCAGTCGGAATAGGCGATTTGCGCCGAGGCATTCGCGTCCATCGCCTTGACCAGCATCTCCAGCGCATCGTCGCGCAGCGCGTCGTCCGTATTGGCGTTCACCCAGTAGCGGCCCCGGGCCAAGGCCAGGCCACGATTCCATGCGCCATACAGAGTTTCACGCTCGGTGCGGACGTAGCGGATATTCGGATGCTTCGTCGCGAACTCGGCGACGATGGCGCCTTCGTTCTGGTCGGAACCGCTGTCTACCACGATCACTTCGACCTGCGGGAAGAGGGTCTGACGGGTGAGGTTCTCCAGGCAGGGCCGGATGAATTTCTCGGAGTTGTAGGTCGAGACGATGACGGAGACGACGGGGACGGTGATCCCCTGCCCTCCGACAATCGCGGGAGCCGGAGTCGTCTTAACCAAGGACGGTTTGCGGGCGAAGAAGCGGATCTCTTCGCCGCGCCCCTCGGCCTCGTAGCGTTGAACCTCCGCCTTGAAGTAGTCGTCGTCCGCGAGTTTGGCATCGGCCTTCAGGCATCCCTTGCGGACGTTCTCGGCACCGTAGTCGCCGGTGGCGGTGTAGAGGCGTTCCACGATGAATCCCGCCGCTTCCAGGAAGCGCCGGAGCGTGGCGGGCGTGAAGTGCGTGTAGTGGTAGAAAGGATCCAGCCAATACCAGTTCTCGCCCTCGCTGGTCGAACAGGCCGACTGGAAGTTCGGGACGATCCCGCAATACATGCCTCCAGCTTTCAGGGAATCGATCACCTTGCCGAGAGCTTTGGCCGGTTCGGGCAAATGCTCGAGGACGTGGTTCATCGTCACCACACTCAAGCTCCCGGGAGTGACATCGGTCTCCTCCAGTTGCGTCTCGACCACAGGAATCTTCAACGAATCCCTCGCGTATCCGACGCAACGGCGGGTCAGCTCGATGCCCCTCGGCTTGAAACCGTGCTTCCGTGCGTTCAGGAGAAACCCGCCCCAACCACAGCCGACATCGAGGAACTCCCCGGAAGGCTCGATGAACGTGAGGATCTCCTTGAGAAAGTAATTCCGCGCCAACCCGCTCTTCTCGGCCTCTTCGATCGATTTCGGCAGCGCCATGTGGGACCCGTCGTCCGCGTAGCTCTGGTAAAGCCGCCTCATGGCTTCCTTGGTCATGCGGGTGCGGAGATAGACCGTCTGGCAACCGCCGCATTGGACGATGTCCGCCCGGGTCCGCACGGCGTTCGCCACCCGACTGCCGCACGCCGGACATGGGACTTGTTCGTGATCGGCCTGGTTCTGATGGACTGGCACCGGGGCACCGGCGCGATGGATCCTTTGTTCCAGGGCCGCCAGCAAACGATTGGCCTCGGAGTGCGCGGGCTGTCGACGGATGACTTCCGTGAAGCAGGCGTGGGCACCGGGCAGTTGCCCGATCTCTTCGAAGCAACGTCCGAGACCGAGCATCACCTCGACATCCGACTCGCCCTGGTTGACCAGGGCGCCGTAGGCCCGGGCCGCGTCGGCATGGCGGCCGAAACGGAAGTTCACATCACCGACAAGGCGGAGCGCATGGGAATTGCCCGGCTGGATTTCAAATGACCGGGCGACGGCCGCCTCGAAACCTTCGACATCCTCGATGTTCAGATGGCAGTGGGCGAGGAGCACCGGGATCAACGGATCCTGCGGAGCAAGACGACCTGCGGCCTTGAAGCTGGGGATGGCCTGCGCGAAACGGCCCATCTGGAACTGAAGGTTCGCGAGGGCCTGGACCAACTCGCCGTTTTCCGGATAGGCCTTGAAAGCGGCGCTCAGAATGGCTTCGGCGGCTTCATTGTCCTTCGCGTTGAGCGCGGCTTCCAGACGCACGAG
>CANJSG010000230.1 GCA_947476875.1 Verrucomicrobiota bacterium | reverse complement strand
CCTTTTCCGTTCTTGGTGAACACCAGGTTGTCCGCAAGAAACACGCAGGCATGGATGGCGAGCCTGTTCTCGTCCATCATCATGATGACGTCACCGTATCGGGGGGATTCCTTGAGCTGGACGTAGTGCTCGGCCACCCAGGCCCCGATCTCGACCCTGTCGCCGACGAAATCAACCGGTGTGGCATTGAATAAGTTCAGCGCGGTCCAGAAGCAGTCTTGGAACTGCGAATCCGACCGCCGGGAAGTGTCCGGAAACGTGTAGAGCCGGGACCGGGCGAAGGCCGGCAGGATTCGAGACAGATCCATCTTGGAACCGCCCTCAACCTCGCTCATCGCCTTCAACACGGCCCGCACCTTGTCCACTCGTCCACCCGCGCCCCAGTATCGGGCCATCGCCTCGATGTCCGACTTGCGGTCGACACTCAGTTTCACGACGCAGGTGGGGACCCGTGACAGGACCCGCATGAGTTGCCCGCGCTCAAAGAAGGGAATCTCGGACACGATCTGGAGGTCGGCCAGACACACCATCCCGGCCTTCGGGTAGGTCACACGCCGGATCATCTCGGCGGTGGAAGAACTCAGGGTCCCGGAATCCCGCCACTCGTCGATGTCGCTCTCGAGGAACTTGTAGGCCTGCCGTTGACGGACGTTTTCAGGGGCCTCGGCCAGCTTGGCATAGACGATTGCGCGCGTTTCCCGGGAGAGTCCAAAAACAAGCGGCTTCGGAGGGAACACGGTCACTCCCCGCGCATCGCCGGTCACGACGCCCGGTCCGTCCAGATGGGCCAAGAGCAGCTCGTTGACTCCTGACAACCGCAGGAAGGCCACCATTTCGGACCGGTTCATTCCCGGGAACGACCATTGGGGCGGTTTGATCTCGTCTGGATGAAACGCGAGGTTGTTCTCCGAACGTTCAAGGACAATTTTGACGATCTCAATCCGTCCGAATTCGGGAACCGGTTCCGGACGTCCGACACCCGCCGCCAAAGCCTTTACCGGCGCCATGTCGCCGGCCACCGCCAATCGAACCGGCAATGCCACGAGCGCACAAACGATCGCCCATCGGCCACGGATAGGGCTGCCGATTTCAAGAATTCTCCGAACACAGATCCGCATGACGACCCAGACTCAACCGGCCAGAATTGGTTACAGTGAGGTCCCGCGGCCCAGCATTCGCAGCAAGATCTTCGCTGCAGACTCCGCGTAGACGACGTCGTTGATGTTGGCATCGATCTCCTGCACCGGTATGTCTTGCCGCAGTTCCGCCTTGAGAGAGTCGAAAAGGGCGGCATCGGCTTCGGGAAGATAAAACGGCTGGCCGGCCGCGCTGATCACGGAGATTCCCTTCATCGGCAGGACCACGTGGACAGGGCCAGTCGAGGCGTTCAGCTTCCCTGCAATGATCCGGCCCAGCTGGACGTTTTCTACCACTGACGTGCGCATCAATGTGACTTGGGGATTGTGCTGATAAAACAGGCGCCCAGAGAAACTGCCGGGCACGCTGTCGCGCGGGCCGAAATTCACCATGTCGAGGCATCCCGGACCCACCACTGCGGGAACTCCCGCCCGGGCTGCGGCTTCCAGCCGCGTCGGCCCGGCCGTCAGGACGCCGCCGACCAGTTCGTCGGCCCATTCCGTCGTCGTGATGTCCAGGACGCCCGCCACCATGCCGGATTCGATCAACGACTCCATCGTGCGGCCTCCCGTTCCCACGGCGGCGAAGACGAGGACTTCGTAACCCGCCGCCTCCAGGATCTTGCGCGCCTGTTCGATGCACCTCGTCGTGTTGCCGAACTGGCTCGCGACGATCAACGGCTTGTCGACACCCGCCACCGGCTTCGCCTCGACCATCCCGCAGATCGCGCCGGCAGCACGTGCCAGAAGGACGCGCGAAAGGCGGTTCAGCCCCGCGACGTCGACGATGCTCGGAAACATCACGATGTCCTTCACCCCGACATAGGGCGCCACATTGCCACTGGCCAAGGTGCTGACCATGACCTTGGGAAATCCCAGCGGCAGCGCGCGCATGCCCGCGGTGCCGATGGCTGTCCCGCCGCCGCCGCCCAGCGAGATCACGCCGTGGATTCGCCCATGGGAATGAAGCTGGCCCAGAATGGCGGCCGCCCCCTGCGTCATCGCCGTGACCGATTCACCGCGATCCTTGCGGGCGAGCAGGCCGGTCAAATCGAGTCCGCCCGCCTTGGCGACCTCTTCGCGCGACACATCCGGAGTCACCGTCGGTGAACCACCCGTGCCCACGTCGATCAGAAGCGGCGTGTGCCCGCGTTCACGGATCAAGCCCGCCACATAGGCATGTTCTTCACCCTTGGTATCGAGCGTTCCGAGGACAGCGATCGTGGACATGCCCATGACCCTTGCGAAATCGACCGTCCGCTTCAAGCCGTCGCCACGCGCCGCCACTTTCCCCTTTGTCACAAAGCGGTGTCTCGACAAGAATTGCCTCGTGGGAATCTCACCGAAAGCCTTTGCCGACATCGAAGCCCGCCTCGCGGGCCGCTCGCGCCGGGCTTCCGCCGGGAACACAGACACCGGAAACGTCTCCCAAGGACATCAGATCATCTTGGGAATCGATCCCTCGTTGCGCGGCACCGGATGGGGCGTGATCCGGATGACCCGCGGGATTCCGGCGGCGCTTGGTTTTGGATTGGTGAAAAACCACGCCAAGCTCGAACGCTCCCGCTGCCTCGCCGAGATCGCCCGCACCATCCGCGACGTGATCCGCGAACACTCCCCAACCCTCTGCTGCGTCGAGGGCCTCTTCTTCGCGCAGAACCTGAAGACCGCCCTCATCATGGGAGAAGCCCGGGGAGCAAGTCTGGTGGCGGCGGCCGAGGCCGGCCTCGAAGTCTGCGAAATGGCTCCCCGCAAAGCCAAGCTGGCCATCGTCGGCTTTGGAGGCGCGCAGAAGAAGGCCGTCGCGAAGATGGTCCAGCGCATGTTGAACCTCGAAACCGAACCCGGTCCGGACGAAGCGGATGCCCTCGCCCTCGCCCTCGCCTTCGCCCAATCCCAAGGACGATCCCACCTCAGCGCCACCAAACGACTTTGAGCACCCAGAGATCCATCACCATCCTGATCGTCGCCATCGTCGGCCTCTCGCTGGTCCTTTTCGTCCTGCTGCTGGCGTTCTTCAGCCTCCGGGCACGGCGCCGGAACGCGTTGGCCAAGTTGTCCCAAGCGAAGAACGCCGCCGGCGAAACCCGTGACCAAGCATGATCGCATTCGTCCAAGGAAAACTCGTCGAAGCCCTCCCCACCATGGTCGTCGTCGATGTCCACGGCGTCGGCTATGAACTGCTGATTCCCCTGTCGTCGTTCGACCGTCTCCCTGCCGCCGGCAACGAGGTCAAACTCCTGACCCACCTCGCGATCCGCGAAGACGCCCACACGCTCTACGGTTTCATCACCCCCCAGGAGCGCGACCTCTTCCGGATGCTGGTCCATACCGTGTCCGGCATCGGACCCAAGATCGCCCTCAATGTCCTGTCAGGGATCTCCATCAACGCCTTCCGCGCCGCCGTCGGCGCTGGCGACATCAAGGCGCTCTCCCAGATCTCCGGCGTCGGCAAGAAGACCGCCGAACGCATCGTCGTCGAACTGAAGGACAAGCTGGGCGGCTTCGGATCCGGCACGATCCCGACGACCGGCGGCTCTTCGGTCCTTTCCGATACGGACCAACGGCAGATCGACGCGATCGCGGCGCTGGCCGCACTTGGGTTCAAGCAGAACGAGGCCTTCGATGCGGTTCGCGCATCGCTCGCGATCCTCGGGCCGCAAGCGGGCGTCGAAGCCCTGGTGCGGGCGTCGTTGAAGAAAGGCGCATGATCCGTGGCTGATTCGTCCCCCACCCCGGCCACACCCGCGACCATCGTCCGGCCCGTTCCCCTGAAGTGGCGTCATCGCGCCGCCGCTGCCGCGATCTATGGATGCGGGAAGACCCTCATGGCCACCTGGCAGCAGGAGTTCACCGATCGCACCGGGATCCTGAAACAGTCCGACGGCCCCCCGGTGATCTTCGCCGTCTGGCATAACCGCCTCGCCAGCTGCATGATCGCATGGCACGGCTACGTCCGCCACCAACGACCGGATGGCCGTCTGGCCGCCCTCATCAGCGCCAGCAAGGACGGAGGCCTTCTGGCCAACGTCCTGAACCGCTTTGGGGTTCATCCCATCCGAGGGTCCTCCAGCCGCCGCGGCCGTCAGGCGCTTCTGGAATGTTCGACCGCGATCGAGCGCGGCTCTTGCATTGCCGTGACTCCCGACGGTCCCCGAGGCCCGAAGTATTCCATGCAGCCGGGAGTCATCGCCCTCGCCCAGATCACCGGAGCCCCCATCATCCCGGTCACTGTCCAGATCCGGAGGCGCGTCTCGTTGGGAAGCTGGGATTCATTCCAGATCCCCCTGCCCTTTGCGTCGATGCACATCACCTTCTGCGAACCGATCCACGTCGGCCGCGATACCGGCGAAACCCAGCGGGCCGAGATCGCCTCACGCCTCGCAACCATCCTTGGCCGGGACTGAGACAAGTTCCGTCGCACATTCCGCAAAAGCAGTTCGTTGACCAATCGGCCCGCAGTGGAAGATTGCCAACGCTATGCCTGCCCAGGAAAAAATCTTAAAGGACCTGTCGCGTCTCAATGAGATCGTGCTCAAGCCGGCTCCAGTCGTTTCCGAGCCCAAGCCTGCCGCCCGCTCCCATTCCTCGCTGCACGACTCGCTGAACCCCGCCAACATCGAAGCCCGCGTCCACGCATCGTCTCCCACCATGGATTCGATCATGAGCCGCCCGCTTCCGATGCCCCGGGGCGGAATCAACGAGTAGTCCTTCAGAGAACCAACCCGGTTCACCACCGGCCGAAGCGACTTCATCGCCCGGACCGGTCGCGGAGTTCGTTTGCCGACTACTTGGTCGCCATCGCCCCTGTCTTGGCCACCTTGACCTTGGAGCCTTCCACAATGCTGTCGGCCGGATTCAGGATTACCTGATCCGAGGTCTGGAGACCTTCTAGAACTTCGACCGTCGGACCAAAATCACGCCCCATCAGGATTTTCTGCAGCCGCACGGATCCGTCGGGTTGGACCAGAGCCACGACGGTTCCATCGACCCGGAACAGGAGGGTGTTCGCCGGCAGGGTCAGGATCGCTTCCAGATGGTTTTCATTGAGCCGGACCTGCGCGAAACTGCCGGCCAATATCTCCCGCTTCGGATTGTCCACCTCGAGCTCGACGAGCAGGGTCCTCGTGTCGGCGGACATCGCCCCGGCATTCCGGACCACACGGGCCGCAAAGATCCGACCAGGCAGTTCCGGCACGACCAGGTCGGCGGTGCCGCCCATACGGATCCCACGGGCCGACGCCTGGGGCACGCGGACAAAGACCCGCAGCTTCTGGATCTGGACGAGACGGAACAGTTCCCGCGCGGTGCCGGCGCTCACAAGGTCACCGACATCCACGCGGCGACTGTTCACCACGCCATCGAACGGAGCCGTGATCCTGGCGAAGCCCACCAGATCCTCGAGCCGGCCGATGCCGGCCCGCGCCGACTCCACTGCGGCGGATTTCACGGCCATGTCGGACTGCTTTTCGCTCAACTCCTGCTCGCTGATGATGGCTCCGCGGCGCAGCTCGCCCCACCGCTCGGCCGTGGACTTCGCCAGCTTGTAGGCGGATTCGGATTGGACCAGGTCCGCGCGGGCCTTGGCCAATTCCTGGTTGAGTTCCGGCGTGTCCAGCTCCGCCAGCAGGTCACCGGCTTTCACTTCGGCTCCCAGGTCCACCGTGAACCGTTTCACAAATCCGCTGGCCCGCGCGTAGATCGGCGTTTCCTGGAACGGGCGCACCTCGGCCGGAAGCATGAGGGACCCGGAGGATTTTCCTGCGACCGGCGAGACCACCGCCACCGTCGGAACGGCCAGTTCGGCCGTCTCGGCGACAAGGCGTATCCTGTCGCCAGAGCGGGCCTTCACTCCGATGATTACGAGGCCAATTGCCACCACGGCCACCACGACGGCGATCCACAGGAGCCGGTTCTTCGGTGCGCGCCGGTAAACCGTCTCGAGCGATTCCGG
>CANJSG010000229.1 GCA_947476875.1 Verrucomicrobiota bacterium | reverse complement strand
TCCGACGATCCCGCCGGCCGTTCCGCCCACACCGATGCCTCCGATGGAGAACCTGTATCTCATGCCGGTAATCCTGAGTGCATGGATTCCGTTTATCCGAACGCCGCGGAATGGTCGTCAGGAAAATCCGGGCCTGATAGGAAAGGCCCGCAGTCCGGGTCCGCGCGCGGGAAAGAATGGAGCCTTGAGAGGGCTGTAAGCCGAGTTCTGTCTTCGCCGGTTGCCCGGCGGAGAGGATCATTTATCTGAGCGGCCGATACCCGGGACCCGGCTTGCGCCTTGGAGCGGGCAGCTCCGGGGTCCCCTATTTGGCCTTGCACCCGATGGGGTTTTCCGTGCCCCGACGCTTGCGCGGCGGGCGGTGGGCTCTTACCCCGCCTTTTCACCCTTGCCATCGACCGAAGCCGACGGCGGTTTTATTTTCTGTGGCACTGTCCGTCGGAGCGGCTTTCGCCGGTTCCTCCCGCGTGTATCCTACCGCCAAGGCGGTAGGTTACGCGGCATCGCGCCCTATGGTGCTCGGACTTTCCTCCCCGGCTTGCGCCGGAGCGATCCTCCGCCCTCTCAAGGTCCGGGAGGAAACTACGGGGTGGCAAGAGGAGCAGCAAGCGCCGCCTTGGAATTGTTCGGGAGGGAACTGAAAACTTGCCGTCGGGTATCCTGAGATCACGGGAATCGGCTAGTCCGACGACACCAGATCCATGTCCCGGGTGTAGTAGAGGATGCGGCTGCAGTTGATGCAGGCGACGACTTCCTTGGCGGCCTTGACGCTGTGGACGAGCTGGGGCGGCAGCTTCATGTGGCATCCGCCGCAGGTGTGGTGCTCCACTCCGACAACGATGCTTTCGCCCTTGGTCTTCAGCAGGCGGGTGTATTTGGACATCGTGGTCTCGTCGACGCCTTCGGTCAGTGCGGCACGGGTCGTTTCGAGGTCGGAGAGTTCCTTTTTGAAGCCGTTGTCACGGCTGGCCAGTTGGGCGAGTTCCGCATCCACTTCGGCCTTGGCTGCTGCGGCAATCTTGTTGGCGGCGGCGGCATCCTTCTGGGCGGCCTCGATCTTCTCCATCAAGTCGAGCTGCTGGTCTTCCAGGCCGTTGATGAGCTTCTTGGCCTTCTCGATCTCGTCGCCGTAGAGCTTATACTCGTCGTTCTTTTTCGTCTGGAGCTGCTGCGTGGCATACTTGTCGATCTTCTGCTTCAGCGCGTCGGCTTCGAGTTCCAGGTTCTTCTTGGCGGTTTCGATCTGTTTGACGACGAGTTTGGCGGCATCGTGCGCGGCGATGGCTTTGGCGGAACGGCCGGAAGCGTTGGCCTGCTCGATCGGGATTCGCGTCAACTCGGCGCGGAGGCGAAGGATTTTGCGGTCGCGTTCCTGGAGGATCAGAAGCTTTTCGATGACGTCGAGCATGGCGGGGCTACTGGGTTTAGTGGTTCGGACGCTATCGGCGTGGTCTGGCAGCGTCAACCGACGCGGCGGGAAATCTCCCGGAGCAGGGGATGCGTCAGGATTTCGGCCGTCTCCCGATCCCCCAGATGAGCCAGATGGCGAGGGCGACGAGCAGGATGAGCCACCAGAAGTAGCGGAGTTCGCGGGCCGCCATCTCGGCGAAGGCGGCGGCGGGCTTGAACAGGAAGATCAGCAGGATCGCGACGACGATCAGGCTGCCGACTTGGAGGATGGCGCGTTTTCGCGGAGTGATCATGGGGTCGCTGGCTTGTCGGTAGGGCCGATGGGCAGGAGCAGGGCGGCTCCCGAACTGTCCGGCCCGGAGGGAATGACCATGGGCGAACGGCCGTTCCAGCGCTCGACGATCTTCCAGCGCAGGAAGGACGGGCTGACCCGGAGCGCATCACCCCGGACGCGGATGGCCTCGGCTTCGCCCTTGGCGCTGATGACGGCGGTCTCGGCCTCGACCTGGGTCTGCAACTGGGTGAAGCGCGCCTGGTTGGCCTGCTGCTCGGCGACCATTTTGGCCTCGATGGCCTTCTCGAATTCAGGCGAGAGGTTGATGTTGCGGACCACGATGTCCTCGACGACGAGGAGCGTGCCGTCCTTCAGCTTTAGCGTCACGGCGGCGAGGGTCTTCTTCTTGATCTCCTCGCGGCCCTTCACGATCTGCTCGGAGGTGAGCAGCGCGGTCACTTCCTTGACCGCCTCCTGCACGCGCGGGGCGATCAAGCTGTCGAAGGGATCGCCGGAATACTTCCGGTAGATCTCCACGACCGACGCCTCGGGCACGCGGTAGAGGACGCTGAGGTCGATCTTCACCTGCTGGAGCTCGGACGAGAAGCAGTCGGCCTTCACCGTTTGCGTCTTCTGGCGGACGTTCACCTCGACGATGCTGGTGATGAAGGGCGCCTTGAAACCGAAGCCCGGCGGCAGGAACTGGTCGGCGGTCTTGCCGAGCGTGACTTTCATGCCGCGCGTGCCGGGGTCGATGACGTAGCTCGTGGAGGACCCGAGGATGACCAGGATGAACAGGACCACGGCGAAGCCGACGAGCCGGGGAATGAGGATCGGGTTCATGGAATCAGCGCCGGGCCGGACGGGCCGTAGGGGCCGGTTGGGTTGGAATGGGGGTGGCATTGGGGGCTTTCTGGTTCTTGAGGCGTTCGATTTCCTGGAGCGAGAGCATCACCTTGTCCCCGCCGCCGATGACGACGGGCGCGAAGCCGTCCCACTTGTCCACGATCTGGAGGTCGATGAACTCCGGGTTCTTCTTCAGGGCGTCGCCCCGGATCACGATGGACTCGGCCTCACCCCTGGCCTTGATGACGGCGGTGTCGGCCTCGACCTGGACGCGCTGCTGGAAATACTTCGACTTCGAGGCTTCCTGTTCCTGGACCATCTTCGCTTCGATGGCGTGTTCCAGTTCCTTCGTGAGCGCGATGTTCTGGATGACGATGTCCTCGATCACGAGCAGTTCGCCGATCTTGCGACGGGCGACCTCCAGTGAACGCGTCTTGATCTGCTCGCGGTTCTTCACGATCTGCTCGGCGCTCTGGAGGGCGGCCACTTCCTTCAACGCCTCCTGCACGCGCGGGGCGATCAAGCTGTCGAAGGGATCGCCGTAAAAATCTTGGAAGAGCTTCACCACCGACGCTTCCGGAATGCGGAAGAGCACCTTCAGATCGACGGTGATCTGCTGGAGGTCGGACGAATAACATTCGGCCTTGTCCTCGGCCGTCTGCTGCCGGACGGAGACCTCGGTGATGGTCGTGATGAAGGGCGGTTTCATTCCGAAGCCCTCGGGTTTGAAGGCGGCCGAAACCTTGCCCATCGTCACCTCCACGCCGCGATAGCCGGGCTTCACGACATAGGTGCCGGACGACGCCATGATGATGACGACGAAGATCAGGAGGCCGACTCCGACCAACCGTGCGATTCCTTGAGGGCTCATTGTTGTTTGGGATGGCAATTTACTGGTGAGATGCCTCGACACAAGCATCCGTTCGGTAACCATCCGGTCCCGCACCCACTTCATGAACATGAAACGCACCTTTGCTCTCCTGCTGGCCGTGGCTTCCACGGCGTTGACCCAATCCCATGCGGCCGAGACACCGAAGGCCTCGTCGCCCGATGATCAATATGTGCCCGGCCCCGATTCCAAGGAACAGCCGGGTGTGCCGAAGGGGACGGTCACGAAACACATGTGGACCAACAGCGTCGTCTTCCCCGGCACCGTCCGCGAGTATTCCGTCTACGTGCCCGCGCAATACAAACCCGGCAAGGCCGCCGCCGTCTTCGTCTGCCAGGACGGCGTCTCGTATCTGGCTCCGACGGTCTTCGACAATCTGATCCACAGGAAGGAAATGCCCGTGACCATCGGCATCTTCATCAAGCCTGGCAACAAGCCGCCCAAGGACGGAGAAGCTCCGCGCAAGGACGGCAAAGGCCGGCCGGCGACCGCCTCCAACCGTAGCTTCGAATACGATTCGTTGGGCGATGCCTACTCACGGTTCCTGCTGACGGAGATCCTGCCCGAAGTGGCCAAGAGCCACACGCTCACCACCAATCCCGAGGGGCGCTGTATCGCCGGCAGCAGCTCCGGCGGCATCTGCGCGTTCACCGTTTGTTGGAAACGGCCCGACGCCTTCCGCAAATGCTTCACCACCGTCGGCAGCTTCACGAACATCCGCGGCGGCAACAAGTATCCCGAGATCGTCCGCAGCTCGGCGAAGAAGCCCATCCGCATGTTCCAGCAGGACGGTGCGAACGACATCGTGAACCAGTTCGGCAGCTGGCCCGAGGCTAACAAGGCGATGGCCGCCGCGCTTCAGGAGAAGGGCTATGACCACAAGTTCGTCTTCGGCGAAGGCGTCCACAGCGGCAAACACGGCACCGCGCTCTTCCCCGAAGCGATGCGCTGGATGTGGCGGGATTACCCGAAGGAATACTGAACGGGAAATCCGAAGCGCGAATCCCCGAAGGCCGAAGGAAGGTCCAAGCCCGAAGAAGGGCCGTCGTCTACTTCGGCGGATCGTCGGGTTCGATGCTGCGGATGACCCATGGCTGATCGCGGTAGACCTTTTCAAGGCGATCGCCCAGATCGCTCAGCCAATTGATCCTCGAACCAAACCTTGCGATCGTTTGGAGCATACGGTCTTTGCCGGTTCTTTCGCCCAAAACCACTCCTTGTGCCCACACTTCGCCGTCGAGCGTGACGGCTGCGGTCGCGCCACCGGTGATGTCGCCGGCCACTGCTTCCGTGGGAAGGTCGAGTCGTTGGAGAAGTGTCGACCCCGGCGCACTTGGCGGCCGCGGCGTGAATTTGGACTCTTCTGAAAGCTTCCAAAACGACCCGTCCCGCTTTCGCATCACGTTTCCGTATCGCGACGACGCGACGGACATCCAGTTGGTGTCTGTGCCGATCTGCCCGGGAATCGCGGAGTAGCTTCGAGGCGCTCCGGTGTAGCCATGGGCGTTCTGTCCGAAGGCCCAGAGCGTCCCGTCCGCCTTCACCACCAGCCAGATGTTGTAGTCCACGGACACGTCCACCCAGTTGGTGTCAGACGTCATTCGAGTGGGCATTGCCAGATTGTTAGTTTGGCCCACGGCAGAATTGCCGAACCGGGGGCTGCCACCCCAGATCCACAGGCTGCCGTCGGATTGGATGCCAGCCGCGCTGACTCCGCCCGCGCGGATCTTCGCCCAATTGGTGGCCGATCCGACTTGGACCGCAATCGGGGTGGCGACCACTGTGCCGATTCCAAGCTGGCAAAAATTGTTCACTCCCCAGGCCCACAGGGATCCGTTCTTCTTCAACGCGTAGCTGCAGACGCTCGCCGCCACCACGTCCGCCCAGTCGTTGCCTGGCGCCGATGGGATCGGACTGCTTTGCATCCTCATGCGAGCGGGGCTGAAACCCAATTGGCCGGCATGATTTGCACCCCATGCCCATATCGTGCCGTCGGATTTCAGGGCGAGGTTGTGGTCCTGGCCCGCTGAAACTCTGACCCAGTTGGTGGCGGGGCTGATCCGGCGGAGGACTGGACTGAAGGCAGGGGCGCCGTTCGTCTGCCCATAACCCAATACAGGCCATCCCAGATCTTCCGCTCCCCACGACCAGAGGGAGCCATCGGGCGCGATCACAAGACCGTGCGCGAAGCCGAGGCTGAGCTGCGGAGCCTGGTTCCCTGCCGGCAGTCGTAGCCGGCCGGGTTCGCGCAGCCGGAGGTGGAGGAGGATGCCGAGCAACGTAACGACAGTGGCTGACACGAGCAGGATGCGTCGGCGGGAGGACATAGGTTCTCGGGTTGCGCCAACCAGAATCTGCTTCCGGGCGGCTGTCGAGACCGGCCAGCTCCGCGACCACCTCAAGGAAACGGGGTGGCGCTGGAACCATCGCCGTGAAACCGCCACAAACTGCTCCCAAACGAAACCCGCAGACGGCCTCTCCGCTTGGGAAAACCCCTTTCAATTCGAAATCGGCGTAGGCGCGGGACCGTCTCCTAGAACCCAGTTTTCTTCCCGGTTCTTTTCATCGGCCACCTTCCGGGTGGACAACATCCAGGGCTGGGCATTGAATGATGATTATCCCAAGTAGAACGCATGTTCTTCCGAACATGGATCAGAGTAATCCACCGTTC
>CANJSG010000228.1 GCA_947476875.1 Verrucomicrobiota bacterium | reverse complement strand
GGCGGGTTGAAACCTCCAAGGACGGCGCGCGTCCTTCCATCCATGAATGGAAGACTGTTGTTCGGCGGTGTTCTTGGCGCTGCCATCCTGATGATCCTCGGAACCGGCTGTTTGGCCCGGCGTGTCGTCTATGTATCGGCTCCGCCGCCGCCAGTTCAGGTGGTAACAACTCAGGTCCAGACATCCACCAACGGCCCCACTCAGACGGTTATCGTGACGCAGCAACCACCGGCGCCGCTGGTCGAAGTCATCCCGGCGGCGCCGAGCCCGTTTTATGCCTGGGTCCCGGGATACTGGTCATGGAACGGAACCTGGGTCTGGATCGGCGGATCGTGGGCGCATCGGCCGCACCCCGGGGCCGTCTGGGTCGGCGGCAACTGGGCGCATCGTGGACGCGGATTTGTCTGGTTCGGCGGACGCTGGCGCTGAGACCCGCGCTCAACCCCGGTTTGGCTACTCCGGATTCAAGATCCGGGTGCTTTCGATGCGGCTGATTCGCCAGCCGAATTCCTTGTCCTTCCGGAGCGAAATCTTCAGCGGTTGGATGCCGAAGTCGCGATCGGTTCCCGCTTGGATCTTGGCCGTAAGCACCGCTTCAGCCGCCCCGGCGGCCCGGTCCACGGAGTTCACCACGATGTCGAGGAACTCGACTTTGATGGACGTCGCGGCACCCCGCGCAGCCATCGCCGCCTGCATGACTTCGACGCGCCCTGATATCTCGACGGATCGGCTGCCAAAAGGTGTCACCCGAATGGCGACATCGGGCGTCAATGCGCTTGTCAGGCGTTCGATGCGCCGGATGCGTCCGATGTTTCCTTCGCTCGCAGGCAATGTGGCGTCGTCCGCCAGGGCTGTGAGCAGTCCGAGAATCCGGGTTTCATCGGACGGAAAAACGGTCTTCCACAGCCATGCTCCCGCCCCTAGCGCGACCAGCACCAGGACGATCTGGAACGCGCGTCTCACCAGAGAGCCTTGCCCAAGATGTGCTCCCGGAGGCCCCGTCCGAAGTCGTGGTCGCCTTGGGACATTCCGCGGTTGTCGCCGATCAGGAAAAACTCGTTGGTCCCGACGGCGATGGGCTTGGTATTCCACGCCGCCCGGTATTTCAGGTAAGGCTCGTCGAGTTCCCGTTCGTTGATGAACACCACGCCATCACGGATCTGGATGGTTTCGCCGGGAAGCGCGATGACCCGCTTGAAGAGCATCGCGCTCTGCCCGGTGATCGCGTAGCCGACGACATCGCTCCGCCTGGGTTCACGGACCCAGAACGCGGCCCGGTTCACGAAGTTGATGGTCCGGTTCCGATAGGTGGGCTGCATGCTGATGCCGCTGATCCGCACCGGCAGCAGGACGAAACGGAACAGAACGACCAGGATGAAGGCGGAGATCAATGCCCGGACCACGGTCGTCCGGGGATTGGCGCCAATCGCCAGGACCCGCAGCCAAGACGCCTTGGCCGGCGGTTCCGTCGGGGACGAATCGATGTTCTCCATGACGCGTCTAAGATGGGCCGGAGCGGGCTACGCGCAACCCGATCACTTGGCAGCGGCAACCGCGGCCTCGCCGGGCGCCAACTTCCAGACCCTACCGCCCTTGCCGGCGGGACCGCGCGCACCGTTGGTCAGGATGTAGATTTCACCCTCGGAATCCTGGCCGAAGGCGATGACGTAGGCGCCGGCTTTGCCATTGGCGGCTCCGTTGATGACGGGATACTCGACGCTCCACTTGGAGCCGGACGCCGGCCGGCTGGCGACCATGATGCGTCCATCGCCCGGGCCGCCGGTGCGTGACCATTCTCCGAAGACATAGGCGCCCTGCAGTCCTTTGATCGACTTGCCGCGGTAGACGTAACCGCCGGTGATGCTGGTGCCGGCCACCGCCGCGGAGTTCGCGGGACGATGGGGATACTCGAGGATCGGGTCGAGCAACGGCTCGCCGCGAACACCCTTGGTCGCGCCGGTTTCAGGAGTAGTCTTGGGCTTCTTGGGATCAAATCCGTGGAATGCTTCCCGCAGGTTCCAGCCGTAGTTGCCGCCCTTCTGGATGATGTCGACTTCCTCGAAGAGGTCTTGTCCGACGTCCGAGACGAACAGTTCGCGCTTGCCGCCCTGGTCGAACGAAATGCCCCAGGGATTGCGGATGCCGTAGGCGTAGATCTCCGGCTTGCCTTCCTTGCCATTGGCGAACGGGTTGTCCGACGGGATCGAGTAGGGGTTCCCCTTGTCGACGTTGACGCGGAGGATTTTTCCAAGATGGGTCTGGAGGTTCTGGCCGTTGCCGGTTTCGGGACGTTTGCCCTGGTCGTTGCCGGCGCCGCCGTCACCCACTCCGACATAGAGGAAACCATCGGGACCAAAGGCGATGCGCCCGCCGTTATGGTTGAAGAACGGCTTGTCGATTCGCAGGATCACCCGCTCCGATTTCTCGTCCACCTTGAGCGTGTCGCCCTTCGGCAGCTTGAACTCCGAGACCGTCAGGGTGTTGTCCCAATCGTCCGGCGCGCCGGCCTGTTTCGGGGCGCTGTAGACGACGTAGATCTTGCGGGTCGTGGCGAACTTCGGATGGAGGACCACGTCAAGAAGACCGCGTTCGTCGAAATCCTTCTTGAGGGGGACCATCTTGGCGGTGAAATCGAAGACCGGTTCGGCGGCGGCCTTGCCGGACTTGTCCAGCGCGTAAAGGACTCCGGCCTGGTCGGCCAACAGCATCCGGCCATCCGGCAGCGACGAGAGCGACATCGGCGAAACAAACCCCTCGGCGAACGGTTTCAGCGCGAGGTTGAACGTGTCGGCGGCGAAGCTGGTGGAAGCGGTCCCGGCGAGCAGGCCGAGAGCGCTGATGGCGGCAAAGGTGGAAGTAGGGATGAACTTGGGCTTCATGCGCCGCAATCTAGGCAACGCCCGTCGGAGCACAAGCCCCGGATGTCGCGCTTCTGCCGCCCAATTCGTCATAGACCCGACCGATGCTGGGAAGTGTCCTCAGCCACCCAGATAGGCGTCGCGGACCTTGGGATCGGCCCGAAGCTTCGCGGCTTCGTCGGCGAGGAGGATGTTTCCGGTCTCCAGCACGTAGCCGTAGCTCGCGATCTCGAGGGCCAGATTGGCGTTCTGTTCGACGAGCAAGATGGTCAGGCCGCGCTCGCGGTTGATCTCGACGATCTTCTCGAAGATGGACTTCACCAGCAGCGGCGCGATGCCAAGCGACGGCTCGTCCAGCATCAGGAAACGCGGCCGGCTCATCAGAGCCCGGCCGATGGCGAGCATCTGCTGTTCACCACCGGACATGGTCCCGGCCACCTGCTGGTCGCGTTCTTTCAAACGGGGAAAGAGGCCGAAGACGTAGTCGAGATCAGCCGCGATGCCCGCCTTGTCACGCCGGAGGTAGGCGCCCATGGCGAGGTTCTCGTGGACGGTCAGGTTGGCGAAAACCATCCGGCCTTCCGGACAATGGGCGATGCCGCGTCCAACCAGCTTGTGGGCTGGCACGCCGGTTATCGGCTGGCCTTCGAAAAGAATCTCGCCGGACTTCGGCTTCAGCATTCCCGAGATGGCCCGCAGCGTCGTCGTTTTGCCCGCACCATTGCCGCCGATGAGCGTGACGATCGCGCCCTTCTCGACACGCAACGAGATGCCGTGGAGCGCTGAAATTGCGCCGTAGCAGACTGTCAGGTTTCGAACTTCGAGCACGGTTGAGAAATTAAAGATGGGCCAATTGAAGATTCAAAATTGAGCCGAGGGTTTTCGGGTGCCCTTGGTGGAAGAAACGATGGCTCCGAGGACTCGTCGGATGGCGTCCGCCTCGGAAACGAGGGCATCGGGCGGAACCGCCTTCGGAAGGCCGGCAGAATGCAGGACGCGAAGACGGAAGTTCGTCTCACGGGCTTCCTTGAGGGCTATGGACATCTTGGAAACGAAGTCGGCCCGGCTTTCAGCGGCCTGGGCTTCCTCCACATTGGAACCCACGCTGGCTCCCGAACGAACGATCTGGGACATGAGCACACGCCCGACACCCGGCTGCTGGTCCAACTGATGGCAGAATTGAACCACATCGACGGCGAAGCGGAACGTCCGTCCCACAATCTCCTTCTCGCCACTTTTGTCAGAATTTTTCATTGGTCCATTTCCAATTTTGAATTCCTAGGCGTGCTCCTTCCCCAGATACGCCGCGACCACGGCCGGGTTGGCCCGGATCTCGGTCGGCGTGCCTTCGGCGATCTTGCGGCCGTATTCCAACACATGGATGCGTTGGCAGATGCCCATGACAACCTTCATGTCGTGTTCAACTAACAGGATGGCCAGCTTGAACTTCTCCTGGATGAACTGGATCAGCTTCATCAGTTCGACCTTCTCCGTCGGGTTCATGCCGGCGGCCGGTTCGTCGAGCAGGAGAAGCTTCGGCCGCGTGGCCAGCGCGCGGATGATTTCGAGGCGGCGCTGGTCGCCGTAGGAAAGGCTCTTCGCCGGCTCGTTCTGCACGCGGCCGAGGTTGAAGATCTCGAGCAGCTCCAGGGTTCGTTCGGCAATCTGCGTTTCCTCGCGGCGAAACTTTCCTCCGCGCGTGAGCGAATGGATGGCGTCGTGTTCGAGATGCAGATGGAACGCGACACGGACGTTGTCGAACACGGAGAGGCTGGGGAACAGCCGAATGTTCTGGAACGTCCTCGCGATCCCCAGCGCCGTGATCTCGAAAGGTTTCATACCGACCGTCGGTTTGCCGGCAAACGCTATCGTCCCGCGAGTGGGCTGGTAGACGCCGGTGACCATGTTGAACACCGTCGTCTTGCCGGCGCCGTTGGGGCCGATCAACCCGACAAGCTCGCCTTCTCCGACGGTGGCCGAAACTTCCGAGACGGCCGTCAATCCGCCGAAGCAGATGGTGACATTGTCGAGTTGGAGCAGCGGAGGCATGGAGGGTTAACCACAGATGAACCCAGATGGACACAGATCCAAATGATCACAGTGATGAGCAGGAGAAAACGCGGACGCTCCTGAAGCCCATCTGTGTTGATCTGTGTCCATCTGTGGTTTCAAGACGTCTTTCTTTTCCACAATGGCCAGGTGAACAGGCCTTGAGGGCGCGTGAGCATGAGGATGATCAGGAGCAGCGCGTAGAGGATCATGCGCCAGTCGCCGAGTTTGCGGAGCGGTTCCTGCACGACCGTCAGCAGGATCGCGGCGATGATCACGCCGACGTGCCGGCCCATGCCGCCGAGGATGACCATGACGACGATCTCGATGCTCTTGTTGAAGTCGAAGCCACCGGGGTTGATGTAGCCCTTCACGTGGGCATAGAGGCCACCGGCGACGCCGGCGAAGAACGATCCCACCACGAACGCCGTGATCTTGTAGCGCGTCGTGTTCAGACCCATCGACTCGGCGGCGATCTCGTCATCGGCCACCGCGAGGAAGCCGCGGCCATAGGTCGAGTTCAGCAGGCCCCAGACGACGTAGACCGTGATGGCCGCGCCGGCGATCGTCCAAAAAGTGACGATCTGCGTGTAAGGAGGAATACCGGACGGGATACCAGTCAGGCCGCGCGCCCCACCTACAAAATCCATGTTTTGGAGGATCACCTTGATGATCTCGCCGAAACCCAACGTGACGATGGCGAGGTAATCCCCTTTCAACCGCAGCGACGGCGCACCGACCGCCAGTCCAGCCAAGGCTGCCAACAATCCACCCATCACCAGTGAGATTGGAAACAAGATCCACGGCTGCCCGCCGACCAGTGGCAGCAGCTTCGCTGCGAGCGTGGTGGTCAGAGTGGCCGACGTGTAGGCGCCAACAGCCATGAAGCCGGCGTGCCCGAGGGAGAACTGGCCGGTGAAGCCGTTGATCAGGTTCAGACTGACGGCGAGAATCAGGTTGATGCCGACGCCCATGGCGACGTCGAGCAGGTAGGGATCCATCCGGCCCGAGAACGCGGCCAAGCTACCGGCCACGGCCAGCGCGAGAAGGAGCCAGAGTTGGGACTTGGGGAACATGGTTCAACAACCACAGATGGACACGGATGGACACAGATCCGAAAAAACTTCCAAGGTAGGGCGGGCCTCTTGCCTGCCCAAGGAAGTCTTGAGGTAGGAACGTGGCCCGATGTTTCTGTCTGGCAGCCTTTCCATCCCAAAGCCACCGGCATTCCGGGGCAGGCAAGAG
>CANJSG010000227.1 GCA_947476875.1 Verrucomicrobiota bacterium | reverse complement strand
GGGCGAAGCCTCCCGGCGAGCCGTCTCGTGGGCTGAGGATGGCAAGAGGGCTCCTCGCGGGAAGTTTGTGGTGAACAGGAACCGACCCGCGTTGCCGCCGAAGCCATCTCGTCATCAGTTCGCGCAGACGGCGGCTTGGCCGGAGCCTGCGCCCTACCAACACAGGCGGTAGCGCGAAGCCTCCCGGCGAGCCGCCTTGTGGGCTGCGGATGACAAGAGAGTTCCTCGCGGGAAGCTTGTGGTGAACTGGAGCCGACCCTCGTTGCCGCTGGAGCCGGGATGGTTTGTGCAAACGCAACGGGCGGCTTGGGAGAACGTCCTAGGGGAAATTTGGATAGGAGAAATCGGGAAATGGGAAAGGACGGTTGGAACCATGAAGGAGCGAAGGAGGAACGATACAGCTTCAAGGCAGCGCCGGCTTCCAGCCTGCCCCGTGCTGGCGTGGACGGCGCCGGGCAGGCGGACGTTGGCCGGCACGCCAAACTCTTATCCGGGGTGGTCTGGTCCTTGGGCGAAGGTTTGTTCATGGCCATGACAGGCTCCTGAAAAATTATCCCTGAAAAATCCGGCCAGCGGTCGGCGGCGCGGGTATTTTTGTGGAACGTCCTTCTTGGGAGGACACTTCGGCTAACACGATGACGGGAAGGGGTGCAAAATATTTGTTTGAGTTTCTTTCGGAACGTCAGGGAAAGGGGAAATGGAGTTTCAACCACAAAGGACACGAAGAGCACGAAGTTGGTAGGGTGATGCCCGGGCGGCGAGCCGCCTTGTGGCTTGCGGGTGACGAGAAAGTTTTTCGCGGGAAGCCCAAAATGAACAAGACCCGACCTGTGGGGACTCAGGAGACGGATGAATTTCAGGAAACGCAACGGAGGCTTGGCGGGAGGTGCTGCCAGACGGGCCGCGCCCTACCTGCAAAGCGCGTCCAAAAACCCGCGTTCGTCCTGCGAACGTTCGAGCGCAGTCGCTCCGTCCAAGCGGCTGCGGCCTGGAAGCCTGCGCTCCGGAATGCTCTGCTACGGCGGAAACCCGATGGCGAGTTTCACCGCGGAGTATTCGGGATGAATGCTGCCGTCCTTGCGACGGATGATCAGATCAGGTTCCACCCACGACTGGCCGCGGAACCACTCCGGCAGATCGCCGGTGCGCATCAGGCCGAAGAGCGCGACGAGGGGTAGCTCGCCTTCGCGAAAGACGACGGGTCGCCGTCGAACGATCACCAATCCTGAGTCGGCCGCGCCCTGCATGACGCGTTCAAGCTGTTTCTGGTCCGTAGGAAACACGCAGGCAAAGAAGCCGCCGGGCGCAAGGTGTTTTGCCGCCGTGGTGCAGTAGTCGGCGATGGTTCCGCGGAGTTCGAAGCGGCACGCGAGCTTCTGCGGATGGTCGCTCTCCACGCCGGTCCCCGTTGGAAAATACGGCGGGCTACCGGTGACCAGATCGAAACGCTCTTCGGCTCGAAGGACGCCGGCATCCCGGAAATCGCCGGTCCGGATCTCGTAGCGATCGGCGATCCCGTTGAACTCCGCGGACCGTTTCGCCAGCGCGACGCTCACGGCCTGCGCTTCGACCGTGACAAACCGCGCGCCGGGGAGTCGCCATGCGCAGATGGATCCGACGGTTCCGATACCGCTGCCCAGATCGAGAGAGGTCCGAGCGGTCGGACACCACGACGCGCCATACCAGGCCGTGAGAATATCGTCGGTGGAGAAGCGGTGGCCGTCCTTGAGCTGGAACAACCGGAAGTGCCCGCTGATCGCATCGAGCGTCTCGCCTTCCCCCGCGGAGGTGCCTAGCGCGTGACCGGGCGCGATCGGACCGGGTTTTGCCCAGCCTTTGAAATGGGTGTCGGGAGTTTCATTCGCCACGCGGGCATGCTGGAGGAACGGGTGACCACCGGCCAAGCACTTGTGGATTGGTTTCCGATCAGCGTGCCGGTGGATCCACGTGGGTCGCGTTGGAGATTGACCTTGGTGCCACGGCCGGTTGCGCTGTGCCCGATACACCTGATATTCGCCGCCGATGAAAACACGTTCCCTTCTCTCCGCCCTTGTGGTCGCCGGACTTTCCTTTGCCGCCGACACTCTCTGCGCCCAACAAAGCCTGATCGCCGCCGGAGCCAAACTTGAGAGGCTGCCCGCCGACTTCAAGTTCACCGAGGGTCCCGCCGCGGATTCCGTCGGCAACGTCTACTTCACCGACCAGCCCAACGATCGCATCGTCAGATGGGACGCGAAGACCGGCGCCTTGTCCGATTGGCTCAAGCCCGCCGGCCGCGCCAACGGCATGTATTTCGACCGCGAGGGCAACCTCATCGCCTGCGCCGACGAGAAGAACGAACTCTGGTCGATCAGCCCCGAGAAGAAGGCGACCGTCCTCGTGAAGGACTTCGGAGGAAAACTCCTCAACGGCCCCAACGACCTCTGGATCCGCCCCGACGGCGCGCTCTACTTCACCGACCCGCTCTACAAACGCGATTACTGGAAGCGCGACCCGATGATGCAGCAGGCCGGGCAGCATGTTTACTTCGTGTCGGCCGACCACAAGGAGGTGAAACCCGTCGCGACCGATCTGAAGCAACCGAACGGAATCATTGGCAGCCCCGACGGCAAAACGCTCTTCGTCGCCGACATCGGCGCGGGCAAGACCTACTCGTTCGCCGTGCAGAAGGATGGATCGCTTTCCGACAAGAAGTTGTTCTGCGAACAGGGTTCCGACGGCATGACGCTCGACGCCGAGGGCAATGTCTACCTCACCGGCAAGGGCGTGAGCGTCTACGACAAGACCGGCAAAAAGCGGGAGCAGATCGACGTTGCAAAAAGCTGGACGGCCAACGTGACCTTCGGCGGATCGGAGCGGAACATCCTTTTCATCACCGCCAGCAAGAGCGCCTACACGCTGCAGATGCGGGTCAAGGTTGCGCAGTGATCGATTAGAGCTCAGAGATCATCCCATGAAGACATTCCCGTCATTGATCGCGCTGTTCTCGCTGGCGGCGTCCCTGTTGGCCGCGGACGGAGCCTTTGAGCCCCATGTGTTCAACGGCGCCAACGGCGGATCCCTGCCCTACCAGCTCCTCAAGCCGACGGGGAGTCCATCGGGTAAGCTTCCGCTCGTGGTCTTCCTGCACGGCGCCGGTGAACGCGGCACAAACAACACGGCCCAGCTGAAGAACGGAACCAAGCTCTACCTCGACCGTGAGAACCGGGCGAAGTTCCCCGCCTACGTCATCGCCCCGCAGTGCCCTCCGAACAAACAGTGGGTCGACATGCCGTGGGGCGCGGACAAGGGAATGCAGCCGGAGAAGCCGAGCGAATCGATGCAGCTCGTCATCGCCCTGCTCGACTCATTGGAAAAGGAGCTCCCGATCGACACCGACCGCGTCTACGTCACGGGCCTGAGCATGGGCGGTTATGGGACGTGGGACTTGATCACCCGATTCCCGAACCGCTTCGCCGCAGGAGCCCCGGTGTGCGGCGGCGGAGACGAGGCCGTCGCCGCCAAGGCCGCGAAAGCCCCGCTCTGGGTCTTCCATTCCGACGACGACACGACGGTGAAGACGATTCGTTCCCGGAACATGGTGGCCGCCATTCGCGCCGCCGGAGGCCAGCCGAAGTATTTCGAGTATTGGGGACTGGGCCACAACTCCTGGGACGCCGCCTACGCCGAACCGGAATTCCTTCCATGGATGTTCGCACAGAAGCGCGGCACCCCCGACTCGTTCGTCGTGAAGGCGACGGTTCCGCCGATCCCGGCCATCGCGAGGATTCCTGCAACGGACGAAGGGATCCCCGGTGCCGGCCCGATCAGGCGTTACGACTGGTTCAAGAGCCTCTGGCGCCAGAAGCGCATCGGTTGGTCCAAGCGCGTCGAACAGGACAAAGGCGCCGTCGTGTTCCTCGGTGATTCGATCACCCAGGGCTGGGGCGACAGCATGGGTGATAGCTTTCCCGGGATGAAGGTCGCCAACCGCGGCATCAGCGGGGACACGACGCGCGGCGTCATTCTTCGGCTCAAGGAAGACGTGCTCGACCTCCACCCCAAAGGCGTCGTGCTCCTGATCGGCACCAATGACATCGAGGAAGGCTCCGATGCCGAGACCATCGCCGGCAACGTGAAGCTGATACTGGCGTCGCTGAAGAAGTCCAACCCGACGATGCCCGTCATCGTGGCGTCGGTCATGCCCAGCGATCCGTCGAAGAAGCGCCCGCGTGAGATCATCACCAGACTGAACATGCTCGTGGATGATCTCATCAAGTCCGACTCCTCGTTCGTCCGCTGCGACGCCTGGACGATCTTCGCGGACGAAGCCGGCAATGCCAAGAAGGCGGAGTTCCCCGACCTGCTCCATCCCAACAAGGCCGGCTACACCCGCTACGCCGAAGCCCTCACGCCTCTGCTCAAGCAAACCAAGCTGCTCCCGTGAAGACGCGCGCATCGTCCCGCCTGACCTCCGTCCTCGCCATCGCGGTCATGTTCGTGGCGGCGTTGGAACAAACGCAGGCCGATGTGCCGCCCCCCGATCTCCAACCGCTGCGCGCCCAGGTTCGCCGCGTATTGGAAACCCTCGATTCGCTCGGCGCACCTCTGGACGCTGCTCAACTGAAGTCGGTGAATGAAGCCCTAGCCGAGAGTTCATCTGAAAAGGCGGTCGAAAAACTCGAGGCGGCGCTCGCTCCCAAAACCCTCTTCACGGTCACGATCAACCCGGAGATGCGCGTCAAGGTTGCCCGGGATCAAGCCGCCGCCGACCTCGTGGAAGGCGGATGGACGACCTTCCTCGTCCGGGTGCTCAACGAAGCCGGCACCACCGCCGAGTTGCGCGCCACCAGCCCCCAAGCCCAACGCGTCGCAAACGCCCCGGCCTCGAAGACCGCCGACCTATGGCTGGATCTCGATGTCTTCAAAGCCCAGCCGCTGGTCAAGGACCTGAGCGGGTTGTCGGTCGAATACCGGGTGATCCAGCTCTATTCCCGCGACGCTGGAAAACGCGAAGCCAAGGTTTCCTTCAACGTCGGCCAAGGCACACAAGATCTCGGGTTTCGCTCCGAGGCGGACGTTCTCTTCAACTGCAAACCGGCCCACGAGGTGGCCCTGAAGATCCTCGATGAACACGGGCAACCCGTGACCGGCCAGCTTCTCATCACCGATCGGTTGGGACACGTGTTCCCGGCGATGTCCAAACGCCTCGCGCCCGACTTCTTTTTCCATCAACAGGTCTACCGGGCAGACGGCGAAACGCTCCGGCTCCCGACCGGCACCTACACGGTGCAGTTCGCGCGGGGCCCCGAATCGATTCCCGAAACCCGTCAACTGAAGGTGAAGCCCGGAAAGAACGAGTGGTCTTTCAAGGTCCGGCGCTGGATCGATCCGGCCATCCTCGGCTGGATCTCCGGCGATCATCACATCCACGCCGCCGGATGCGCCCACTACACGAAACCCACCGAAGGCGTGCACGCGCCCGACATGATGCGCCATATCCTCGGCGAGGATCTCAAGGTCGGGGCGAACCTCACTTGGGGACCGTGCTTCGACTACCAGAAGAAGTTTTTCACGGGCAAGGACGACGTCGTTTCCGCATGGCCCTGGATCCTCCGCTACGACGTCGAAGTGAGCGGATTCGGTTCCCACGAATCCGGCCACCTCTGCCTGCTTCGCCTCAAGGAGCAGATGTATCCCGGCGGCGACTCAACGGGCCATTGGCCGAAGCTCGGGCTCAATACGCTCAAGTGGGCCAAAGCCCAGGGCGCCCTCGTCGGTCCTGCACACAGCGGCTGGGGACTCGAAGTGGATTCGACCGCGCTGCCCAATTTCACCATCCCCCCGTTCAACGGCATCGGCGCGAACGAATACATCGTCGACGTGACCCACGAGGTTCCCGGGCCAGCCGGCAAACTCGTTCCCGCCGTGGATTTCCTCTCCACCGTCGACACGCCGTATCCGTGGGAACTGAACATCTGGTATCAGACCTTGAACGCCGGCTTCCGCACCCGCATCAGCGGCGAGACGGATTTCCCCTGCATCTACAGCGAGCGAGTGGGCCTGGGCCGCAGCTACGTGAAACTCGGGAAAAAATGGACTTACGAGGACTGGTGCGAGGGCATCCGTGCCGGAAGGAACTACGTCAGCGACGGCCTGAGCCATCTCATCGACTTCCGCGCCGATGAAGTGGTCATGGGCGAG
>CANJSG010000226.1 GCA_947476875.1 Verrucomicrobiota bacterium | reverse complement strand
GGCCGCCATCTGCGCCGGCATCTGGTTCGGCATCGTCGAGGGCATGAACGAGCGCCTCAAGTCGATCGAGAAGCGCCGCACCGAAATGGGCGAGAAGCTGAAGAAGGCCGAACGGTTGACCAAGAACCGCGCGACTCTCCACGACGAACTGGTCGCCAAACGCGCCACCATCACCGAACTGGAGGACGCGATGGCCACCGGCGACATGTATGCATGGGTGATCGGGGTGATGAACCGGGAGGTTCCGCCGTTCAACCTTTCCATCCCCGTCTACAGCCGCGAAGCGGTCGTCGACATCGGTGTGCTGACGAAATTCCCCTATCGCGCGGCCGCGTTCTCGATCCGCGGCTCCGGACGCTTCCAGGACTTCGGCCGGTTCATCGCCCACATGGAGAACCGCTACCCGTTCATCCGCGTCCAGAACATCGAGCTCTCACCGTCCGGCGAGGGCAGAAACCGCCTGGAATTCCGCTTCGACCTCATCACCCCGATCAAGCCGTTGCCCCCGGCGATCTCCACCGCCTCGAACTGATCATGAGAGCTTTCATCCTTACTTTTGGGCTTACGTTGGCCACCCTCACTGCGCAGGCCGCGCCCGCGCCCGCGCCCGACGCAGCCCCGGCTCCGCCGCCGGCGGTGGTCACGGCCACGAATCAGCCTCCACCGGCCATCCCCACGATGGTCTACGAGAGAGTCTCGGTGTTTGACCCGGCAACTCCCGGGGCCCTCGATCCGTTCTACCCGAGATCGGCATCCCGCTTCCCGGCTCTGGAAAAGAACCCCAAGGCCGCCCAGCCGCCCAGGAACATCTTCAGCCAGCTGCGGCTTCGCGGCCTGGTGGCCAACCGCCTCGCCGTGATCAACGGCCGGACATTCGGCCTCAACGAGGAGGCGTCCGTGCAGCTCGAGACCGGGGGATCGACCAGGATCACGGTGCACGAGATCACGGACAAGACGGTCACAATCACACTTTCAGGGGAGACCGAAAAACGCGTCCTGCGCAGTTCGGGTTCTCAGAAATGACAGAAAACAGGACTTGGGAACCATTCCAGCTAAGGGGAGCAACAGCACTATGATGAACTCATTCAAGAACAGAATCCTGCCGACGCTTGCAGCCATCGCGCTGCTGCCGTTCGGGGCGCTCGCAGCCGAACCGTCCGCAGGAGCCGGCGCGTCGGACTCGACCGGCCAGGTCAACCTCGGCGCCGGCGAGGTGATCCCGGTGATCCAGATGGAAGGCGCGGCGCTGACGTCGACGCTCGAATCCCTCGGTCGCCAGTCGGGCATCAATTTCCAGTTCGACCCGCGGATCACGACACCCACCGTGACAGCCGACGGGCGGACCAACGCGCTCGCGACCGTGACGTTCCGCTTTGAGAACGTGACGGCCGCCCAGGCGTTCTTCGCCGTGCTCGACAACTACGGCCTCCAGTTCCTTTCCGATCCGCGCACCAAGATCGGCCGTGTCACCCTCAAGGATGCCGCCGCCGCCGAGCCCCTGGTCAGCCGCATCGTGAACCTCAAGTTCACCCAGGCCACGAACATCGTCGCGCTCGTCCAGCCCCTGATAGGAAAAAGCAGCCGCGTCCTGCCCGATCCCCGGACGGGCCAACTCGTCGTGTTCGCCACTGAGAAGGAGCTCGCGACCATCGAGGATTTCGTCCGCAAACTGGACCGGAGCCTTCCCCAGTTCATGATCGAAGCGCGCTTCCTGGAAACCGCCAAGAATCCGCGATCCGCCAAGGGCCTGGATTGGTCGGACACACTTTCCGCCCAGAAGCTCACCTTCGGCAACAGCTCGCTCCTCACGGCCGCAGGCGGCGGGGCCTCCGTCGAAGCCAGCTCCAGCGCCCTTCCTCGAAATGACGCGCTTTCCAGTGCCCCGCGCGTGTTGCTCGACACGGCCAAGGGATTCAACCCGAACATCGGCATCCTCTCCGCGGAAGGTGTCCGCGCCACGCTGTCCTTCCTGAACTCCGACTCCGACACGGAGTCGCTCGCCACGCCGCGCGCCGTCACGATGGAAGGCATCCAGACCGAACTCTCCGTCGTCCGCAACGTGCCCGTCTTCGAGGAAAGCCTGGCTCCCGGCGGTGCCGGTGGCGCCCCGGCTTCCGCGGTGAAGCCGAACTACGACCTGTCCGTCGGCGGCCGGACCCTGAATGAAGTCGGCATCAAACTCCTCGTCACTCCCCGCATGCAGGGCGACTCGAACATCTTCCTCGATTTGAAACCCGAGATCTCCGATCAGGAACTCACGCCGGCCATCGCCACCCTGGGCGGCAAGCTGAGCACCGCGCCGATCTTCTCCCGCCGCCGCCTCACCACCCAGGCGGTCGTGCCGGACGGCTACACGCTTGTCCTCGGCGGACTCGTCAGCGACTCGAAGTCCGACGTGAACAGCAAGGTCCCCATCTTGGGAGACATCCCCGGCCTCGGTGCAGCCTTCCGCAAGAACTCGAAGGAACGCAACAAACGCAACCTCGTGATGTTCGTCACCCCGACGATCATCAGCAAAGACGACTACCAGAGCGGCCAGCGCCCGACGGAGTTCTTCAAAACATCGTCCGTGATCTCGGGCGAAGATCCGAAGACCGTCTGGAACTCGGCCAAGCCCGAGAAGGACTGGACCAAACCCAAGCCGTAAGCCTTAAGCCGACCGTCATTTCAAACGAGAACCCCGCCGGAAATCCCGGCGGGGTTCTGCTTTTGAGGAGGAAAATCAGGCGATGGAAAGTTCCTGCTTGATGCCGAACTTCTCGACCCGCTTGCGCAACGTCGCGCGGGTGATGCCCAGAAGCTTTGCGGCCTGGACCTGGTTGCCCTTGGTTTCGCGCAGGGCGTTGATGACCATTTCCCGTTCGATGCTGGGAAGGATCTTCAGCTTCGGATCCCGCCGGGCCCAGTCGAAGAGCATCCGCGACAATCCCGCCATGTCCGTCGGCCCCGAGGATGACAACACCGACCCGCCCGGTTCGCTCGAAGGAACGCCGGATGTCCCCGCCGCAATGGGTGCCGGGGCGACCGGGGATCCGGTGGCGACCGCGGCGCAGATCTCGGGAGGCAGATCCGCAGGGAGCAGGACGTCGCCCTTGGCGACCACCGATGCCCGGAGGACGGCGTTTTCCAATTCGCGCACGTTGCCGGGCCAGCGGTAGCGCTCGAGGATCGCCATCGCATCTTCGGCGATCGACCGAGGACGGACCTGGTGGTTCGCGTTGGCAAACTTCCTCAGGAAATAGGTCACCAGCAGCCGGATGTCCGTCGAACGCTCACGCAGCGGCGGAAGCTGAATGCGCATGACGTTAAGCCGATAGAAGAGGTCTTCGCGGAATTCCTTGGCCGCCACGGCCTGCTCCAGCGGCCGGTTGGTCGCGGCGATGACACGCACGTCTACCTGCACGGGCTGGTTGCCGCCGACCCGCTCGAAGGTGCCGGACTGGAGAACCCGGAGGATCTTCGTCTGGGTCGGCAGCGACATGTCGCCGATCTCATCGAGGAAGATGGTGCCGTTGTTGCACTGTTCGAACTTGCCGATGCGCATCGCGGCGGCTCCGGTGAATGCGCCCTTTTCGTGGCCGAATAGTTCGCTCTCGAGCAGGTTCTCCGGAATCGCGGCGCAGTTGATGGCCAAGAATGGCTGGGTGCTCCGGTCGCCATTTTGGTAGATCGCCCGGGCGACGAGCTCCTTGCCCGTGCCGCTTTCGCCGGTAATCAGCACGGTCGCCTTAGACCCGGCCAACTGGCCGATCATCTTGAAGACATTCTGCATCGGGTCGCTGCGACCCACGACGCCGATGTCCACATCCTCGGCTTCCAGTTCGGGCTGGAAGGCGACGACCTGACGCATGTCCCGGGCAGCTTTGAGGGCTCCAAAGACGATGTTCTTCAGCTTGGGGACGTCGAACGGCTTGAGGAGATAGTCATAGGCGCCCAGCTTCATAGCCTCGATGGCGGTCTGGGTCGTGCCGTAGGCGGTCATCATGATGACCAGCAGCCGGGCATCGATCTGGCGGATGCGCCGCAGAGTCTCGAGACCGTTCAGTCCGCCCATCCGGATGTCCATGATCACGAGATCGGGGCGGAGCTTGGGGATCAACTCCAATCCGGCCTCGCCGCTGTCGGCGGTGGTCAGTTCGATTTCCGGGGAATCAAAGATCCGTTTGAAGGAGTATTGAACGTCGGTCTCGTCATCGATTAGCAGCAACTTGTCCATAGGGGGCGAACTTCGGATCGGCAAAATCTAGTTGATCGCAAGAGCAATGCCAGTTCGTCGGGACATCCTTTTCACCGGCCTTTTCCCCCCAGCTTCCGCTTGATCAACTGGGCTTTCAGGAACGTGTCCGGAGTCGCCTCTTTCCACGCAGTGATCCAAAGGTCTCCCAGAAACTGTCCGCCCTTGAGGAGCTGACCGCCCATGAATGCTTTCCCTTCCGCTTCGGTTCCCGTCTCGCCCGAAAGTTTTCGTTCCTTCTCAAGCTGGTAGAGAGGTTCGACCATGGCGTGCTGGGCGACGATGAAGCCTACGGCGACGGAGAATACATCGTGGGGCCGGTTCGGCGGCGCAATCGTATCGAACAACGCCTTGGCCGGACGCACCTTGCCGGAGAGCTCCTCCAGCTGGAGTCCGCTCCGAATGTTGAATCCGCCGTCGATCCATGAATGAAAGGTCGTGTTGGTGGCGTAGCCGGAGGGATTCGCACCGACCCACCCGTTGTAGTGGCGGGTCGTGTGGAGCGGCTGGGCGGCGTCGCCGGCGTAATGCCCCATCACTCCCATGATGTAGACGATGTTCTGCTTGGCGTTCTCGATTTCATCAGGAGTGCCGTTCTCTTCGAACGCCTTCAGGTAGGAGAATCCTGATTTCAGCTTGGCGTAGTTCTCCGCAATCGACCACGGCAGGAATCCGATCAATTGCCGGTTCTGGTTCTGGTTCCGCGCTTCGGAAACCGCAGGAACCGCCGACGGATTAGCCTTTCTGCCCTCAGCCAAAGCCACGGTGAAAACGTGGCGAAACGGGTTCAAGTTCGTCAGCGACAGCCCATGCGGCTGAAGGTCCTCGAGGTCAAAGAAATGGTCGGGTTCGTTGACGTGCCGCAGCGCCGCATCCGGACTGTTGCGCCAGCGATCCGCTTCCCCGGACAGGAAGGCGATCCGCTCCGCGGCGGCCGGTTCGCGGACAAATGCTGGAAAGTCCTTCGGCAACGACGCGAGAGCGATTTGATTCACCATTCGGTGCCCCTCGTAGTCCCAGGCAGCCGACGACAGCGGAGCGACCGCCAGCACAGCCGCCGGCAGCAACGAAACAATGGATCGAAAACAGGCCTTCATCGGCTTCAAGTGTCCACACTGGCGAGCTCGACGCAAATTTCTTCCCGCGCCCGCGCCATGCATGTCGCGAATCGCCCTGCCGGACCATAAACAAGCAGGCAGATGGGCAAATCTCGTCGCATGGGAAACGGCCGCAAAAACCCAAATACCCAAGGGCAATAGTGGGTTGCTACTTAAGTAGACCAGCCAAAGAAAACTCTTTCGCTTTCGCGCCCAACGGACAGATTCACACTAGCTCGTGAGCACCCACGGCCACCATTCCCTGACCCATCTCTTCAGGGGGAAATGGATGTGGATCGGCTCGCAATTCCACCCCACCTCATGCCAACCAAGATGAAATCCCCAACTCCCGGCCTACGCCGCTTCCTCAAGCAGGCGGCCATTGCATGTGCAGCGCTCGTTGCAACAGGCAGCGCCCATGCAACGCCCTACGCCTCCGGTCTGACGAACACCGGCTCCCAAATCATCTTCCGCCTAAACGAAGCCGCCGACTCGGTGAAGGTGGTTTCAAACGGTGGCGCCACGACGAACGACCTCGGCGCAAGGGCCGCGGGACTCGTGACGAATAATGCAGTCATTGTGGGCGCCTATTCGGTCGAGGTGTCCCAGAACTTCAACCTCGGATATAAACACGGCGCACTTCGCCGGGTCAGCGACGATAACAACATCAACGCCGGCTTCAACTCGCCCCGCGGCGTGGCCGTGAACAAGAATCCCGGCAGCCCATTCTTCGGAACCGTCTACGTGGCGAACAGCGCCACCACCACCACAGCTAACAGCCCGTCAAAGAACGGGTGTTTTGGAGCGGCGTGACGGATGCGTATGATGGCTTGGCCTGGGATGGTCCGGAGAAAGTTGTGGGAGAGCGGCGGACGAGACGGGCGACCAGGGCGGCTATCCGGGACCACAGGCGCAAAATC
>CANJSG010000225.1 GCA_947476875.1 Verrucomicrobiota bacterium | reverse complement strand
GGGACGGCGATCGGGAAACTCCTTCCGCCATTCGAACAACGGTCCGTAGATCCCGTGCCACGTGTCGAGGCGCTGTTTGATCCAGTCCGGCTTGCCGTCGAGGGCGGACGCGCTGGCCGGATAGGGAACGCGCACGTTGTCGAAGGCATGCTCGTATTTCTGCTCGGGCAGATAAAACGAGTGCGGCGCCTTCTGCCCGATGCAGAGCGCCCACGGTTTGCCTGTCTCGCGTTTCTTCAGCCAGTCGAGGGCGTAGTCCGTGACGACATGGGTGTAGTAGCCCTTGGGCGTTTCGGTGCGTTCACCGTTCACGTTCCATTCGGTGTCGAAGTATTTGCCCTGGCCCTTGTGGGTGATGAACGAGTCGAAGCCAGGCCGGGGCGCGTCGTTGTTTTCGCCCATGTGCCACTTGCCCATGTAGGCGGTGGTGTAGCCGCTCTCCTTCAATCGACCGGGCCAATGCGGCAGCGAAGCAGGCAGCTCGGTTAAGTTGTCCCGGACTCCATGCCGGCTCGCGTAAAGGCCGGTCAGAATGCTCGCACGACTGGGAGAACAGAGCGACGTGGTGCAGAAGGCATTCGCAAACCTGACACCACCCTTGGCAAGCGCGTCGATGTTCGGAGTCTTCACGTTCTTCGAGCCGTAGCAGCCGAGCGCGTCGGGCCGAAGATCGTCACAGAGGATGAACAGCACGTTCGGCTGATTCGTAGCCGCCGCAGACAACGTCGTCAGGGCGGCAAAAACCAAGAGACAGGCCAGTTGCCGAAAGAGCGTGCGCCAAGACACTCCGAGGGCTGTCGACGAAACCCCGATGGCAGGGCGTTGAAAATTGACGGTGGGCACGGGAAGAACCGACCGCGAAAGCCGATTGAAAACAAGCCGGATTCTCCAGATCGATCACCGGCCGAAGAGCAAACCGGCCCCGGCCTTGATCCCGAGATACATCACGATCGATTCGAGGTTGGTCGTCGTGACATTGGTGAACGTCTGGCTCCGAAGGTTGAATGGAATGGTCCGGATCCCGCCCGGCGACGAGGCGTCCGGAACCTTGACGGTGCCAAGCGTCAGGACAAGCCGGTCGATCCCGGCGAACTTGAGGCCTCCGAGCTGGTTCGCCGGGCCGTTGCGGTCGAGCTGCTTGACCATCCGATCGAGGTCACCGCCGATCTGATTGGTCGAAAGCGATACCTCGGCCAGGTTCAGCCGGATTTCTCGGAAGCGCAGTTCCTGACGTTCGGCGGCGGTGGGATCCACTTCGATGTGCAATTCCGGAAGATCAACGACAAGACGGCCGCCATTGGTCACAGACTCATGCAACCGGAAACCCTCCAAGTGAAGGACGCCGGACCGCGGGCTGTAGTCGAACTGTTCCACCGTCGGCACAAGGCCGGTCTGTCGCTGGATCGCGGACAGCGCGATTCGTTTCATCACGGGGCCCGCCGCCAGCAACGCCACCACGAGCAGGACGAGAAGGACGCCCAACGCGATCGCGCACCACTTGATGAATCGCCTCAGGGACACAGCACGATGTCCTCAGGAACGACGTCGAGGCACTCGTCCTGGTCCTCCCAGACGATCGTCGGATAGATGCCCAGCAGGAGAGGCGCGATCTCGGTGCCCGCTTCCTTGAGGAGTTCCTCGGCTTTCAACGCCGCGTTCTCGAAGGCCTTGTCGTAGTTCTTGGAAACCTTCCGTTCACGGTCGTCCCAGTGGGCTACCTGATGGACCGGGGCATATCGGTCGGACCAGTCGCGGATGGCGGGTTTCGCCCTCTCGGGAAGATCGTCAAACGTAACGGCGGTTCCACCGCAATGCTGGCAGACCAGTCCCGATTCCACGATATCCCGCGTCAGCAGCGGCAGCATTGGCTGGCTGCAGCATTCCGCCACCGCATAGGCCCCGGGGACGGTCACAAGACGGTTCAGCTTCAGGCCGCGATCCTGGACGACCTGACAAGCGAGACGATACGAGCCCATCAGGGGATGCGACAGGCGCCAAGTGCGGCTCTCGAACTGGCCAAGGGTCTGCGCCATCCAGCGGGCGATCATGAGATCGTCCCAGTCACGGAAGATGCGGGCGTATTCGCGCCAGAGATTATCGATGGATGAGTCGCCGCTTTCAGGCATGGCCTGGCAGCTTGCCGGAAGACGGCGAAGGAAGCAATTGCTCCGCTCAGGCCAACTGGGCTCTCTTCCAAAGCCGGATCTCGTCCCAAAGCGGAGCAAGATCCGGGTCAGCCAGGGCCATCGCCTTGATTTTTTCGAAACGGCCAACCGCCACCGAGCGCCTCAACCACTTCCGTGCTTCGTCGAGTTCGCCCATCTGCGCGGCGTAGCACGCGAGATTGTAGGGGATGACCGGTTCATCCGGGAACTGTTCCGGCGCGGGCAACAGGGATTCCCGCGCCCGGCTGAGTCCGCCGTTGTCCGCCCGTCTTAGCGCATAGGCCCGGTGCAGCCAGCCGTTGGCACGCTCGGGATACAACGTGACGAGAAGCTCCCCGATGACGACGCCCCGGTTCCAGTCCATGCGCGCCGCAGTGACGCTCCATTCGGTCTCCAGCACATCCGGATGATGCCGGTTCAGGACGGACACGCGTCCCAACTCCAGTTCCGCTTCATCCCGGCAGCCCAGCTCCATCCAGCCCTCCGCGGCACGGACATGGTGGACGTCGGGGGCAGTCAGCGGCGGATTCATCGGAAGATCACCGCCGAATCAGCCGCCGAACAACGTGGTCGGTTCATCGCGGTCCTGGCCGACGCGGTAGCGAGGAGCCGCCTTGAGCGAGAAGGCCACGCCGACGGTGATATCGTCTTCGCCGACCCGGTTGTTGCGCATCCGCAGGGTCAGTGCGCTCGTCCAACTGCGAAGGTCGCGATAGAGCGTGTAGTATTGCTCCTCCATCACGCCGTCCCGGGCCTCGAAATGGTGCGAAGTCCGGAAGGCCCAGTTCTCGTTCAGCTTGTAGTAGAAGCTGCTGAAAAGAAGGTTGTGGCCCGAGTTCGGCCCGTAGGTCGCCTGGTCGTCGAAGTAGCGGTGGCCCAGCGCCAGGTGCCAGACGTCGTTCGGCTGGATGTAGACGCGGTGGAGCGATTCGCGGATCTGGCCGTCGTTGATGGCGTAGCGGACCATCGAGTTGAACGTGATCCACGAGCGCGGCTTGAAATCGAGGTCGCTGTAGAAGTCGGAGAACCCGGCCTGTCCCTGCCGGGGCTTGAGCCGCCAATCGGTGTAGATGCCCCAGTTGACGACGTTGTCCACGCCTTCGGCGCGGCGGGTCTGGAGCTTGTTGCGCAGGGAAAGCCTCAGCACGTTCTGGCTGTCGACCGAGTCGATGGAGTTGTAGTCCGCGTATTCGATGGGCAGCAGCCGCAGGCTCGGCAACTCCGGATCAAACTGCGGCAACGCCGGTGGCAACACGTTCGGCGACGGGACGAACGCGTAGTTCAACGACGGCTCAATGATGTGCCGGAGGCCGTCCACATCGAAGGTCCGGTTGGCCGCGCCCCGCCAAAGGCGCGACGCCTTGAAGGACATCTCGGCGCCCGTGTTGAAGACGAACCGGTCCTGGTCGTCCGCCATCGCCGTGGCTCCGTAGGTTTCCGCGTAATGGGTGAAACGCCCGCCGACCCGCGGGGTTAAGTTGAGCCAACCGAAGAACGTCTCCGGCAGCAGGAGCTGGTGAAAACTGTCGCCGCGCCAAGCCGCGAATGACGGGGTCAACTCGTAGGCGAAATCCTTCTGGTAGTAACCGACGGAGCTTTCGCTCTCGTAGAAAAACGGGGAGTCGCCGAGCTGCTGACGATAGCCCGTCAGACGGACATCGGGCAGGCGTTGGACGGTTTCCTGGAACTCGTTGACCTGCGGCTGGACGAACACGTCGAGCGACCAGTTCGGCCAGGTTTTCTGGGCTTCGACGAACGTGCTGGGCTGGACGTTCTGCCGGTATTCGCTCTCGAAAAAGTCGCGGACGATGAACGGGTCCTGCTGGTAGCGGACGACGGACTGGAAGGTGAAGTTCGTCCAGGGAGCCGCGCTGTAGCTGAGGTTCAGGCGCTGCCGGTTGTCCGGCAGCGGCTGGGCAGGAGTCCGGACGTCGAGGCCGGGCTCCTCGTCGCGGGCGATGTAATACTTGAGCCGGGCCTCGCCCAAGCGGCCGAGGTGGAGATTGACGTCGGGCCCGACGGCGACGCCGCGTTTCTCGCGCAGGTCAAACCGGATCGCGCCGTCGAGATGCTCGTTGACCGCGTAGTTGAATTTCGTCTCCAGATACGCGCCATAGAGGCTGCGGTAGCCCGGAAGGAACGAGAAATTGTAGGGGTGCCGCTCGAGGCTGCGATAGTAGTGCGGGAAGTAGAACACCGGCAGATCGCCCATATACAGCGTCGCGCCATCGGCCTCGACATACTGTCCGGGCACGATCCGGATGGCCTTGGCTTTCAGCCGGTGGGCCGGTTCGGCGTAGTTGTCGGTCGTGAGGACGGCGTTGGTCGCGCTATAGACGTTCTTGTCCTTGTCGAAGCTCAGGCCCGCGCCCGAAACGAAGAGCGGATCGCGACCGACCTTGAACTCGCCGGCCGACATCTGGCCGGTGGTGAAGTTGTAGTTGATGCGTTCACCGGTCCAGGCCGCGCCCTTTCCCACCACCGAGACGGCTCCCTCCGCGAGCACCTCCTGCTTGAGCAGGTTTCCGGTCAACCGATCGGCGGTGAGCGTGACACCCTGGAACGTGATCACCGCGCCGCCGGTCGACGAGAAATCTCCGCGGGCGAGGTCATACTCGACCTGCCCTTTCGGGTCGCGCGACCGGAACTCCCAACCATTGGGCAGCTTGACGGCACCGGCTTGGACGGCGCTCAACGCGGCCACGGCCGGCAATAAAAGGCGAAGGGGTTTCATCAGCGGATTGAGCGTAGCCACGCGGAGGAAGCGATGCCAAGCATCACATCAGGAACGCCGAGACGCCGACTCCCACGCCGACCATCGCGAGGACGATCCCGAGGTAGAAAAATCCCCGGCGTTTGGTCAAAAGCGTGATCGAGCAGAACACGACCCCGATCTGAAGGAATATCTCCGCCTTGTTGTAGCGATCGGCGGTCTTGGCGGAATGTTCCGCTCCCTCCTGTTGAAGCTTGGCGTCCTTCTGGATCTGCTCGTTCTCCTTCACATACTCGGCGTTCTTGGCCGCGAGCCTGTCCTCGATCTTCTTCATCTCCTCCAACTGGGCCGGCGTCGCGGTGCCGAGCCTTTCAACCTTCAACTGCTCGATGAACAGGTCGTTCATCCCCTGCCGAATCCGCTTCGACTGATACCATGCAAATCCGTTTGAGGCCTTCACCTCGCCGACGATCTTCTCGTTGTCCTCGTCCTTGCCGAGGCTGGAAACGACCGCGAGGAGGATGGCGATGATGGCAATCGTCAGGCCGATACGCTTTTCGCGGTCGTCCGATACGTGTTCTGGAATTTCGACTTCAGGCATGGCTCTGCGTGAGATAGGGCCGGGATCCTCCGCTGACAAGACGCGACTACTCTGAACCAGCGAGAACCCCGACGGCCATCGGCCGAAAACCGGCGGCTTGCGGCGATCACGCGGAGACACACACATTCTTCTCAGCCGGTTCGTCACGGCCCCTCATGAAACCACGCCACCTTCTCGCCTCCACTGCCGCGCTCCTCCTTCTCGGTTCCTCGGCCCGGGCAACAGTCGAGGTAACCCCGGTCCACAGCGAGGCTGGGGCGGGCTTCAATTTCAAGCCCATCGCCGCCCCGGCCAACAACGACGCCGCGACCGCCGCCAAGTTTACGCTGGTGGACGGAGCCCGCGACCAGAACGGCGGAAACCTCGCCGTGCTTCACGACGGCCGCGTCGCCACGGGCGAAGACGAGCCGGCGGCCAACTTCTTCTTCCGTGCGGGCACCGACGGCGGACGGATCCAGATCGATCTCGGAAAGGTGATCACCGTGAAGCAGGTCAACACCTACTCCTGGCACGGCGGCACCCGCGGTCCGCAGGTCTACCGCCTCTATGCGGCGGACGGCGGGGGCGATGTTTTCAAAGCCGAGCCCAAAAAAGGCACCGACCCGGCCTCGTGCGGCTGGAAACTTGTCGCCAGCGTCGACACGCGCCCCAAGGACGGTGACGGCGGCGGGCAACACGGGGTCTCCGTCACGGACACCACCGGACCACTTGGGAAGTTCCGCTACGTTCTACTCGACATCGACCGGACGGAATCCCGCGATGCGTTTGGCAACACCTTCTACAGCGAGATCGACGTGATCGACGCCGACGGACCCGCGCCCACGACGACCGCCGTAT
>CANJSG010000224.1 GCA_947476875.1 Verrucomicrobiota bacterium | reverse complement strand
TCCCGTTGAACCGGTCGCCCAGAGTGAGAAAGCCCAACGCCGCCAGCACACTCTTGTCGGATCCGGAGGGCAAACGATCGGCCGCAAGCTGTTCGATGATGAACTGGTTGTAGGGCTTGTCCTTGTTGAACGCGTCGACGACGTAGTCGCGGTAGGTCCACGCGTGCGGATAGCGGACGTCCTCGCGCTGCCGTTTCACGTCGCCCTTGGTGTCGGAGTAACGCGCCACATCCAGCCAATGCCGGCCCCATCGTTCCCCGTAGGCCGAGGAAGCTAGAAGCCGATCAACGACCTTGGCAAACGCGTCCGGAGCATTGTCCGCGATGAAGTCGTTCGCCTCATCGGTGGTCGGAGGAAGACCGGTGAGATCGAACGAAGCGCGGCGGATCAACGTCCGCTTGTCGGCCGTCGGATTGGGCTTCATCCCCTTCTCTTCCAGCTTTTCCAGGATGAACTTGTCCACCGGAGTCTGGGCCCAGCCGGTCGTCTTCACGTCCGGAACGGAGGGCTTCTTCACGGGCTGAAACGCCCAGTGTTGGCGGCCGACTCCAGCGTAGGCGTTGGTGGTTGAAACCGCAGATGCAACCCGTGGATCGGGCCCGCCCATGCGGACCCACTGGGTCAGGTCGGCCACCTGCTGGGGCGTCAGTTTTTCGCCCTTGGGCGGCATCTGGAGATCGGGATCGCTGCCGTTGACCGCCCGGATCAGGAGGCTTTCAGCGGGCTTGCCGGGAATGAACCCCGGTCCCGTGTTGCCGCCTGTCAGCAGCGAGTTACGCGTATCGAGTTGGAGCCCGCCCTTCACCTTTTCGGAGGTTGCACTGTGGCACTTGTAACATTTGTCCACGAGGAGCGGACGCACCTTGGACTCGAAGAAATCGGTCTGCGCCTTGGTCAGGGCCTGGGTCGGTTCGTCTGCGGCGAACAGGGTCCCCGACGCGGCGGCGATCGTTGCGGCGATGGTGGTGAAGAAGACGCTTTTCATGGTTCGTTTCTCCGGTCAGGCGATGATTCCCTTCACCACGCTGCCCGCCACATCGGTGAGGCGGAAGTCGCGGCCGTTCGAACGGTAGGTCAATTTGGTGTGATCGAACCCCAGCAGATGCAGCATCGTGGCGTGGAGATCGTGGACGTGGACCTTGTCCTGGACCGACTTCGCGCCGAACTCGTCGGTCGCCCCGTAAACTGTTCCGCCCTTCACTCCGCCACCGGCCAGCCAGGTGCTGAACGCGCGGTTGTTGTGGTCGCGACCCGGTTTTTCGTTGCCGTTGCGGTCCTTTGTCGGTTTGCGGCCGAACTCTCCGCCCCAGACTACCAGCGTGCTGTCGAGCAACCCGCGTTGCTTGAGATCCGTCAGCAGGGCCGCGAGCGGCTTGTCGATCTCCTCCGCCTTCTGCGACAGCTTCGTTTCAATATCCTGATGGTGGTCCCAACCACCGGCCCAGACCTGCACGAAACGAACGCCCCGTTCCACCAGTCGCCGGGCGATGAGCATCTGTTTGCCCTGGGCGCTGTTGCCGTAGAGGGCGCGCATGTTGGCGGGTTCTTTGTTCACGTCGAAGGCATCGGTCGCCTCGGCCTGCATGCGGAACGCGATCTCGTATGCTTCCAAGCGGGCTTCGAGCGCGGCTTCCTTCTGCAGGTTCTGCGCGTGGACTTCGTTCAACTGCTGGACGTAGTCGAGGGCGCGGCGCTGTTCGGCGGTCGACGTGTATTGGTTCCGGATGTTCTGGATCATCTGGAACACCGTCGGCGCGGACGTGTTGACGCTCGTGCCCGCATAGACGCCGGGAAGGAATGAGGGCTGCCAGTTGGACGTTCCTCCAAGCGGCAAACCACCGCCGGGGCGCAATGAGATGAAGCCCGGGAGATTCTGGTTTTGGCTTCCGAGCCCATAGACCGCCCAAGAGCCGAGGCTCGGACGAGCGAGCCGCAATGAACCGGTGTTCATGAACACGGTCGCAACTTCATGCGCGGGGATGTCCGTCCACATCGAACGGATGATGGCCATGTCATCGACGTGGTTGCCCAGGTTCGGGAACACGTCGCTTACCTCGATGCCGGACTGGCCCTTCTTCTCGAACTTGAACGGCGACGCCATGCCGATGCCCCCGTCCGGAAGTGTCTTGCCGTCCATCCGGGTCAACGTCGGCTTCGGGTCCCAGGTGTCGACCTGCGACGGAGCACCCTGGGCAAAGACATGGATGACAGCCTTGGCCTTGGCGGGAAAATGGGGGGCGCGGGGCGCGAGCGGATTTCCGGCCGCGGCCACAGCGACATCCATGGCGTGAGGCGCCGCGCCGAGGAGTTCCGAAGGACTGAACATCGACGCGAGACTCAAGGCTCCGAGGCCAAGGCCGAAGCGGTTGAGGAACTGGCGACGCGTGGCGAAAAGGTCTTCCAGCCGGGCAGAGTGTTCGTGCGGGTTCATACGCTTTATGCGGAGTTAAACGACTGGACGGCACAAAAGATCGAAAGGTTTCGCCGGAAAATGAAGAATTTTGCCCGATTGGCAATTGCAGGGTTAAGCCCGTAGCCTCCGGCCGACTCCCAATGCCATCCGCAGACTACTCCAAAGCCACATGCCCGTCCTGCAACGGGCATGTCGAATACCCGACCGCCTCGGCCGGCACCACGATCACTTGCCCGCACTGCCAGGCGGAGATGACGCTGCCCGAAGACGCCCCGGACCAAGGCATCCTCAAGCCCGCTGACACCACGGCCTCCCTCGGCCTGAAGGCGCCGATGATGGCCATCATGGTCGCGCTCATCACCGCTGCGGCTATTCTCGTCGCCGGGCCTAACAAAAAACCAAATACGGTAGAAGCCGCCGTGGCGACCAATGGGCCGACCGCAACCGCTCCCAAACCGTCCGCCGAGTTTCCCCTTCCCGATGGCTGGCAGCGTCCAATCCTCCCGCCATCGGGCGATCTGGAACTGCTCGGCTTCAAGTTGGAAAGCCAACCCGGCAGCTCGCTGAAGCACGTCATCGGCCTGGTCACCAATCGGTCCAACGCGCGCTACTTCGGCGTAAAGGTCGAGTTTAACATGATCGACTCGGGTGGTTCCACGGTGGGAAATGCCCTCGATCAGATCACCACGATGACAGGCCAGAGCGGATGGCAATTCCGGGCGCTCTCGGTCGGCGGCAAGCCTGTGAAAGCATCGGCCTTGAAACTCAGCGGAGAAAAGGAGTAGGCACGAAGGCCCAGCCGATTTCCATCGGCGCCGAACTGCTCTTTAAGTCTCGAGGTGAATGGCTAAACCGATAGTTGACTATTTAGTAAACTACCGGTATTCATTTCTCAGAAACGAACGTTCCTCAAACCGACAAACCCATGGGAAGAACCAGCGATGCCAAAGAACGGTTGATGGCGGCCATCTCAGAACTCATCTGGATTGGCTCTTACGGCTCGACGACCATCGACCAGATCTGCGACAAAGCTGGCGTTAAGAAGGGGAGTTTCTACTACTTCTTCGGCTCCAAGTCTGAACTCGCCGTGGCCGCGATTGAAGCCGAGTTCTGCGCACGCCGGGCCGAGCTCGACGCCATCTTCTCCCCCATGGTTCCGCCGTTGGAACGGATCATCCGACTGTGCGACAGCGGCTGCGCCCGGCAGGTCGAATTGAAGGAAAAGTTCGGCCAAGTTCTTGGTTGTCCGCTATTTACCCTGGGCTCGGAAATCTGCACCCAGGACAATGGGCTTCGGGAGAAGATCCAGGAGGTTCTCGACTGCCATCAGCGCTACATCGCCAGCGCCGTGAGGGAAGCCCACGCAGCCGGATTGATCGAGGCACCGGACGCCGCCGCCAAGGCGCGAATGTTGACCGCCTATTTCGAGGGTGTTCTGACCCAGGCCCGTATCCTGAACAGCCTCGAAGTGCTGAAAGAGATCCCGGAAGGCGTCCTTTCCATCCTCGGCGCCAAGCGCCAGAGCCTTGTCCCCAGCTGAACTTTTTTTGCCCTCTTATTTGACTAAATAGAAAACTACTAAACTGTCCCACCATGAACCGATTTATTACGCCGTTCGACGGTTCTTTCGAACAACCCCTCTTTTCCAATGCCGACGGTGTCGGCCTATTCGCGCGGCTGCGGTTGAGGCTCATTGAGGCCTTCCGCCGCGAAACCGAAGGGTTTGAGCACTTCGTGCACCTTGCCCTGAACGAGGCGGAGGCGTTGGCGCTGCAGACCAACGTCCCCCAGCTCGTGTTCCCGATCCTTGCCTCCGAGAAGCTCCAGCGCGTCGCCAAGTGGGCCTCCAAACAACGCCGTGTCCAGGACGTCAGCGGTGAACTCGCGTTCTCCGCCTGAGACCAAATTGATTCTCCCTGCCCAATCCCCCTGCCCCATGCGTTCCGCCAAGTCACTTCTATCAGCCATCGCCAGCGCGGCACTCGTCGCCACGGGATGCAGTAAAACAGCGGGCCCGACCGCCCAACAGGCCCCTCCTCCAACCGTCACGGTCGCTCCGGTCGAAGAACGGGAACTTGTGGAGACCGACGAGTTCACCGGCCGAATCGAAGCGGTCGAGTCGGTCGAAATCCGGCCACGCGTCTCGGGCTATCTCTCGGAGATCAAATTCAAGGCCGGCCAGAAGGTGAAGAAGGGCGATCTGCTGTTTCTGATCGATCCACGCCAGCGCCAGGCCGACGTCGAAAAATCCAAAGCCGAGCTCCAGCGCGCCAAAGTGCGGTTCGAAGTCGCCGAGCGCGAAGCCACACGCGGCGAGCAACTGCGGGAATCGAAGACCATTTCGACCGAGGAAGCGGATCAGCGCAAATGGGGACTGATGGATGCCCGTGCCGGAGTCGCTTCCGCCGAGGCGGCTTTGTCGAACGCCGTGCTGCTGTTGGAATACTGCGAAGTCAGGTCGCCCATCGACGGCCGCGCCAGCCGCGCGCTGGTCACGGTGGGCAACAACATCAGCGGCGTGGACGGCTTCACTACGTTGCTTGCGACGGTCGTATCCATGGATCCCGTCTACGTCTACACGAACGTCGACGAAGCCACCCTGCTCCGCTTCCAACGTCTGACCCGCGAGAACAAAGTCACCAGGAACGCCGATGGCAAAGTCGAGGTCCGCATGGCCATCGCCGATGGCGCGGGCTTCGCCCAGGTCGGCTACATCGAGTCCTTCGACAACCGCCTCCAGTCGGAAACCGGCAGCATCCTCTTGCGGACCGTCTTCCCCAACGCGGACGAGAAACTCGTGCCGGGGCTGTTCGCCCGATTGAGCGTTCCGCTGAGCGAGATGAAGCCCGTGACACTCGTAAGTGAACGCGCCATCGGCACAGACCAGAGCCAGAAGTTCGTCCTGACATTGACCTCCTCCAACACCGTCGCCTATCGACCGGTGAAACTGGGCCCCGTCATCGATGGCCTCCGTATCGTGCGCGAAGGCTTGAAGGCCGGAGAACAGGTCGTGGTGAATGGCATGCAACGCGTCCAACCGGGCGCCACTGTTACTCCTGAGAAGGAAGCCAAGCCCGCCACACAGGCGTCGGCGAACTGACACTCCCCCATTCGTTGAACGCGTGCGGAGGCTTCGCTCCAAACTCCGTTCAACGGTTCCAGGACCATGAACTTTTCCCACTTCTTCATCCGCCGACCGATCTTCGCCGGCGTGCTGTCCATCGTGATCTTCCTCATTGGATCGATCGCGATGTTCCGGCTGCCCATCAGCGAATACCCCGAGGTCGTCCCGCCCACCATTGTCGTTCGCGCGGCCTATCCCGGCGCGAATCCCAGGACGATCTCCGAAACCGTCGCCGCTCCTCTCGAACAGGCCATCAACGGCGTCGAGAACTCGCTCTACATGTCGTCGCAGGCGACCTCCGACGGCGTGATGATTCTCACGGTCACATTCCGCCTCGGGACGGACGTCGACAAGGCCCAGGTGCAGGTGCAGAACCGCGTCACCCAGGCGCTGCCCAAATTGCCGGACAGCGTCCGCACGTTGGGCGTCACCACCACGAAACAGTCTCCGGACCTCACGATGGTCGTGCATCTGACCTCGCCCGACGGGCGCTACGACGACATCTACGTCCGCAACTACGCCACGCTCCAGGTCAAGGACGTCCTCGCCCGCATCCCCGGAGTCGGCGGTGTGGAAATCTTCGGCTCGGGCGACTACGCCATGCGCATCTGGCTCGACCCCGGCAAGGTCGCGGCCCGGAACCTCACCGCCAGCGACGTCGTGGCCGCCATCCGTGAACAGAACGTCCAGGTGGCCGCCGGCGCCATCGGCCAGCAACCCGTTTCCAGCCCGGTCGATCTCGAACTCCAGATCAACACCAAGGGCCGGCTCGTCACCGAGGAGGAGTTCGGAAAGATCAT
>CANJSG010000223.1 GCA_947476875.1 Verrucomicrobiota bacterium | reverse complement strand
CCAAACACCGTGCTCAGGGGTGTTACAAATCTGCGTCTCCTGAGACAGCTCCGCGAGCTCAACACCACCGCCAAGATCATCGTCCATGCCGAACTGTGCGCCGACGTCGCGCTGCTCTACGAATCGGGGGCCAGCCACGTGCTCGTCACGCGCCTGGTCGAAGCGACGGAACTCACCGGGATCATCAATGCCGCGATGACAGGAGGACTTGGCGACAAAGCCGACTGGCTCAAACGCGAGGTCGAGAAGCGCAAGGAAGTCATTCCGTAGGATCTTTCCCGTTCTCTTTCTCGCTCCCGATCCAAGACTGCTCTCGGGTCAAAAGCAGGCCCGAGAAAAAGAACGAGCACGAGCAGGAGGGCGATTGGGAAGTGATGAGATCAACGCAGCATCCTTAGAATCCCCTCGCCCATTATCCGTTTCGCCCGACATCCTCCGCCCAGATGACGAAGTTCCTTTCCTCCTCCGAACAACGCCGCGCCCTCGCCGCCAGCACCGATGCCGCCGAGCAGGTCGGCGACCTCATGCGCCAGAACCTTGCCAACCAAGCCAAGCGGATCAACGCGTCCACCCAGCACGACATCAAGCTCGAGCTGGACGTCCGCAGCCAGAAGCTCATCGAGAAACTCTTGGCCAAGGCCTTTCCCGACATCGCCGTTCTGGGTGAGGAAGGCGACTCCGGCGACACGCTCATGGCCCGGCGCTGGGTGGTGGACCCGATCGACGGCACGGTGAACTTCGCCTACGGCATTCCCCACGCGTGCATCTCCATCGCCCTCCAGGAACGCCGCCACAAGGTAAAGAAAGGCGAGCACGACGACACCGCCTACGAGACGTTGACCGGCGTCGTCTATGATCCGTTCCTCGACGAGATGTGGACTGCCATAAAGGGCCAGCCCGCCATGATGAACGGCCGCAAGGTCCGCGTCGCGAAACGCAAGAAGCTCGACGAAGCCATCATCGCCCTCGGGTTCGCCAAGCTCGACGCCACGCTCGCGAAGATGCTTCCCGTCTTCAACCACCTCATCCACCGCGTCCGGAAGATCCGCCTGCTTGGCGCCGCCGCCTTGTCCATGACGTGGGTCGCCGATGGACGGATGGATGCCTACAAGGAATACGGCGTGCGCCTCTGGGACATCGCGGCCGGCGGATTGATCGTCGAATGTGCGGGCGGCGAATTCTGGCGTCGCTGTGTCAGTGCGGACCGCACCTACGAGATCTGCGTCAGCAACGGCATCATGCGGAAACAGATTGATCGCGAAGTAGGCCGGGCGCCCGCGCCCGCCAAGAAGACCAGCCGCTGAGGCCAGCCCGGCCAGCAATTCCGGGAAGCGGTCCAAAAACCTGCGATTCCCCAGCCTTCGAAGCGCGGCCCGCCGGGACGAATCGAGCTGGGTGGGCATGATTCCGCCACTCTGGAGCCGGTTGCTTTCCAAAGTCGCTCCGCAGCCGTCATCACCCACGACTGGATGACCGCACAACTCTGCCCTGTTCCGCCAACACCGTCCCGGAAACCGTCGCCCCATTAGCCTGCCTCCGCCCAGGTCATTCGTCCCTCGTCATTCTCAATTTCCACCCTTGGCGAAGTTCCAACCCACCCGCAGGTTCTCGGCCAACATGTCGACCGCGACGCCCATCGAACTGAAGCCCCGTCCCCGCCTGCCGGAGTGGCTCCGCATCAAGCTGCCCACCTCCGACACCTTCTCGCACACCCGCTCGCTGCTCGACGAACTCAAGCTCCACACCGTCTGCGAGAGCGCCAAGTGCCCGAACCACTGGGAGTGCTGGAGCAAGGGCACCGCGACCTTCATGATCGCCGGCGACCGTTGCACCCGCGCCTGCGGCTTCTGCGCCGTGGCCACGCTCAAGCCACTCGCCCTCGACGACGACGAACCCGCCCGCGTGGCCGAAGCGACACGCCGGATGAAGCTCAAGCACGTCGTCATCACCGCCGTGGCCCGCGACGATTTGAAGGACGGCGGCGCGGAGCATTTCCGGCTGACCATTGAGAAGGTCCGCGAGCTGAATCCCGGCATCGTCATCGAGGTGCTCGTGCCTGATTTCCTCGACCGCGATTTCGCCCAGGACCTCGTCCTCAACGCCAAACCGCACATCTACAACCACAACCTGGAAACGGTCCGCCGCCTCACGCCCACGGTCCGCCATCGCGCCACCTACGACCGGTCCTTGACCGTGTTGGCGAAGGCCAAGGCCCGTGGCGGTTCCGCCATGCACACCAAGTCCGGCATGATGCTCGGCCTCGGCGAGACGCATGACGAAGTGGTCCAGTCGATGCACGACCTGCGCGCGGCGAACGTCGACATCCTGACGCTCGGCCAATACCTCCAGCCCACGCTCCAGCATCTGCCCGTGGTCGAGTTCGTCCCGCCGGCCAAGTTCGCAGAGTTCAAGCAGATCGCCGAAGGGCTGGGCTTCATCCACGTGGCCAGCGGCCCGATGGTCCGAAGCTCGTATCACGCGGACGAATTCAAGGGAACGGCGGAGCACTGAAACCGAGATGAACGCGGAGCCTGACAAAATCGAATGGGTTCTACTGGGGCTTTGGTTCGTCGGTTCAATCGTCCTCGCAGCTTCGCGAGCGAAACCATGGGTTCTATTGGTCGCTGGCAGCCTCATGGCGGCGGTCCTGATGGTTCGAGAGACTGGAAACTTGGAGCTCGGCGGCATCCCGCACTTTCTGGGCATGGCTCTTTTTCCGCGTGCCATCCGGTGGGCGATTCGTCGGAGATGGTATTTCCCGCCCGACAGCACAGCCGAAAATGAAGCACGAGATCCGTGAAGCTGCTTTGGCTGCGGCCCGCGAGCTACATCGCCAAAGATCCTCAAACGGTGTCTTTGGCCTTCCGAAGGGCAGCTTGTATCTGACGGCGTGGCCGACTGTTCCTGCCTGTATCATCTTCCTCGACATCGACGGGGTCTTGAACTCGGAGCAGAGCCGGGACGAATTCGGATCGCTCGTCGAATTCTCCAAGAAGGCGGTCGCCAATTTGAACGAGATCCTCAGCTCGACGGACGCCCTCCTCGTGATCTCCTCCAGCTGGCGGATCGATTGGACACTGGAGGAAATCTCCCGCCACTTGGCCAGTCAGGGCGTCGCTTCGCCCAAGATCTTCGGCAAGACGCCCGATCTAGCCGACCAGCCGCGCGGCCACGAGATCCAAGCCTGGTTGGACGACGCGCCCTTCCCCGTCGAATCGTTCGTCATTCTCGACGACCGCGACGATCTCCATCCCAACCGCCAGAGGCACATCCAGACCGATCCAGCCGAAGGCCTGACCGCCCACGACGCCTACCGCGCCACCTCGCTGTTGCTGAAAGCCGACTAAGCAAACCCAACCTCCGCACACGATTGTGCCGGACAGGCTCCTTCGCCAACCTCCCACCATGAAGCACCTCTTCGTAGCCCTCGCCTTCATCGGCGGAACGGTCGCCCTTCTTCTCGCGGCCGAACCTCCGGTTGATCCCAAGGCCGAGATCACCCGCCTGCTCACCGAGCAGTCCGCCGCCTGGAACCGGGGCGACATCCCCGCGTTCATGGCCGGGTATTGGAAGAGTCCGGAGCTGCGTTTCGCCTCGGGCGGCAACGTCACGCGCGGCTGGCAGCCGACATTGGAGCGGTATCAGAAGAGCTACCCGGACAAAGCCACGATGGGACAGCTCGCCTTCACTGAACTGGAGATCACCGCCCTCGGGCCCGATGCGGCCAACGCCTTTGGCCGTTGGCGCCTGACGCGCGAGAAGGATTCGCCGAACGGTCTCTTCACGCTGACGCTGCGGCGTTTCCCTGAAGGCTGGAGAATCATCCAAGACCACACGTCTTCTGCGACGCCGTAGGCACTTTGGATGCCGGAGCGACCAACCGCCTCTCCCATGTTTGGCAACCTGGACGTGGGGCAAAACTTCTTGCCGCCCGGATTCGCCAACCCGTAGTAACTGCCCCGCGTCACTGGTTGCGATGGACAAGCAGGGCCCAGGCCCGGGTTAAATGATCGGGTTTCAAATAAGTGTTCCGACTCGTTTTGAAGCCAGTTACGCTTCATCAGGCAAACAGGTCGCTCCGATAGCTCAAATGGATAGAGCAGGCGTTTCCTAAACGTCATATCCAGGTTCAATTCCTGGTCGGAGCACCACTTTCCCCTGCCTTCAGTCGCAGTGCATCCGCGCCGTTGATTCCTAAATGAACCTGTCTTTCCGCACCAAGCTGCTGCTCTGCATGATGCTCGTCGTCGTGGGCGTGACGACGGCCACGATCATCCTGACGCAGGACCGGGTCCGTGAGACCTATCGGCTCTTGTTCGAGGAGGAGTTCACCAACGACTTGGAGTTCGCGGCCGATCAGCAGACCACCCGCCTGGCGACGCTCAAGGACCAGAGCGACAAACTATCGATTGATCCGAAGTTCATCGACGCGCTCGTCCAAGGCGACGGCCTCGCGCTCTTCCGGCAGATGGCCGAAGAGGCCGGGATGCCCGCCCGTGATTCAAGGCCTCTCCAACGCATCGGGCGAGGCGGCTTCGGAGGCTCCGGAGGTCGCGGCGGACTTCTTTCGGATCCGCGTGGAACACGGGATTCGACGAATTCCGGAAACCCGGGAGGCTCCAAGAGCGGACCCGGCGGCGGCCAACGCCCGTTCCCCAACCAGCCGGGTGGAGGCGGACCGGGCGGACGTCGTGGCGACATGTTCGTGCGGTTCATCGGTGCCGACGGGCAGATCATCGGCACGAACAACCCCGTGATCAGCCAGGGAAAATCCCGCGTGAAGAACCAGGGCGAGCTCGATCCGATCATCAAGTCCATCCCCTCCCTCAAGGATCAACAGGTGGCTTTCCTGGCCTTGGGGGACACGACCAACAACCCGATCCGTGAAGTCCTCATCACTCCGGTGTTCACCGTCGCGGAGCGGAGGTTTGCGGGGGCCATCGTGATGGGCACGGTGCTGGATCTCGGCGAACGTTCTTTGTTCACGCGACGTGAAAAGGTGCGGAGCGGAATCCTTCTCGATGGCGAGGTCTACTCCCAGTTCATTGACCGGCCGACGGCGACCAACCTTGCCCGGATCGTCGCCAAAGACCTGCCGAAGCCCGGCGTCCTGCCGTTGCTGCAAGTGGGGGTGGAACCGCATCACTTGGTCTACCGTGAACTCAATCCGGGCTCACCCTTCGGCAAGGCCTACCAGATCGGCCTTTTCCCGATGACAGCGGCCTTGAAGGAGGTCGCGGATCTGCGGACCAGAATCATCACTTCGGCCGCCGTCACCATGTTGGGCGCGTTCCTCCTCAGCCTGCTGTTGACGCACGGTCTGGCCGGACCGATCAACGCGCTCGTCCATGCAACCAAGGCGATCCGCGCGAGCGATTTCTCCGTCCGTCTCCCGATCAAGTCACGCGATGAGATCGGCGTCCTGACCCAGTCGTTCAACGAAATGGCGGAGGGTCTCGGGGAGCGGGAACGGTTCCGGACCATGCTCAACATCGTGGCGGATCCGAAAGTGGCCGAGGTGATGATGCGCGGCGGCGGAGCCAATCTCGGCGGCGAACTGCGCACGGTGACGGTGCTCTTCTGCGACATCCGCGGATTCACCAACCTGACGGCCGGAATGCCCCCGGCGGAGGTCATCGCGTTGCTGAACGAACACATGACCGCCTTGACCAAGGTCGTCCACGAGCACGACGGCGTCGTGGACAAGTTCGTCGGCGACCTGATCATGGCCGTCTTCGGTGCGCCCCTGTCCACGGACAAGGACGCCCACAATGCGGCCCGCTGCGCGATCCGCATGGTGCAAGAGCGGGATCGTCTCAACCAATCCACCGATCGGGTGATCCGCATGGGGGTCGGCATGGCAACGGGCGAAGTTGTCGCCGGCTGCATGGGGTCGTCCGATCGCCTCAACTACACCGTCCTCGGCGAGCGCGTGAACCTCGCCTCCAGACTCTGCGGCGCGGCCGGGCCGATGGAGATCGTCATCGACGACAACACGCGGAAGGCCCTCGGAACCATGGCCCGAGTCGAGGACATGGGAACGGTCTCGCTGAAAGGTTTCGAAGCGCCGGTGGCGGCCTCGAAGCTCATCGAGGTGCGTTCGTTCCGTGAAGCCTGACCGCGGTGCCCCGAATCAGGTCAGGTTCCGAGCGACGCCTTCATCGCCTCGAAAAACTTGAGGCCGTCGCTCTGGGCCACCGGTTTCTTCTGGGCCGAATCGGCCTGCTCCACCAGTTCCTTCGGAAGCTCATTGAGGAAAGGAGACGGGTGACATGGGAAAAGCTGTCCATGACGTTTCCGCCCCGTGCACAGAGTAATGGTCAAGGACTGCATCGCCCGCGTAAT
>CANJSG010000222.1 GCA_947476875.1 Verrucomicrobiota bacterium | reverse complement strand
TTTCTTTGCCCTCAAGGATCGAGATCACCGGTTTTCCGCCGCGACCGGATTTGTGAATAGAGCTCGATGTATCGGCGACGGATAGGGCGCGTCAGGCCCTTTGGCAGCGGCCCAGAGGATCCGGTTCAAGGCATCTTCCGGAGCCCGGTCATACTCGCGGAAATTCATGCGGGCGGATTTCTTGGCCCCGGGCGACTTCGCCGTGTTTTTGGCGTTCATGTCGACGCGTGGCGTGATGGGAGTGAACACGGTGGACTGTGCGTTGGTTCCGAAGCAGGCGAACATCGGAGTCGCGCCGGCGTCGTATTGGGTCAGAGGCGGCAGGCCGAGAATCAACTCCATCGTCCGCAGCATGCTGGCCGTCGTGTAGAAGGTGCTGTCGACGACGCCCCGCTTGCAGTAGGGGCTGATGACCAGCCCGGTCGTCCGGTGAGCGTCCACGTGGTCGGGGCCGTTCTGGGCGTCGTCCTCGATGACGAAGATCGCCATCTCGTTCCAGAACTTGCTCTTGGACGCGGCTTCGACGATGCGGCCGAGCCCCAGGTCGTTGCTCGCGACGCAGGCATCCGGGGTGAACGCGCCCGGGGTGGTGCCTTTCGTGTGGTTCTCGCCGAGCGACATGATCATGAACTGCGGAAGGTTGCCCGATCGTTCGGCTTCCTGAAGGTCGTCGATCCACCACTTGACCTTGTCCATGTCGCGGGCACCGGTCCACCGCCCGCGGTTGGTCGAGGGAACCTTCTTCGAGCCTTCGCCGTAGGTTTTGAAACTGATGCCGTGTCGCTTGCAGAGGTCCCAGAGGTAGCCGGCCGAGGGCGTTTCCATCTCCGCGTTGCCGGGAAGTTTGCCGTGCTTGGAATACGAGATGATCCACGAGCGTTGGTTGAAATCGGTCGCCATCGCCGCATCGCACCAGCTGTGGCCGTCCACGCTCACCTCGCTGTTGCAGTAGAGATTGTCGAGCAGCACGTAGTCGCGGGCGAGCTGATGCTGGTTGGGGGTGATGTTCTCGCCGTAGATCGTCAGGGCCGGATCGCCGTTGCCCACCGGCTTGCCGGCGGAGTCCTTCATGTCGCCGAAGACCTGGTCGTAGGTGCGGTTCTCCTTGATGATGTAGAGGACGTGTTTGATCGGGCCCGGCTGGCCGACCCGGTCGGGAATGACGCTCGCGCTCCGGATCGGAGTCCGATGCAGCGCCTCGGGTGTGTAGGGTGAATTGCGTCGAACCTGTTCCGTATAGGCGACCATCTGTTTCGCATCGGGACGACCGATGAACGAAACCGACCCTTCGAAGAGGTTCGCCGTGTATTCGAAGCCCGGAGAATTGTTGGGCTTGCGCGCCGTCGCGGGGTTCCTGGCCGGGAAGTTCGGGCTGGAGGCCAGTCCTTTGCCATTGGCGACGAAGAGCGTCTGGCTGTCCGGGCTGACGCAGACGGCGGTTGGATACCAGCCGACCGGGATGAAGCCATTCACCACCGAAACCGTTTCGCCGTTCCGGCGGGCGTCTTCGAAGAGGGAATTGGAAATATCGACCACCAGCACGCTGTTGTTGTCGGCGTTGGCGATGAAAAGGGTTTTTCCATCGGGCGAAACAGCCACACCGTCCGGTGTGCTGCCTTCGGGCGACTGAGGATAGAGCGAGGTCGAGATGATTTCACGCGTGGTCTCCGGCAAGCGGTTGGCCGGGCCGGCTTCTTCGCCGGTTTGCTCCAACGCGCGGGTTTGGATGACATGCACGGTGTTGTCGCCGCTGCAGGCCACGAAGAGGCGTCCATCCTTCGCCAGGGCCATGTCGTTGGGCCGGATGCCCACCGCTATGTCGCGGATGCGCCGGTTCGTCTGCGTGTCGACCACGCTCACGCTCCGTCCACCCCAGTTGCTGACGTAGAGATGCCGGTTGTCCGATCCGAAGGCGCAGGTATGGGGATGCTCACCGACGCCGATCGTCGCCTCCCGGACGAGCGTCTTGGCGTCCAACACCCAAATCTCATGGTTGGCTTCGTTGCAAATGTAGACCTTGCCGGTCTTCGGATGCACCGCCATGCCGGCCAGAAAGACGAGCGTTTCATCCGGAGCGGGTTTCACCTCCCCGGTGGACTCACATTTTCCATTCGCATACGAAAACTGGTGGATCTTTCCAGAATCCCCGCCGCCCACGAAAACACGCCGTCCATCCAGGCTGAAGGCGAGCCCGTTCCAAACCTCCGGCAGCGGAAGAAACTGCGAGACCTTCCGGGAACCGATGTCGAGGACGCTCAACCCGGTGTCGTTGAATCCGCCGCTGACCGCCAGCAACGCCTTCTTGTCAGGAGAAACCACCATCTTGAGCGGCATGTCGCTGATCCGGACGTGCTCGCCTGCTGGCGTGACGCCCCAGCCGTTGAAGAGGAGGTTCGTGTTCGGCGCCAATCCCTGGGCGGTTCGCACACTGGCGTCGTTGACAGGTTGCTGGGCCGAGCGCACGGGTGCCTGTGCAAACGCCGGAAGGTTCAGGAGAGAAAGCAATGCCGCCAAAACGGCGCAACGCACGGCGGGGATTGAAGTGTTGGAGAGTTTCATGGGGTCAAAAATTTTGTGGCCTGAATGGAAGGCGGCTCACTTCGCTGCGGTCGGGTCGATGTCCATACGCACCCAATCGGCGTGCATGTCGAGGTAGAGCTGGTTCCGCCCGCCGTTGTGCGCGGACCAACCTTTCTGCGAAGGCTCGCTGCCATTGCGCGCCCAGGCCCCGTGGCAACCTGCCCACCAGCTCCGTTCGAAGAACGGGCTCATGAGCCATTCCTCGGCCGACACGGAACTCCTGCGCGCCGCCGCCACGCTAACCAGCGAATGTCCCCGCAGATACCGGGCCTGCGTCGGATCCCGTTCGGCGAACTTGTCGCTGATGTAGTTGGCCCAGCCGCGTTGGGGCTGATCCACTCCGCCTTCGCGCCATGGGCTCGTGAACCAGCCGCGCCAGTCGTTCGTGATCAGGCCGACGGGAGGACTGACGAAAATGTCGGCTTTCCCGACGCCGGGCGCGAGCAACGGCATGAAGCTGCCCATGGAAACGTAGCGTTTGTCGCTCGAGTTCACAGCGGGTGTAAGTTGCAGTTGCGCGTCGGGGACGTCGGGCATGCGGTCTTGGTTGTCGTCGAGATACAACGACGTGGCGATGCCGATCTGGTGCAGGTTCGAGAGGCACGAGGTGCGATGCGCCTTTCGCTTGGCCATGGCCACCGCGGGAAGGAGCATGCTCGCAAGCACCGCGGTGATCGCGATGACAACGAGAAGTTCGATCAACGTAAACGCGGTCACTGTCAGGCGGAGTGCCGCTGGGTAGTGGTGACCGGCCGTAGCGAATCCGAGTTTTCGGAGTCGGCGAATTCCACCAGCACACCCGGCGTGGCGGTGTTGCTGGGGATGGGCCTCCCCACGGTTGCCCTCGGGCGCGAGGCGGTCCGGTGCTGGCTTGATCTTCATCTCATGGGTGCTTCTGCGGCCATAAATCGTGAAGAGGTCGAAACATAATGGGCAACCGACAATCCCGCGTCTTTTGCCACGGCCATGTGACGGCGCTTCCGGCAGAACCGATACTGTGTGGATGGTTTCTTTCGCGTCGATAATTGCGAGTTCGACGACTTTTTCGTGGCGGCTCGACTTGGTAAAGGGACCGGCTGGAGTGGATCTATCCGCGAAGCACCAGCCGCTGCAGCGTGTCAATTTCTGCGATCCTCGAATCCGGCGGACTGCCGGAAGGCGTCCGCGAAGTGTATCTCTTCGACGCGCTCTACGGTCAGGCTGAACGTTTCCAACGCTGGTTCGAATCTTCCCAGGATCGGCGACTCGTCGTGCTCTATGCCGATACCGGCGGAACGCTGGAGGAGACGAAGAAGTTCATCACCACCATGAGCGCCCGCAAGGCCGCACCGCTGATCACTGAAGAATCAACCGTGGCCGATGCGCAGCTCAGGACGAACCGGCTCGCCTTCCTTCATTCGTCCCAAGGCCACAACGAAGTCCTCTCCACCGGGGGCAACCTCCGGCGCTTCCTGGAGACCGGGTTCCTTGCAGGACTCGCTGCGAAAGACTGAGCACCACCCGGCCGCTGATTCGTCCCGCTCAGGGTCCCGGCTCCTTGAGGTTGCTGTCCTGGCTTCTGTTAAGAACCTTGAGGTAGTCCGCGCGTTTGATCCATTGGGCGTGACCGTCGCAGAAGTTCATGTTGGTCCCGTCGGCTCCATGGTTGTCCTCGGGATCGGGCCAGTTGTTGTGGGCGCTGCCAAGTCCCTCGCTGCCGGTGTCGTCAGCGTCGAGGAAGAGCATGATGTTAGACGGCCCAGGCCTGCTGCCAATCGCTCCGGAGAACCGCCCGATGATCTTCCCGTTGATCGAGCTTTCCGTCTTCTTCATGGCGACTGCGCTACCATCGGCGAGAATTTCGCTCATCGTGCCGAAGATCTCGTAGCTCGTGCCGTTGGCCTTCTTGTTGACCGCGTTATCCACGAGGTCGATCACGTAGCGTTGGGTTGAGAAGGGCTTCTTCTCCGTGTCGGGACGGACGACGTTCCGGGTGCCCGGACAGGTGAAGCTCTGGAGCGGCTTCACGTAGTAGGGATGGAGCCAAGTGGCGTCGTCGTCGGAGCCGCTGCGGTCCGTATACTTGGTGGCGGTGTAGCCGGTCTGGGCCCAGGTCGAACCCGAGAGATGACCGTTGTTGTCACCCGAATAGAGAACGCTGCCGAGCCCGAGCTGCTTGAGGTTGCCGAGGCAGACGATGCGCTGGCTGCGGCTCTTGGCCTTGGCCAACGCGGGCAAAAGCATGGCCGCGAGGATCGCGATGATGGCGATGACGACCAGCAGTTCGACCATGGTGAATCCGACGCGGTCAGCACGCCGGTTTTTCGGAAAGGAGACAGATGGGAGGCGCATTGGATTTCGATGTGAGAGTTATGGTTCTGGATCTAAGGCCGACCGGTGGGCGCGATTGCGTCGCGCCCGCCGGTGGTTGAGTCGCGGAATCAGGGGAACGTGACGCGGTAGAACGACGCTCCGGGCAGCGGAGCCGCATCGATGTAGACCGCCTTGCCGTCGGAACCGACGGTGGCCGACCCGTTGGTCGCCCAAGGACCGTTGACCGCTTGAGCGCGCAGGATCGAGTAGTTGGTGCCGGCCGTGCCGGTGAACGGAACCTGCACCTGGCCGCCGGTGACCAGCGGGGACTTCAAGACCGGCGGGACAGGACCGGAAGGCGGCGTGAAGTAGACGCGAAGCCTCGGACGTTCGGCTTCGGGCTTGGCGACATCGACAAGGCTGATGGATTCGGATGACCGGCTGAACCAACCATTGCTGCCGTTGGTCCAAGGGAGGAGGGCCCAGCCGTTGTTGGGGCTGCTGCCGTTGGCCCAGGCCTGAATGTCGCTGGCGACGTCGAAGTAGTTGAAGGTGCCTTGGACATCCGGATCCAGCGAGGCGTTGCCTGCCACGGCGGTCGGAGTTGCTGCGGCTTCAACGCCGTCGGCCTGGATGCCGTTGGTGAACGTGTTCCACGTCACCGTGGCGCCGTCCCAAGGCTGGAGCATCGCGTGGAAGCGTCCGCCATCGCCCATGGCGTCGGGTCCGACGCTGGCCAGCTCAACGAATGCGGCGTGGATGAGGGAACCGGGCGGAATCTGGCCGGGGCCCGTGCCGAAGATGCTGTCGAAGCGGAGCAACGATTGGGTCGCGTTGGTCCCGGTGGCGTCGGGTGCGTCAATGCCGATCGACAGAGCAGTGCCGAAGTTCAGGTCGGGCGTATTGATCTGGAGATTGGCGTCGACCGTGCCGGTGTAGCCATTGATTCCCTGCTGGAAGCTGGCCGAGGCAAAGCCCGGAACCAGCCACGTGATCTTGAGGCGGGGACGATCACCGACCGTCGCCACTTCCGACGGGCTGAAGCCCGTGCCGTCCGTGCGAAGAGGCCAGCCCTTCATGACCCAGCCATAGTTTGTCGTTCCGTTGACCCAGGCCTGGATGTCGGGTGTGACGCCGACGGAGATGATGCCGGTGCCGGTGGCGCCGCTGCCGTCCTCGACACCGAGCTGCGATTCGTAGACGGAACGCGATTCGATGTCGTCCTGCTGGACACCGCCGCCCATCGAATCCCACGTGGAGTTCGTGGAATCCCACGGCTGGAGCATGCGGTAGAAGCGGCCGCCGTCGCCGGTGTTGTTTACCTTGATGAGGAGCTCCGCCGCCACGACGACCGCGCCGGAGGGAATCTGCCAGTAGTTCGTGCCGATGAAGTCGTCGAACTTGAGGAGGACCTGCGATTCGTTCGGAGTGCCGCCATCCGGCCAGTCGATCAAAAGACCTTCCGCCGGAGCCGGAGTGCGGCCTGCGGGCCACGGGATGCTGCTGCCGACCTGTGAAAGGGCGATGTCGCC
>CANJSG010000221.1 GCA_947476875.1 Verrucomicrobiota bacterium | reverse complement strand
GGCTTCGAGGGCTTCATCGAACTCGGGCGTTCCCGGTTGGAGCTTCTTCTCGCCCATCTGGATCATCCGCTGCAAATCGTCGTCCGAGGAGATGTATTCCGGCAGCTCGGTCACGCTGAGAAACGAGTAGGCCGGGACCAGTGTTCCCGGAGGAAACGCGAGTTCCACCTCGCGTTGCATCGAGCTCAGATTCTGCAGCTCCGATGCGTAGAGGATGAAGGCGACGTCGGCCTTGCCGCCGACATTGGCGAAGGAGGAAACGCGCGGATGCGCCGGGCCCGGATACTTCTTGGCGACGGCATCGAGCCGGTCGCGGGCGGCGGCGGATTCGCCGGGCGGCAAGGAGGCCCAGCGGGTCCGGTCGACACGGAAGAAAAGGTGCATCACGTGGATGCCTTGGACGAGTTTGACGGAGGGGAGTGCCATGGTGAGAAGGGGTCAGTCGAGGTGGAGGACCTGCTCCAGGAGTTGCGCGAGTTGTTCCGGGATGAATGTGTCGCCCGCGACCAGCGTGACGCCGGCCTGCTTGGCGGTTTCGAGGAACGACGCCGAGAGGTCCGAGTGGAAGCCAAGAACCGGAATGTGGCCTGTTTCCGGGCCGGACTTGATCTGCCGGATGCTTTTCAGGATGTCGCCGCGGCGGACGCGCAGGTCGCTGACGATGACCATGGGCTTCTCGCGTTCGGCGGCGTCCGCCAACAGGTCGGCGTCCTGCACGACCTGCGCGCGGTAGCCCAAGTCCTGCAGCTTGTTGATGAGCTGGGATCCGGGAAGCAGCTGCTCGTAGAAGAGGAGCGCGAGCGGTTTCGTCATGGCGAAAGAGTGGAGACAGCCGTCGCGCCTTGGCAACGATTCGTTCTCCACAGCCGACGGGACCTTGTCTAGCGTCCGCACGCATGACGACCGCGCAGTTGGAAACATTTGTCCGCAAGACCGTCTCGTCGACTCCGGTCCGCGACATCCACACCCATCTTTACGACCCGGCGTTTGGCGAACTTCTCCTCTGGGGCATCGACGATCTGCTGACCTACCACTACCTCGTCGCCGAGTCGTTCCGGTATCTCAGGATGCCCTATGCCGACTTCTGGAAACTGACCAAGTCCCAACAGGCCGATCTGATCTGGGACGTCCTGTTCATCCGGAATTCCCCCATCTCCGAAGCCTGCCGCGGGGTTCTCACCACGCTGAATCTCCTGGGGCTGGACGTGAAGAAGCGCGACCTGCCGAAGCTGCGGAAGTGGTTCGCGGCCCAGAAGCCCGACGCCTACATCGACCGCTGCCTGAAGATCGCCGGCGTCGAGGACGTCTGCATGACCAATTCGCCGTTCGATGACCTGGAGCGTCCTGTCTGGGAACGCGGCTTCAAACGCCATCCCGCCTTCTCCTCCGCCCTCCGCATCGATCCGCTGCTCCTCGATTGGAAGAACACGGCCCCGAAGCTGGCGGGCTGGGGATACAAGGTCGGTCCCGGCAGACCCAACCAGAAGTCCCTCGACGAAGTCCGGAGATTCTTCGCCGATTGGTCGAAGAAGATGGGTGCGCGTTTCCTCATGGTTTCGTTGCCGCCGGAGTTCAAGTTCCCCGACAACACCGACACGGCGGCGTTGATCGAGGGCGCGGTGCTTCCGCATTGCCGCGAGTTCAACCTGCCGTTCGCCGTCATGCCCGGTGTGACCCGCGCCGTGAACCCCCAGCTCAAGATGGCCGGCGATGGCATCGGGCTGACGGATCTCAGCTTCGTGAAGAACCTTTGCGCCGGATTCCCGGAGAACAAATTCGCCGCCACTGTGCTGTCCCGCGAGAACCAGCACGAAATGTGCGTGCTCGCCCGGAAGTTCCGGAATCTGCACATCTTCGGTTGCTGGTGGTTCACCAACATTCCGCACCTGATCGACGAGATCACCCGCCTCCGCCTCGAGCTGGTCGGCCTGAGCGTGACCCCGCAGCACAGCGACGCGCGCGTGCTCGACCAGTTGATCTACAAGTGGACCCACAGCCGGACGGCCATAGGCGAAGTGCTGGTGGAGAAGTATCGCGATCTCGCGGCCACGGGCTGGGCGATGACCAAACCGGAGATCGAGCGCGACGTCCGCAACCTTTTCGGCGGGGCGTTCGAGACGTTCTGCAAAGCTTGAACCGTGATTCGCCCTCTCGGCGTGGAACTTGTCTTTTGCCAACCTGTTTTTAGAATCGCGCCATGAAGAACGATGTCGTGCCCGTCGAGATCCGCGGCATCCTGCCGGCGAACAACGGCTGCGCCATCTTCCTGGGCAACGCCGAGAAGGTTTTCGTCATCCAGATCGAGAGCAGCATGGGCATGGTCATCGGTCGGTTCATGCAGGACAAACCCAACGAACGTCCGCTCACGCATGACCTGATCAACTCGGTCTTCCTCGGCTTCGGCATCACCGTCGAACGCGTCGTCATTACGGAACTGCGGAACTCCACCTACTACGCGCGCATCCTGCTCAAGCAGGACAACGAACTCGGGACCAAGCTCGTCGAGGTCGATGCCCGGCCGAGTGATTGTCTCGCGATCGCCGCGGCGCAGAAAAAGCCGATTTTCGTCCGCACCAAACTGTTCAGCGACGTCGAGGACATGAGCGACTACCTGAACAAGATGAATGAAGGGAATGGGGAGGAGGAGGCGTGAGTTGTTCGGAGGGATTGCCGGTTCCCGGTTCGTTTCGTGATCAGGCTGTCGATCGGAACCGCTGTGTCTGACGCCCCGAAACAACTCGTGCTGGTCTCCGGCGACGACGACGTGGCCGTGAAGAAACGGGCCAAGGCCATCTTCGACCAATGGAGCGCCGAGCTTGGGGGCATGGATCACGAGATCATCGATGCGGCCGTGGGCAATGCCGGCGAGGCGCTCAAAGTCATCGGGCGTTTGAAGGAATCCCTCCAGACGCTGCCGTTTTTCGGAACGGGCAAGGCCGTCTGGCTGAAGGATTGCAGCTTTCTCGCGGAAGATCGCACGTCGTCCTCGGCCGCCGTCGGGGAAGGCCTCACCGAGCTGGCCGAGGAATTCAAACGCACGCCCTGGGGCAATGTCCGGCTGATCATCAGTGCACCCAAGGCGGACAAGCGGAAAGTCTTTTACAAGACCATCGACAAGCTGGGATCCGTGGAATCCTTTGCCGGCCTTTCGGCAGACGATCGCGATTGGCCCGTGCAGGCCGAGTTGATCATCCGAAAGGTTTTCCGCGAACTGGCCAAAGAAGCTTCCGATGAAGCCGTAGCCGAGTTGATCCAGTGTATCGGCCCCAACAGCCGCGCCCTCCAATCCGAAACCGAGAAGCTGTGCCTCTACGTCGGCGGCCGGACCGAAATCACGGTGGACGATGTCGAGGCCATCGTGACGAAGAACCGTCAGGCTAGGGCGTTCGCTCTCGGAGACGCGCTGGGCGATCGTGATCTGCTCCGATTGCTGCGCTGCTTGGAGGACGAGTTCTGGGAGATGAAGTTCGACAAGCAAAAGTCCGCCATCGGACTTCTCTTCGGACTCATCACCAAAGTCCGGGCCATGTTGTTCCTGAAGGAGATGGTGCGGCGCGGATGGGTCAAGGACGCGAACGGCTACAACGGGTTCAAGTCGCAGTTGGAACGGGTGCCCGCCGATGCCATGCCGGCGGACAAGCGGTTCAACCCGCTTTCGATGAATCCCTACGTCCTTTTCAAGGCCCTGCCGCAGGCGGCGCGCTACACGGAAGGGGAACTCATCGCCGCCATGGGCCGATTGCTCGACTGCAACCGCCGGCTCGTCGGCAGCAGTTTGGACGAAGCGCTGGTGCTGCAACAGGCTTTGGTGCAGATTGTTGGCCGACCGGTGGCCGCGAAGGGCGTCCGTCGTTGATCGAAGGTCCTATTCCCGGCCACTTGACGCACAAACCGCTTCTCCCGATATTCTGACGAAGTTTATATGGCCGCCAACCCGACCAAGTTGCTCGTGTCCCGCATGGAGGCTCTGGTCTGCATCAAGATCCAGGGCAAGGCGACCTGCGCGTCCAGCGTCGACTTCAAGCGCCTGCTCTCGGAGCTGATCAACCACGGCACGACCAAGATCATCATCGATCTCGCGGACTGTCCGCTCATGGACAGCACGTTCCTCGGAGTCATGGCCGGCGCCGGCCTCCAGCTGCGCGGCGAGGCGCCTCCGGCCGAAACCACGACAGCCACCGACGGTGTCCTCCGGCTGCTCAATCCCCAGGAGCGGGTCGTTGAATCCCTCGAAAGCCTTGGGATGACCCATTTGTTCCATGTCATGACGGCGTCGGTGGACCAGCCCGGTCGTTTCGAAGAGGTCAAACTGGGTGAAGTCACCAAGCTGGAGAACACCCGCACCTGCCTCGAGGCGCACCGGTTGCTCATGGACCTGAACGCGAGCAATGTTTCGAAGTTCCAAGACGTGGCCTCGTTCCTCGCCGAGGACCTCAAGCGCCTCGAAGTCGCTCCCCGCTGACCGGCTGCCGGCGGATTTCCAGATTGCCGGGCTTCCCATTCGACAAGGTGACGGTGGTTCCCATACTCCGCGCCGCATGTTGAATCTGGCCGCGCTCAATCCGCAGCAACGCGACGCCGTCACGACCATCCTCGGGCCGGTGCTCATCCTCGCCGGAGCCGGCACGGGCAAGACCCGCGTCATCACCTTCCGCATCGCCCACATGGTGGCCTCGGGGATCAACCCCGGCCACATCCTGGGAGTTACGTTCACGAACAAGGCCGCCCGCGAAATGCTGGCGCGCGTCAACAAGCTGCTGCCCAAGGCGCCCAAGGGAGCGTCCGATGACGAGAAGCCCGAGAAGCCGACGATCTGCACGTTCCATTCGCTCTGCGTCCGCATCCTGCGGAACCACATCGAGAAGCTCGGCTACAAGCGGAACTTCGTGATCTACGACGAGTCGGACCAGATCGCCGCCATCAAGAAGATCATGAGATCGATCTCGGCGGAGGGGGAGAAGACGGACCCGTCGGCGATCCTCGCGATGCTCAGCAAGTTCCGGAACGGAGGTTCGAAGTCCGCCGCGTTCGACGATCCGTCCGTCGCCGCTCTCGCCCAGCACGTGCAGCGCAAATACGAGTCCGCTCTCCGCGCCTGCAACGCCGTCGACTTCGACGACCTGATCCTCCTGACGATCCGGCTTTTCCGGGACCACCCGGACGCGTTGGAGGCCTGCCGCCTGAAGTATCGCTACATCATGGTCGACGAGTATCAGGACACGAACGCCTCGCAGTTCGAGCTCGTGAACGCGCTGTCGAAGGAGCACCGGAACTTCTGCGTCGTGGGTGACGACGACCAGTCGATCTACGGCTGGCGCGGCGCGGAGATCGCCAACCTGCTTGATCTGGAAAAGCATTTTCCCGAGGTGAAGATCGTGAAGCTGGAGCAGAACTACCGCTCCACGACCAACATCCTCAACGCCGCCAACGCCGTCATCCGCAACAACACGCGCCGTCGTGCCAAGCAGCTTTGGTCCGACAAGGGGAGCGGCCCGAAGATCCTCCTGCATACCTTCGTCAACGACGAGGAGGAGGCGAAGACCATCGTCGACCGGATCGAGTTCAACCGTGTGGGCCATCGGATTCCCTGGGGCGAGCAGGCGATCCTGTTCCGCACCAACCAGCAGTCGCGTCCGCTCGAAACCGCGCTGCGCAAGGCCGGTGTGCGTTACCATCTCATCGGCGGCCAGAGCTACTTCGATCGCCGCGAGATCCGCGACTATCTCGCCTTCGTGAAGATGATGCTCAACCCGCATGATGACGTGAGCCTGCTCCGCATCGCCAACGTCCCGGCACGAGGGCTCAGCGATGTCACGATGGAACGCCTGCTGTCCACGAGTCAGGAGCGCGGTTGCAGCGTCTACGCGACGATGCGCCATAGCGATGTGCTCGAAAGTCTTCAGCCCCGCACCCGTGATGCCGTCAACGCCTTCGTCGCGTTCATCGACCGGGTTCATGCGCCTCTGGAAGCCAACCAACCGGTCGGGCTCATGCAGTGGGCGACCGACTTCATGGCGGAGACCGGTTACTTCGAAGATCTTCGTCGGCAGGAAAAGGACCAGGAAATCGCCGACAACCGGATCAAGAACATCAAGGACCTGGTCGCGGACCTCGATGGTGGCACGGCCACCACGCACAAACCGGCCGAGCGTTTGGCGACCTATCTGGAGGAACTTTCCCTCGACAACGACCGGCGCAACGACCGGGAGCCCGAAGGCGACCTGGTGACGATGATCACCATGCACAGCTGCAAAGGCCTGGAGTATCCGCACGTCTTCATCGTGGGCCTGGAAGACGGCCTGCTCCCCCACTCGCGCTCCAAAACGGAGGGCACCACCGACGAGGAGCGCCGCCTCTTCTATGTCGCCATTACGCGGGCGATGCAGTCCTTGACCATTACTCTGTGCACG
>CANJSG010000220.1 GCA_947476875.1 Verrucomicrobiota bacterium | reverse complement strand
CGTGGACGCGTTCTTCGAGGGATTCGTTCACCGTGCGGATGCCCTCCTGGGCCTGGATTCGTTCCAGGGCGGCGGCCACGTAGTCCGCCATGATCTGGAGCGTGACCAGGTCCTGCGGCGTGTAGGCGCCCAGCCGGCAGCTCTGGACCGAAACGACCCCGAACGCCTCCGAGCCGCGCCGGATGGGAACGAACAGCATCGAGGCCGAAAGCCGGATGGAACCAAACGTGGCCAACCCGGGCGACGGGTCGCGATCCTTGTCACGGAGGATGATCTGGGGGCCTTCACCGATGACCCTCAGCGTCAGGGGCGACGCGGGCTTGGGCTCGGAGTTTTGCAGGACGGTCGGACGGCCTTCGATCGAATCAACCGTCAGGATCTCGGTCACGAGACCTTTTACATTGTCGTGCAACAGAAGCTGGAACGCTTCCCATCCGAACACGCGGTCCGCCTCGGTGGCCAAGATGGAAGCCGCCTCGGCCGCGGACGTGGCGGCACTGAGCGAAAGCCCCAGACGGGACAGCGCCACCTGCACACCGTCGGTCTTCTTGCGTTCCGTGATGTCGTGCTGGACGGAGACCCAGTGGGTATGGAAGCCAGACTTGTCGGCGATGGGGACGATGCTGAACTCGACGCAGTATTCGGATCCGTCCTTGCGGTAGTTGACCAGCTCGACGGAGCAAGGAAGCCATGCCTCCATGGACTTCCGGAGGCGGTCCAGTTCGCGCCGATCCGTCTTCGGTCCCTGGAGCATGCGCGGGCTTTGGCCGACGACCTCCTCGGGCCGGTAGCCGGTCTGCCGGCAGAAAGCCTCGTTGACATAGACGATCGCCGATCCGGGCTCGTTGATCGACCCCGCCTCGGTGATGACCACCGAGTCGTTCGCATGGAAGATGGCGGACTCGAGGATCCGCAGCCGTTCCTCGGCGCGTTTCACGGAGGTGATGTCCGTGTGCGAACCGGCCATGCGGAAGGGTTGTCCTCCGGGGTCGCGCAGCGCCGCACCCCGGGCGAGGATCCACCGGTGGCTCGCATCGCGCGCCCACATGCGGAACTCGACCTCGTAGGACTTCGTTTCCCCGCGCAGGCAGCGCTGGAGCGCTTCCATGACGCGGGGCAGATCCTCCGCGTGGACCAGCTCGCGGAACGTGTCGAACGAGTTCAGGATCTCGCCGTCCTGATACCCGAGCATCTCCTTCCAGCGCGGCGAGAAATAGATCCGTTTCGAAACGAGATCCCAGTCCCAGATGCCGGAACTGGAGCCGTTGACCGCCAGCTCGTATTGCTCGCGGCTCTTGCGGAGTTCCTCCTGGGCGGCGTGTTCGACGGTCGCATCGACCAGCATGCCGTTCCACACGGTGGTTCCGTCGATCTCCCGCTCGGGCTCGGCCCAGCCATGGATCCAGCACGTCCTGCCCGCAGGATGGAGATAGCGGCCCTCCCAGTTCCACGGCGACAGCGACCGGGCCGATTCCGCGATCGATTCCAGCAGGCCTGCCTGGTCCTCCGGGTGGATCAGGCGCCCTAGGGAATCCTTCCCCTCCATCAGTTCGTCCGGGGCAACGCCAAACGTCGCCAGGCTTCCCTCGCTCGCGAACCGGAAGCCCATCATCCCGTCCGGTGTCCGATGGAACTGGTAGATCAACGCGGGCAGGCTCGCCGTGAGCCGGCGTAGACGCTCGTCGCCGACGCGGCGTATCTCCTCGGCCAGTTTGTTCTCGGTGACATCGGTGAGCGAGCCCGTCATCCCGGAGATCGATCCATCGTCGGCGATGACCAGGCGGGTGAAGACGTTCAACCAGCGGACACCCCCGTCGCGGTTGCGGTAGCGCAGTTCGAAGCTGCAGGTCTCGCTCCTCCGATCGATGAGATCCTTGAGCAGATCGAGGTTCCTCTTCTGGTCCTCGGGATCGACGAACTCGAGGAACACCTTCCCGAGGCTCTCGGAGACGGTGAATCCCATGACGCGTTCCCAGGCGGGGTTCAGGAAGATCCAACGCCCTTCGGCGTCGGTCTGGAAGACGACTTCCTGCAGGTTGTCGACCACCTGCCGGTAACGCTTCTCGCTCGACTCGAGCGCGAGCTGGCTGCGGCGCTTGGCGTCCATCGTGTCGCGGAGCAGTGCGAGGTTCTCCTCCAGCGAAAGGGTTCGCTCACGGACACGGGCCTCCAGTTCCTCGCGGATCCGCATCAACGCGAGGCGCGCGCGCGACCGTTCGATGACATGCCCAAACTGGTTCGCGATGCCCGTCGCCAGGCCCGCGATGCGGTTGCCCGCGTCGAGCGGCAGATGGAAATAGAACGCCAGCAGCGCGGCGGCCCCGTCGCCAGCAATGACGGGAATCAGGCAGATGCCAATGAGGCCGTTCATCGCCGCCTCCGCCGGCCCAAGCACCTGCGGGGCCCGGGAAAGGTCCGAATAGAACCCCACCTGCTCGACGTTCCCGAGGATGTCGGTGACCGAGCCGGGCTCGCCCTCGAACTTCCAGCGGACCGTATGCAGGAAGTCCAGGAGCCTCCCGAACATGGCGTCATGGCAGACCATGCTCAGCCCGTCGCCCGAGTCGGAATCCCCCGGCACCAGCGCGATCCCGCAATCGAACGGTCCAAATTCGCAGACCGCCTCAAGAACGGCCTGCGCGGCCTCGCCGATGCTTCCGGCTGCGTTGGCCGAGCCGGCGATCCGGGCCAGGAAATCCAGTTCGCGCTGCTTCTCGTAGAGCTCGCGCGTGCCCGTCTCGGCCACGGTCTCGGCTTCAAGGCGGGTGCGGCGTTCGCGCTCCAGCCGGCGCTGCAGCCGGACGATCTCCTGCGCGGGATTTTCGACGGTCTCCGGCATTCGCGTCAGGCCTTTGGGAGGAACCGGATCTGGAACCGGCAGCAGTCGGCTCCGTTGTGCATGCAGCTGGTTTCATCGATGGCCACCCGTTCGCCGTAATGGGCGGCGGAACCTTCGATCAGTCCTCTGGCGAAGGCGCAGAGCTTGCGCTTCGAACGATAGGTGAGGCCGAGGACCTCCTCGCTGGAGACATCGAAATCGAAGTCCGGAACATCCGCACCCGGATAGATCTTCCGCACTTCGGGATGGATGATCCGGTTCAACGTCAGGACCAGGTCGCGCCCGCTCCTGTGCGGGGCAAAGAAATGGGGATAGCGCGTGGCGAAATGGGCGAGGGCCTTCGATCCAAACCACTGGACGATCTCGTTCGCCTGTTTTCCCGTAAGATCCGCCGCGGCCGACACCAACTGGTAGAGATGTTCGTCGGGATAGCTGGAGATCGAGGTGTAGACGCCGTCGAGGCCGGTGGCTTCGAGCAGTTTGTCCCACGTATCCTCGCCGTATTCCTCGCGGACGACCTGTTCGAGGAGGTTGAAGACAATGCCTTTCATCGCATGATGGAAAACGCCCCCCACGGCGACGCGCCGAATCCGGGCAGACGAATTCCTCCACGTGGATCGGCGTCCCGGTAAGACGGTTAAAGGAGCAAGTCTTGCTGGATTCCGTCCGCGCGACGGCGGCGTTCCGGCCGGGAAACAAATCCTCAGACCGGATGCAGGCCGATGCGGACATCGACGGCTTCCATCCCAGCGGACCGGATCGCCCTCATGCCAAGCTCGGTGTCCTCGTAGGCGCGACAGAACCGCGCCTCCACGCCGATGCGCCGGGCGGCTTCAAGGAAGATGTCGGGCGCGGGCTTCTGCAGCGTCACGTCCTCGCTCGTGACCACGGCCTGGAACCAGTCGCGGATGCCGAGATGGACGAGGACCTTGTGGATGACATCACGGTTGCCGCCGGAGGCGACGGCCATCGGGATCTTGCCGACGTGCAGGCGGGCGACTTCAACGACATGGGCGATGGGTTGGACGCTGGGCAACGCGGGCAGGTAGGCGTGCTCCTTCTCCTTGGCCACGGCCAGAGGATCGAGCGTCAGGCCCTGTTCCGCGGCGAGCATCTTGAGGATGTCGCGGGTGGGCACGCCGCCAAGGGAGTAGAATCGGTCTTCGGGAAAATGGATGCCGTGCTTCTGGCTGACGAACTGCCACGCCCGCCAATGCGCCGGCATGGTGTCGGCCAGGGTTCCGTCGCAGTCGAAGACCAGTCCGCGGATATGGGGAGGAAGGGTCATGGGAAAACGGGCCGTCAGAGCTCGAGCTTCTTGAGCTTCTCGTCGAGTTCGTGGGTCAGGAGCGGTTCGACAAGCTGGTCGATCTCGCCTTCGAGCACGGCGGGCAGATTGTAGATCGTCAGTTCGATGCGGTGGTCGGTGACGCGGTTCTGCGGGAAGTTGTAGGTGCGGATCTTCTCCGACCGTTCGCCGCTGCCGACCTGCTGCGAACGCTGGCTGTCATACTTGGCCTTCTCCTCGGCGATCTTCCGCTCCAGCAAACGCGACCGCAGCACCGTCATGGCCGAAGCCTTGTTCTTGATCTGCGATCGCTGGTCCTGGCAGCGCACCTCCAGCCCGGACGGCTTGTGGTAGATGCGGACGGCGGAGTCGGTCGTGTTGACGCCCTGCCCGCCGTGGCCGCCCGCACGGCAGACCTGCACATCGATGTCCTCGGGCCGGATGACCACGTCGACTTCCTCCGCCTCGGGCAACACGGCCACCGTCGTCGTGCTGGTATGGATGCGGCCCTGGGCTTCGGTCGCGGGGACACGCTGCACGCGATGCACCCCGCTCTCGAACTTCATGCGCTTGTAGACGTTCTCTCCGGTGACGCTGAAGATCACTTCCTTGTAGCCGCCGAGGTCGGACGAACTGGCGTCCATCGGCTCAACCTTCCAGCCGTGCGCCTCGGCGTAGCGCGAATACATCCGGAACAGATCGGCTGCGAAGAGCGCGGATTCCGCCCCGCCGGCCCCGGCCCGGATCTCGATGATGGTGTTGCGCGAATCCGTCGGTTCCGGCGGCACGAGTCCGCGCATGACGGCCTGCCGCAGCGGTCCCTCCTCCTGTTCGAGACGCGTGATCTCCTCCTTGGCCATTGCCGCCAACTCGGACTCGGCCGGCTCCGCCGCCAGCATTTCCCGGTTGGCCCTCAGGTCTTCCCCGCACTTGAGGAAGGCGGTGCCGGTCGAAACTAGATCCTTCAGCCGGGAATACTCGCGGTTCAGCTCCTGCCCGCGTTGGGGGTTGCTGAAGGCGCCGGGATCCGCCAAGGCCGCCTCGACTTCCGCGAAGCGGCGGGAGAACCGGTCGACATGGGGGCGGAGGTCCATTGTGGAAGGCGATGAGGTATCAGGCGTCCGGGATCAGGGATCGCCGGCAAAAGCAAACCGCCCGCAGGCCGTGTTCCAGCCAGCGGGCGGTTTGATGGGGAAAGCTACTTCTTCTTCTTCTTGGACGCGGTGACGTCGGCCTGGGCGGCCTGCGCCGCCTGGGTCTTGGCCATGCGCTGCTGGAACTTGTCGACGCGTCCGGCCGTGTCCACAAAGGTCTGGTGACCGGTGTAGAACGGGTGCGAGAACGCGGAGATGCCCATCAAGTAGAGGGGATACTCCTTACCATCCTCCCACTTGGCGGTGAGGTTGGAGTTGACGCAGGACCGGGTCAGGAACGACTGGCCGGTGCCAGAGTCGCGGAAAACGACGAGGCGGTAGTTCTTCGGATGGGTGTCCGGTTTCATATCAAAGGGCGGGCAAACTATCAGCGAAGTCGGGCGTGACAAGAGGTTTTTCCATGGACTGGCCCGCGGGATACCCCGTTCACCGCTTCGGACGCTGGGTCATCAGCCAGTTGGCGACCCATTGTGCGGTCTCGATCACGACCAGCAGCTCGATCAGGGTGAAACTCGGACTCCGCAGAGGTGTGAGGGGCAAATGGCTTGGAGGGGCCATCGCCTACAGCTCATTGAAAATTCGGGGCATGAGCCACTTCCGGTCGAGGTTGTTGGTTTGAAAGGTAAATGACCTGCGTTGCCTTGAAACGGGCACAAGCGTCTGCGGGTCCTGCCATTTTTTTGCCTCCACATGGCCATCCACGAACGACAGCGTCCCTGCACCGTTGTGGCGGGATGCGGGCAGCGAGGTCCAGACATCGTAATTCGTTGGCATCTGCTCTTTGAACAAACCAGCTCCGATCGAGTCCTCATGCTCGTCGATGAACAACATCATTCGGGACGCATTCCTGATCTGGCTGACCAAACGGAATCGGTTTCCATCACCGGGAATTCCGGGACCGTTCATGGAGGGGCTGATGGAGCCGAAGAAGCGTGTTATCGGGATCTTCGCGTTTATTGTCCCAGCCAGCCTGCCTTCCACGTAGAACAGGGCCGCATTGGTCGCCTCGGGCTTGATCCATGGAGCCACATCCGGATCATTTTCATAGGACATGAGGCCGGCGACCCAGGACGGCTGTCCGATGCTGCCAGCCGCGACCACCGGATGATTCTCCATGATCTTGTCGTTGTGATCGTCCACGTAGTTGTGGAAGGCGACTGTGAGCTGCCTGAGGTTGCTGACGCAGAGGGTGGTTTGGGCGCGTT
>CANJSG010000219.1 GCA_947476875.1 Verrucomicrobiota bacterium | reverse complement strand
GATGGCCTCAAGGAGATCCCACGCCGGCTCGAAACCGACATGTTCCTCGCGGCCACCCACCGGCTTTAGAACGGCTTTCGGTTCACCATCGCTGGTGATGGTCACAGTGTTCCCGGCCGCCACAAACTCAAGCAACGCCGATAGCTTGGCCTTGGCCGCCCGCACCGGGACGGTGATGCCGAGATCCTGCATGGTCACAGCCTCTTGAAGCATCAAGGACTGCGACGGCTTGGACTTGTAGGTGATGGCTTTCTTAGTCTTCATGGCAACAATGTAGTCACATGAAACTACATCGTCAATTCCTGACTTCGCCTAAACGTCGAGGTTGCGGACGTTGAGCGCGTTGTCCTCGATGAACCGGCGGCGCGGTTCGACTTCGTCGCCCATGAGGCGGGTGAACATCTCCTCGGCTTCGATGGCGTCGGTGAGCTCGATGCGGAGCAGCTTGCGTTTGACGGGATTCATCGTCGTCTCGAAGAGCTCCTTGGCGTCCATTTCACCAAGACCCTTGAAGCGATACATCTGGATGCCCTTCTTCCCCACCGCCTTCACGCCGGCGAGAATTTCCGGGATCGAGAAGAGCGGAAGCACCGTGGCCTTCTCGCCGTCTCCTTCGACGAGCTCGAAGAGCGGTTTGTCCTGGGCGGCGTAGTGGTTCACTTCGAGTCCCTTCTTGGAGAGTTTTCCCAGCAGGTCGGAGATGGCCTTGCTCTCGTGGTGGATCTCGGTGGTCGTCTGACGGCGGATGGGCCCGTCCTTCTTTTTGGTCGAAGTCTCCTCGCTCTCGGGAGCGAAGAGATCAGGCATCGTCAGCTTGAACTTCTCCAGCTCGTCGCCCGTGACGAAGTAGTGGACGGTCTCGTTGTTGCCTTCGCGGATCTTCACCAAGTGCGCGGGAAAGTCGCCGCTCGCGGCACGCTTTTCGATGTAGTCGGCGAAATCTCCGCCGAGCCGTTTGATGTAGGTGGCGTGCTTGTCGAGGGTCTCGAGCAATCCAAGGATTTCCTCGAGCTGCTTGGACGGAAACTCCTTCCCGTCCGAAAGGTTCCTGAGCCGGACTTCCTCGCTGCCGCTCTGGAGCAGCAGCTTGTTGAGCTGCGCGTCGTCATCGATGTAGTCGGTGCGCTTCTTCCGTGTGACGGAGTAGAGCGGCGGCTGCGCGATGTAGACGAAGCCCTGCTTCACGAGTTGCGGCATCTGCCGGTAGAAGAAGGTCAGGAGGAGCGTGCGGATGTGCGATCCATCCACGTCGGCGTCCGTCATGATGATGATCTTGTGATACCGGAGGCGTTCCAGGTTGAACGCGCCCTCGCCTTCGCCGTCGCCGATGCCCGTGCCGATGGCGGTGATCATGGTCCGGATTTCGTTGTTCTGAAGGACCTTGTCCAACCGGGCCTTCTCCACGTTGATCAGCTTGCCGCGGAGCGGAAGGATCGCCTGGAACTTGCGGTCGCGGCCCTGCTTGGCGGAGCCACCGGCCGAGTCCCCCTCGACGATGTAGAGCTCGGTGTTCGCGGGATCGCGATCGGAACAATCGGCCAGCTTGCCGGGCAAACCACCGCCGGCCATGGCGGTCTTGCGGACGGCTTCACGGGCCTTGCGGGCGGCTTCACGGGCACGGGCGGCGTTGAGCGCCTTCTCGATGATCCGCTTGGCAACGTTCGGATTGTCGTCGAAATAGTTCATCAATCCCTCGTAGCTCGATGATCCGACGAGGCTGTCGACCTCGGGTGATAGCAGCTTCACCTTGGTCTGCGATTCGAACTTGGGATCGCTGTGCTTGATCGAGATGACGGCGGTCAGGCCTTCGCGGACGTCGTCGCCGGTGATCTGGGGATCCTTGTCCTTCAGCAGATTGTTCGACTTGGCGTATTGGTTGATCGCGCGCGTCAGGGCGCTGCGGAAGCCGGACAAGTGCGTTCCGCCGTCCGGGTTGTGGATCGTGTTGGTGTAGCAGAGGACCTGCTCGTTGTAGGAATCGTTGTATTGGATGACGAGCTCCAGATGGATCTCGATCTTCATCTCGGCCGTTTCCGTCACGGTCTGCCGGCGGACGACGATCGGATGCGGATGGATCGCCTCCTTGCTCTTGTTCAACTGCTTGACGAACTCCACGACGCCGTCCTTGAAGAAGAACGTCTCGGGCTTGGACTCGGGGTTCCGCTCATCGGTAAAGATGATCTCCAGCCCGCTGTTCAGGAACGCCAATTCCCGAAGGCGCTGCGCCACGCGGTCAGCCTTGAACTCGGTGGTGTCGCGGAAGATCTCGGGATCCGGCTTGAAGGTGATCAGCGTGCCCGTGCCTTTGGACTTGCCGATGACGTCGAGCTTCTTGGTCACCTTTCCGCGCTCGAACTCCATGTGGTAGAGCTTGCCGTCGCGGCTGACTTCGACCTCGAACCACTCGGCGACAGCATTCACGCACTTGGCGCCGACGCCGTGGGTGCCGCCGGAGAATTTGTATCCGCCCTGACCGTATTTGCCGCCGGAATGGAGCGTGGTCAGAACCAGCTCGACCGTCGGGATCTTCTTCAGCGGATGCAGGTCGACCGGGATGCCGCGTCCATCGTCCCGGATTGAGATCGAGCCGTCGACGTGGATGGTCACCCCGATGTGGTTGCAATGCCCCGCGAGATGTTCGTCGACGGAGTTGTCCAGCACCTCGGACACGCAGTGGTGGAGGGCGCGCTCGTCCGTGCCGCCGATATACATGCCGGGCTTTTTCCGGACCGCTTCAAGGCCTTCGAGGGTGCTGATCTTGGAGCCATCATAGACCTCGTTGATGATCTCGTTTTTCGGTGCTTCGTCGCTCATTTCGGATCGTGTCGGCGGGACGGGAAACCGGCAGGAAAACCCTGCCGAAAAGTCCGTCATTCAGGACGGGAAATCGTATGGAACGAGGACTCCCGGCACAATGCCTTTTTACCCCGCCACCCCAATAGGTTGCGCTGTGGGATTCCCACTAGCCGGATGAATTGGGGAAGGTCGCCAAAAAACCGGCTTTGGCACCCTCTCACCGCGGCAACCGGACCTCGGTGGAACTACCGAAGCGCGTTGATCGTCCCGTAGACCGTTCCCGGCGACGCCTTGCCTCCCGCCTCGTCCAAGTTCCACCTGAGCTCAAACTGCATGACCGGACGCATCCCCGGGATCGCCAGGAAGACGGAGATGCCATCAGGAGCCAGTCTGGCGGAAGTGATCGGCACCTCGTCGCGGCCTTCGCGCTCGGGCGCGGCCACGGACCAGTCCTTCGAACCGTAGTCCGCCGTATAGCGATAGTTCCACCACTTCAAACCATAACTTCCCGCATCTTCCGCCGTTTCCCGCCGCAGCTGAGCCGAGAACTTCAGCTCGATCCCGTCCTTTCGCGCCGTCCAGCCGATCGGCCACGCCACCATCTTCCCCGTCCAGCGAATCCGTTGGAGCGCCCCGTCCTTCACCGCGCTCGTCTGCCACCCCGTGCTTCCGGCTACGTAAAGGGACTGGTCGCGCTCCGACCACGTCGCCCGGTTCGGGCCAGAAAGGAATTTCGCCGGCAAGGCCATCGCGGCCCCTTGCACCACAGGACCGGCCGTATCACGCAGGACCACCATCGGGAAACACCGGCCCCACGACAAATGGATCATCTGGCCACCGAGAGCGCCCCAACGACCCTCAGGGATCCACGCCTGCCCTCCGCTGGAATTGTCCACCCCATGAGGCAGCCAGCACAGCGGCGCATCGTAGCCCAGAGTCCGTGACTCGGTAATCTTCGGTCCTCCGAACCCGTAGTATCCGCCGGCCTTGACCTCCGCGATCAACGAAGAAGGCGTCCAAGTTCCCTGCTGCGGCGCGACCGTGATGACCGCTCCGTCGGGTCGGACGCCCATGCCGTTTGGATTGCGAAAGCCCGTCGCGATCGTCTCAAGCTTCCTGCCGTCCGGCGATACGCGGTGAGCGCCCTTCGGATCGACGTAGTAGAAGTTGCCCGCCGAATCCGTCTCCAAGCTCGTCACGTAGTCATGGCCGCCGGTCGAAGTCTGGATCAGGTCGCAGAAGTTCTCGTAGGTGTCGGCTTCGCCGTCTCCGTTCAGATCCTTCAAGCAGGTGATCCGATCGCGCCCGAGGACGTAGACCTGATCCTTCACCACCTTCAGCCCGAGCGGCTGATACAGGCCGGTCCCGAAACGTTTCCAAGTCAGCTTCGAAAGCGTTGCGTCCACCCCGGTGATCTTCCAGACGTCCCCGTGAATCGTGCAGGCGTAGCAGTCGCCGTTGCTGGTGAAATCCACCCCGGAGAAGAACATCAGGGCACTCCAGTGGTTCCTGTAGGGAACAGTCAACGTGTCCACCGCGAGCGGTCCGGTCGAGGTTCCGAGTTGGCCACGGGTCTCAATTGCGGGGAGCCAACGCTCCCCTCCTGGCAAAGATTCTCTTTCGGTTATGGAGCGTGACCGACGAGGCTCTAGAAGTGTTCGCACGCTTGCGCCCGCTGTCATGTCGTCGGCGACCCAGCCCTTAACGATAGGAGCGGTCAATGCCGCCGGCACCCAGACGAGCCGGACGATGGTTCGCGATGCACTGGCCGGAACCGTCGGTGTCGGCACTATTCCTTCAACAACCACCGCGCTGCTCCCGCGGTCCGTTGATTCGAGGAACAACGTGAATGGGATGCCGAAGATCTGGACCTCGCTCCGGACCGCGCCAGGGAGCGCAGGCAGCGAAAGCACTTGATCTCCGGGATCAACGTCGATCTTCCGTATCAGGCCAAATCCTCCGGACGAAACATTCACGGCCCCCGCCTCCTGGACTCTCCGGTCTCTCAGCCGATAGTCCAATATGGTCTCAACCTCTCCGCGATGAATCGCCGTCAGCCTTGCTCCGCCCGCCGGCCATTGCATCACCGGACCAGGCTTCAGAACAACGCCCCCGGGTTTGGGTGGTCCGATGAGCCCGAAACGGCCAGTCTCGAAAGTTAGGAAACCCGAAACAGACCGGCCCCACCCCCCTGCAAGATTCATCGTGGCCGTGTCGTAGACCACCGACCCGACTCCCGCCTCTACCGTGAGCGCCTTCGCGATCGTCACCCCGCCCGGCAACCGCATCGATGACGCGAGGAACGGCCCGATCTCCGTCTGCGCCCACCGGTTGTCCACCCAGTCCGCCTCCTTCTGCGAACTCGGCTCGGTCCCGGATATCCGTGGTTCGCCGGCATTTCGCTGCTGGGCCCGACTACTGGGCGTTCCGATGCTCACCACCGATATGCACAAGGCGACCATCCAGAAAAGTTGCACGCGGGAGATCATGTGCGAACGATGGCAGGACAAGAGATGCCGTGGAAGATTCGACATCGGCTCGGCACAGAAAGTTCGCCCGGACATAAGCAACCGTGTATCGAATTCTTCAGCCCCATCTATGCCGCAATGCATGCCTGACAAGAATCCATCGCCGAAGACTCAGCGCCGACTGGCAAGCCGCGCTGTCATCCTGATCCTTGTTCTGTTCGTGCTGGTCGCCGGATCCATCGCCCAGGCTGCGGCGGATCCGCGCGGCGAGGGCACCATCAAGATGGCGGCCATGCTCAAAGAGGCCGCGTCCCGCAACGATCCCGCGAAGAATCCGTTCCTCTCGCGCGAACGTATTGCCCCGATCCGCAAACTCCTCGCGGCCGAGAAGGACCCGACACAGCGGAAGCGGCTCCAGTTCGACCTGGCGTTGCAGTTGATGAACTCGAACGAGAACAACGAGGCCATCCGTCTCTACGTGGAGCTCCAGAAATCCCTCGAAGGCGACTCGTCGGAGGCCGCCAAATCAAACCGTTCCCTCATCGGCGTGAATCTCGCCGTTTGCTGGCTGCGCGTTGGGGAACTGGAGAACTGCGTGACCAACCACACCACGGAGTCGTGCTTGGCGCCGATCCGAGCGGGTGGCGTCCACCGGCTGACGCGAGGTTCCACTGAAGCCACGAAGGTCCTGACAAAGCTCCTCTCACGCGAGCCCGACAACCTGTCGGCGCGATGGCTTCTCAACATCGCGGCGATGACCCTCGGAAACTATCCGCTGGGCGTTCCAGAACGGTGGCGCATTCCCGAATCCGCCTTCGCCTCGGGCTATGACATCGGGCGGTTCACCGATGTCGCCGGCGCGGCCGGCCTCGACGAAAACAAACTGTCCGGCGGAGCCATCGTCGATGATTTCGACAACGACGGACTCCTCGACCTGATCACGTCGTCCATCGGCTTTTCCGACCAACTCCGCTTCAAGCACAACAACGGCGACGGCACCTTCGAGGACCGCACCGAACGAGCGGGCCTCGTTGGCCTCACCGGCGGCCTCAACATGATCCAGGCCGACTTCGACAACGACGGCCATCTCGACTTCCTCGTGCTCCGCGGAGGTTGGATGCGATCGGAGGGCAAGTTTCCGAAATCACTCATCCGCAATCGGGGCGACGGCACCTTCGAGGACGTCACGATCAAGGCCGGAGTTCTGTCCGTGGCCCCGTCCCAGACAGCCGTCTGGGCTGATTTGGACAACGATGGCTGGGTCGACCTCTTCATCGGCAACGAATCCACCGGCGCCGATG
>CANJSG010000218.1 GCA_947476875.1 Verrucomicrobiota bacterium | reverse complement strand
GCCCTCGACGGCAACATCGCCTGCCTCGTCAACGGCGCCGGCCTCGCCATGAGCACGATGGACATCATCAAGCACTTTGGCGGCAACCCGGCCAACTTCCTCGACGTCGGCGGTGGGGCTTCCAAGGACCAGGTCGTCGCGGCCTTCAAGATCATCCTCGGCGACCCGAACGTGAAGGGCATCTTCGTGAACATCTTCGGCGGCATCATGGACTGCAATGTGATCGCCACCGGCATCGTCGAAGCCGTGAAGGAAGTCGGACTCAAGCTCCCGCTCGTCGTTCGCCTCGAAGGAAACAACGTCGCCGCCGGCAAGGCCACGCTCGACGCCTCCGGCCTCTCGCTCGTCTCCGGCAGCACCATGGCCGACGCGGCCCAGAAGATCGTGAAACTGGTGGCGTAAGAAACAGTCATGCTGCTAACCACACACAACTGCGAATACCGGACCACGGTCGGCAGTGATGTCGTTCGCGACGGTTTCTTTGCGGAACTGGTTTGCATCACCAATGGTGAACAGAGGCTCTTAGCCGAGGCGTTCTTCAATGATGGAACTTCGCAGTCCACTTTCTCTGCGAACTGCAAAGACATTCCGTTTGAGACGATCCGGCACTTTGTTGAAGAGGCGGGGCGTCGGGTTCCCTCAAAGGCTGAGTAGAGAGGTGTCTATGATCCAAGTCTCCGAAATCGCCTTCACCTGCTACCCCGTGACCGACATGGCTCGGTCCCGTGAGCTCTTTGAAGGCGTGCTGGACTTGAAGGCCACCTATGTCGTCGGTGAACCCGGCGGCATGCAGTGGTCCCATTGTGACTTCGGCTCCGGAACCCTTTCCATCGGCACGGCACCCGGCTGGAATCCTACCTCGGACGGCTGCGCCGTCGGATTGGAGGTCGCCGATTTCGACGCCGCCATCGCCCATCTGAAGTCCAAGAACGTCCGCTTCAAGATGGAGCCGTTCCCGACGCCCGTCTGCCAGATGGCGTTCATCTTCGACCCCGACGGCAACACCGTCGGCATCCACCAACGCAGGCAGGTCAAGCTGCCGGTCTGAAGACGGGATGGCGGATTTCCAGAAACCCTGATACCCCTTGGCCATGAGCGTCACCTTGGAAAAAATCGAGAAAGAGGTCCGCACCCTCTCCGTCGCCGAGAAACGCGAGCTGTTCGACCTTCTCTGGCTGGAGTTGGCCTCGGATGAGGAACCGGAAGCCATCAGCGACGAATTGAAGGCCGAGTTGGAGCGCCGCTTGGAGGATATCCGTCAAAATCCCGAAGCCGGCATTCCATGGGAACAGGTCAAGCGGGAGATACTCGGCGGCAAATGAGTTTGATCACGAGATTCCGCACCGCCGCCCGGGCGGAAGCCGCCTGTGCCCATGCTTGGTATGAGGAACGGCGCGAAGGTCTCGACCAAGAGTTCATGCGCGACCTGGAAACCACTTTGAAAGCCGTGTGCGGTCAACCTGATCGCGGCCAACCGGTTTTTGGCGACTTCCTTCGGGCCAAGCTGGAGAGGTTTTCCTACGCGATTTATTACGTCGTCCAAGGGGAGATTCTCCATGTGGCGGCGATCCACCATCTTCACCGAGACCCGAAGCACTTGAAGCAGAGGCTCGATTCCTTCAACGACTGATTTTTCATCATGGCCATCCTCGTCACTCCCCAAACCAAGATCCTCGTCCAAGGCATCACCGGCGACTTCGGCGGTCGTCACGCCAAGCTCTCCCTCGACTACGGCACCCAGGTCGTCGCCGGCGTCACCCCGGGCAAGGGCGGACAGTTCTTCGAGCACGCCGGCAAGCGCGTGCCCATCTTCAACACTGTGGCCGACGCCGCCCGTGAAACCGGCGCGACCGTCTCCGCCATCTTCGTCCCGCCGCCGTTCGCCGGCGACGCCATCCTCGAAGGCGTCGCGGCCGGGCTCGAACTCGCCGTGGCCATCACCGAGGGCATCCCGGTGAAGGACATGATCCGCGTGAAGCGCGCCATGCTGGGCAGCAAGACCCGTCTCGTCGGGCCGAATTGCCCCGGCGTCGTGACGCCCGGCACCGGTGATGGTTCCAAGGGCGGTTGCCGCATCGGCATCGCCCCCGGCTACATCCATAAGAAGGGCCGCGTGGGCGTTGTCTCCCGCTCCGGCACGTTGACTTACGAAGCGGTTTTCCAGCTCACGAGCAAGGGCATCGGCCAGAGCACTTGCGTCGGCATTGGCGGCGACCCGGTCAACGGCACGTCGCACCTCGACGTGGTGAAGCTTTTCAACGACGACCCCGAAACCGTCGGCATCATCATGATCGGCGAGATCGGAGGCAGCGCCGAAGGCGAAGCCGCCCGCTGGATCAAGGAGCACTGCAAGAAGCCCGTCGCGGGCTTCATCGCCGGAGCCACCGCGCCCGCTGGACGCCGCATGGGCCACGCCGGCGCCGTCATCGGTGGCGCGGAAGACACCGCCGCCGCCAAGATCGCCGTGTTCGAGGAATGCGGGATCGAGGTCGCCGTGACCCCGAGCGACATGGCCGACGCGCTGATCCGCAAGGCCCAGGCCATGGGCGTGAAGTTGAGCTGACAATTTGGTGGTCAGAGTCTGAATGCAAAAAGGGCCGGGAGAAATCCCGGCCCTTTTTCGTTTCCTGAAATTTGGGTTAGGCCCGCTGTTCAGACTTTCATGATCTCCTGCTCTTTCTGGGCGAGATGGACGTCGATCTTGGAGATGAACCCGTCGGTCAGCTTCTGGACCTGCTTCTCGGCGTCTTCGATGGCGTCCTCGGACACGCCAGCCGTGCCCTTGGTCTTCTTGAGCAGTTCGATGGCGTGGCGGCGTTCGTTGCGGGTGGCGATGCGTCCGTCTTCGCTCATGCGTTTGCAGAGCTTCACGAACTCCTGACGGCGTTCCGTGCTGAGCTCGGGCAGGATGATGCGGAGGAAGCGGCCCTGTGCTGAAGGATTGAGTCCAAGACCGGCGGCCTGGATGCCCTTCTCGATCGCCTTGATGGTGCTCTGGTCGAACGGCTGGACGATCAGCATGCGCGCTTCCGGCGTGGTGATGGTGGCGAGTTCCTTCAGGCGCATGTTGGAGCCGTAGGCCTCGACCATGACGTTCTCGATGAGGGAGGGGGAGGCTTTGCCCGTGCGGACGGTGGAGAACTCGTGCAGGACGTGGTCCTCCGTCTTCTGCATCTTCTCTTCGGTCTCAAACAGGATTTCGTCGATCGTCATGGCGGAAGAGTGGTTGGTGTGCGTGGAAACTTGAACCGAAATCAGCCTGTTACCAGCGTCCCGACCTTGGCGCCGAGGACGACGTTGCGGAGGTTGTGCTCCTTGAAGAAGTCGAACACGACGATGGGCATCTTGTTGTCCTGGCAGAGCGCGAAGGCGGCGGCGTCCATCACCTTGAGCCGCTTCTGGAGGGCTTCCTGGTAGGTGATGGTGGAGTAGCGTTTGGCTTTGGGGTTCTTCTTCGGATCGCTGTCGTAGATGCCGTCGACCTTGGTGGCCTTGAGCACGGCTTCGGCTCCAATCTCGTTCGCGCGAAGTGCGGCGGCGGTGTCGGTGGAGAAATACGGATTGCCCGTGCCGGCGGCGAAGATGACCACGCGGCCCTTTTCCAGGTGGCGCACGGCCCGACGGCGGATGAAGGGCTCGGCGATCTGCGTCATGCTGATGGCGCTCTGGACGCGGGTGGGGACGCCTTTCTTTTCCAGCGCATCCTGGATGGCGAGGGAGTTGATGATGGTGGCGAGCATGCCCATGTAGTCGCCGGTGGCGCGGTCGATGCCCTTCTCGCTGCCCGCCAGGCCGCGGAAGATGTTGCCGCCGCCGATGACGACCACGACCTCCACGCCGAGCTCGCGCACCTCGGCGATCTGCTGGGCGATGCCGTGGACCTCGTCCGGGCTGATGCCGAAGCCGGCTTCGCCGCCCAAGGCCTCGCCACTCAGCTTGAGCAGGATGCGTTTGTATTTGGGTTTCGGTGTCTTGGCCTTCGTCGTTTTGCTCATGGTGGGGGAGAACGCGGCGGGGATGGGCGTTCGGTGCGCGAGTTTGTAGCGGGCGGTCCGTTGGGAGTCAACTTGCCGCCGGATTTCCATCGGATTCTTGCCAAGGCACTCGTCTTGGCCACAGTCCGCCCGCATGCGTTTCTGCGCGATCCTTGTTCTCATCGGCATTCTACTGGCTCCGGCTGCGTTCGCGGCGGAGACCAATTCATTTCCCGGCGACGGGTGGATCACCAACCGGATCACGCTTCCCCGGATCATCGGCACGAACCGCGTGAACTTCGCCGACTTCGCCCGGCTGCATGCGCGTGAAGCGGGCGGCCGGCTCAAGATCCGTTGGCCGGGGGACACCAATGCGACCGATGTGACTGCGTGGATCAGCCTTGAGCCGCTGGGGCATTGGAAGTCGCGGGACTGGCGTCCGCGCAAGATGGCGCTCGGTGAACTCGGCTGGGAGGCCAACGTGCCGGTGGAGGATCTGGACGAGCCCATCGCCTACTTCGTCTCCGCAGTGAGGACTGGCCGGACAAACTTCTCGATTCTCCGCCGCGTGATTCCGCGCGAGGCCGGACTCCCGCAGCCCACTTCGGTGTTCTGGCCGTTCTTGGAAGGGTTCGAAGAAGGCGCGCACAGTTGGTGGACGGAAGGCGGTGCCGGCGGCGCAGCCTCGTCCCTGTCCCTCGAAGCCCGGACGGGCTATGCGTCTCTTCGGCTCGCCATCCCGACACGCGGCCGATCAGCGACCGTCCTGACCACACGGATACGGGGCTCGGTGATCCACGCGAGCCAAGCGATGGGCCTGAGATTTTGGGTCCGTGGATCGGGCGGGGAAGGAAAGCTCAAGCTGACCGCCTTTGCAGATGCGGAGACCCTGAGCCAGACGAGCGCGGGCTTCCGGGCGGAGGTAGCGGTTGGCGGCAATGGAACGTGGCAGAAAGTCGAGGTCCTGTTCGCCGAGCTTGGGTCGTTCCCGGTGGCGGCGTTGGACCGCGTTGCCTTTGAGTTCTCCGGCCCCGGGAATGCCGCGCTCTTCCTCGATGACCTGGAGCTGATCGGTCCATGGGCCGCCGCGAAGTGACGATTGCCAAAAGCAAAACGGCCATCCGATGAGGATGGCCGTCGCCGAGAATGGGTAGGGGAGATCCTCAGGTCTCGATCGCGTAGACCTTGATCTTGTTGTAGAGCGTCTGGCGTCCGATGCCGAGGCGCTTGGCCGCCTCGAGCTTGTTGCCGCCGGTTTCCTTGAGCACCTGGATGATGGTGTTGCGTTCCATTGCTTCCATGAGCGTCAGTTCCTCGACTTCGGCGGGGTTGAGCACCGTCGTGATCGACAGGTCCTGCACGTCGGCACGGTCGCCTTCGGCCATGAGCACGGTGCGCTGGACCTCGTTCTGGAGCTGGCGGACGTTGCCGGGCCAGTCGAACGTCCGGAGCATTTCGGCGGCGGTCGGCGTGAAGCCGACGAGTTTGCGGCCGGCCTGGCCGGCGAAACGTTTCAGGAAGGAAACGGCCAGCGGGAGAATGTCCTCGCGGCGTTCGCGCAACGGCGGCAGCGCCACGGAGACGGTGCTGATGCGGTAGAAAAGATCCTCGCGCAGCTTGCCTTCCTTGATGGCCTGTTCTGGCGGGCGGTTGGTGGCTGCGATGACGCGGCAGTCGATCTTGTAGGTGGCCTTGCCGCCGACAGGGCGGACTTCCTTCTCCTGCAGGACGCGGAGCAGCTTGCTCTGCGTGTCGACGGGCATCTCGGAAATCTCGTCCAGGAACAGCGTGCCCCCCTCGGCCTGTCTGAAGAGTCCGTCGCGGTCCTGGGTGGATCCGGTGTAGGCGCCTTTGACGGAGCCGAAGAGTTCGCTCTCGATCAACTCGCGGGGCAGGGCGGCGCAGTTCACGCGGATCATGGGGCCCTTGTTCCGCGGGCTCATGGCGTGGATCAGGTCGGCGATGACTTCCTTGCCCGTGCCGCTTTCGCCGGTGATGAGGACGGATACTTCGCTCGGGGCGATGCGTTCGACCGAGCGCATGACGTTCTTCATCGCCGGGCTTTGGAAGATCGGCGACATGCCGCCGCTCATCGTCGAGAGGGCGCGACGCAGGCTGCTGGCCTCTTCGGTCAGACGCTTATGCTCCAACGCACGCTCGACCATGATGAGGAGCGATTTGTGGTCGAACGGCTTGCTCTGGAAATGATACGCGCCGCGTTTCGTGGCCTCGACCGCGAGATCGAACGTCGCGTAGCCGGTGAGCACGATGACCTGCGTCTCGGGCCACTGGCGCTTGATCATCGGGAGGAGCTCGAGGCCGTCGCCATCGGGCAGGACGAGGTCGAGCAGGACGACATCGGGCTGCGGCCCGTTGAGGGATTCCCTCAGTTCTCCGGCGCTCGCCTTGAGCATCGGCTCGTAGCCGCCGAGCTGGAGAATCGTGTTCACGAGGACGCGGATTTCATCCGAGTCGTCGACCACCATGACGTTTGCCTTCATAAATTTCGTGGGCCGCTGTTGCAGCAGGCCATTGTAAAGTCCGAGAAAAACTCCAAGAACCCGGTGTGTCGATCAATCAATCGTTCTGGATGAAACTGGACCGAAACGAGATAGGGC
>CANJSG010000217.1 GCA_947476875.1 Verrucomicrobiota bacterium | reverse complement strand
CCCGGGCCCCTTCCTCAGCTCCGCCGTCGCCACGAACAGCTCCTCCTGCCGGATCTTCTTCTTTCCCAATGCCATGTTCTTCCGACGCGGCCCATCAACTCCTGTTCAGATCAAACGAGAGTTTTTTGACGGGCTGTTAAAGCACTCCTGCTTGAATGTCCTGGTTGCCTTGCCGACGTATATCGGGGTGTATCCCCCGCCTGCGCGCACCGCAAAAACGTAGCAGCCCTTTTCATCGGCAAACGGTTGCACGTCGGGTTGTTTCCAGAACTCTTTGTGTTGAATGACGCGCCCAGCGGCCTTCATTTCGCACGGAATATGGAAAGGACCCTCAACGTAGAAATCGGCCATAAATGAAATTGAATCAGTGAAAACAGGTAACAACACCTACCGACCCAACATCACGAGTTCGGTCCCGGAGAGCGAGGGCCTGCAAGGCAGTCGAGAGGTGAGCTAATGTCCCGAATCTGGATCAGGGGGGGGGTAGGCAAGAAAAAAGTTTTGTTTTGTCTAGAAATCGTTTCCAGCGAACAAAGGGACAGGTCAGTAGTCGCTGTTTTCCAGTCCGCCGGGGTCCGGCCGGTCTTGGCCAGGGCGTTTTCCTCGCGCGTCTTCCGCTGCCGGGGCCCCTCGACAAAGCTCGCGTCCACAATCACCCCCTCTCTTGGGCAGGAGCCCCTGACCGGCCGGAAACGAGCCCCGCCCGCCGCCAAACAGGCCTTTGTCCAGCCCTTCCCCAGACCGAATAGCCACCATTCACCATCGACTCCACGACCGACTTGGAGCGAGCGTCCCAATCGTGACATCTCGACGCTTGCTGGCGGCGGATCGGCGGCGATGATTCCCCCGACGGCGCTGCTGAACCGGCGGTGGCGGGACGGGTGTTTGTGGCAGACACGATTACAGGCCGGGCGGGATCGTCCGATAGACCTCAGGAACAGTTATGGCTACGAAACGCGAAATCCTCGGGACGCATCAGAAGGCTCTTCAGGTCAACCTCGACCCCAGCAAGTATGGCACGTTCGCCGAGATCGGCGCCGGCCAGGAGGTCACACGCTGGTTCTTCCGCGTGGGCGGCGCTTCCGGAACGGTCGCCAAGACGATCTCCGCCTACGACATGACGGTGAGCGACGCCATCTACGGCCGCTCCGAGCGCTACGTCAGCCAGCAGCGTCTCGTCACCATGCTCGACCATGAGTATGGCCTGCTGGTCGAACGCCTCGTCGCCAAACGGGGTTCCACCACCAAGTTCTTCGCCTTCGCCGACACCGCCGCCGCGACGAGTTTTTCGCGCCGGGAAGACGGCCACGGTTGGCTGGGGGTCCGCTTCCAGCACCATCCCGGCGCCGAACCCTCGCAGGCCGTCCTGCACATGCGCCTGACCGACAAGGAAAACATCCAGCAACAGGAGGCGCTCGGCATCCTCGGGGTCAACCTCATCCACTCGGCCCTCTATTTCCACAACGACATCGACCTGTTCATCGAGGCGTTGATCGACAACCTCTCGCTCGAACGCGTGGAGGTGGACATGATCAAATGCACGGGACCCGCCTTTAAAGGCGTTGATAACCGCCTGCTGTCGCTGAAGCTCGTCCAGGCCGGCTTGACCAACGCGGCGATGTTCCTCGCGAGCGGCGAGAACGTCCAACCGGCCGACGCGCTCTACAAGAAGGCGATCCTTCTCGAACGCGGCAGCTTCCGGCCCGTGACCAACGCCACCTACGACATGCTCCGCGCGTCGAAGGCCATGTTCATCCAGGAACCGCGCATGCAGGACGAGGAGTTCATCGTCCTCATGGAGATGACCCAGAAGAATCTGCTCACGGAGGGCGGCATCGACCACAAGGACTTCCTCGAACGCGTCGACATGCTCTGCGGGCTCGGCCAGAATGTGATCATCACGAACTTCGCCGAGTTCCACCGGCTCGCCGCCTACCTCTTCCGCTACACCAAAAAGATGATCGGCATCGTCATGGGCGTGCCGACGCTGAAGGAGATCTTCGACGAGAAGTATTACGCCAACCTGGAAGGCGGCATCCTCGAATCCTTCGGCCGGCTCTTCAAAAACGACCTGAAGATCTACGCCTATCCCCTGCTCGACGACAAAACCGGCTCGCTCATCACCGCCGGCAATCTCCGCGTCGCGCCGCATCTCCGGCACCTCTACTCCTACCTCACGGAGAACCGCTTCATCGACAGCATCCGCGACTACGACGAAAAGACGCTGACCATCTTCGCCCGCGAGGTCCTCTCGCACATCCGCACCGGCGACGCGGAATGGGAGCATCAGGTTCCCGCCGCCGTGGCCTGCATGATCAAGGAACGGAAGCTTCTCGGCTACCGCGGCCCGGCAAAGCCGGCCGAAGCGGACGCCGGCGACATCGGTCCCAGGGTGAAGATCGTGGCCTGAGCCGCAGGTCGCGTCGCCCCGTGCCCCCGCATCCGGCCACGACCGGGCTTGCCGCGCATCGCCGCATCCGTAGCGTGTCCGCGTGGCCAAGCCTACGAACATTGAACTGCCCGGAAAGATCCGCATCCCGATCGTCTTCGAGAACCGGACGTTGCTGATCGTCGACAAGCCGGCCGGCTGGGTCCTCGGCCCGGACGGCCCCATCGGCAGGCGCGGCAACCTCCAGATCGCCGTCGAATCCTCCATCGGCGCCGGAGCATATTGGGCCCGCTCCCGCAGCCTCAAGTTCCTCCGCTTCGTCCACCGCCTCGACGCCGACACGACCGGCCTGCTCATGTTCTCCAAGAGCTTCGGCGGGCTGGAACCGCTCAGCGAACTCTTCGCCGAACGCAAGGTGGAGAAGCGCTACCTGGCCGTCGTCGAAGGTGTGCCGGACGAATGCCATTGGACCTGCACGCTTCCCCTCGGCCCCGACCAGGAACACAACGGCCGCCACCGCGTCGACAAGGAGAACGGCCGCGAAAGCGAGACCCGCTTCGAAGTGCTCGCCTCCATTCCAGGCCGCACCTTGATCGCGTGCGAACCCCTGACCGGCCGCAGCCACCAGATCCGCATCCATTTGGCCGAGGCGGGATACCCCATTGTAGGCGATCCGCTCTACGGCCGCGGTTACTGGGGCGATCCTCTGGGGCTCCGTTCCATCTTCCTCGGCCTGCGCGATCCGTATCTAAAGACACAGGTCCACGTCACCGCACCCGTCTCGGAATTCCTCGAACAGTTCGGCTTCGCGAAGAACGCCGCCGAGCCCGTCCTCATGGCCCTGAAAAAGGCAGCCGAGGCAACCAAGCCTGCCAAGCCGGCTGCGAAACCAATTCCCGAGGCCCAGCCCCCTGCTCCGGTCGTCCCGACGAAACCGAAGCGTGTCCGCCGGTTCACTCCGCCGGTTTGACCCTTTGCTTCCAAAAAATCGGCTTCGTTCATCCTCTTCGACCGCCTAGGTTCCGCGCGTGAAGCTCTCGGTCAAAAGCGACTATGCCTGCCGTGCCGTGCTTTGGCTGGCGCGCCATTATCCCGAAGGCGTGGCCCGGCGGGTCGAGGACATGGCATCCGAGCACAACATCTCGCCCAACTACCTCGTCCAGATTCTCATCGAACTGAAGGCGGGGCGGATCGTGAAAAGCCAGCGCGGCAAGGAAGGCGGCTACCTTCTGGGCCGTCCGCCGGCCGAGATCACCATGGGCGAAGTCCTGCGCTGCGTTTACGGACAAATCTTCGAGTCCCCGGCCATGACCGATCCGATGTGTCCGCCGGAACTCCGTGAAGCGTGGACGGGCCTTCAGAAGGGCATCGACCAAGCCGCTGACAAGATCACCTTCCAGCAGCTCGTCGACCAGGGCTCCAGCAAAGAGCGGATGTTCTACATCTGAGGGCCTCAGCATCCGGCCGTGCGCAACTTCCTGAAATACTGGCTCCCCGTCGTCCTGCTCATGGCGCTGATGGCAGTCATGTCGACCGGACTGGGGCAGTTCTCCAACAGTTCAAGGATCATCGGCCCCGTCCTCCGCTGGTTCTCGCCCGACATCTCGCCTGAACTGGAAGGCCAGATCGTCTTCCTGATCCGCAAGAACGCCCACGTCACCGAATACGCCGTGCTTGCCGCCCTCGTCTGGCGGGCCCTCCGCAAGCCACTGCGCGGCGACAAGCGCCCCTGGTCGGCCAAGACCGCCTGCCAAGCCATCCTGATCGCCGCCTGTTTCGCGACCACGGACGAGATCCATCAGTCCTTTCACCCGTCGCGACAGGGCCAGTTCGCCGACGTCGTGCTGGACACCTTCGGAGCCTGCCTCGGAATCACTGTCATCTGGATCGTCTGGCGACTTCGGCGATGGCGAATGCCTGGGGACTCGACGTAGGACGGGGCAACCTCCGGCAGACGTCCGGCTCGGTTTGCGGCACCCGGAGCTGCTTCTTGCGCCGCTCGACGGCTGTTGCAAGCAGCCCGACGGTTCGGATCAGCGCCTTGATCGGAAAAGGAAATGGGCGGAACGGCTTTCGCCTTTCCGCCCATCTGAAGAATTTCTCCGGAGTTGCTTGGCCGCGCCAATCTGCCGACGGCGACGGATGATTCCACCGGCCATCAACGCCGCTCCGTCCATGGTTCCGGCCGTGGTCACTTCCGGCACGGGGGCGAAATGACATCGGGCTGGCCGTTTTCCAGTTGGATTGCCGGCGGCAACCACCGTTTCATCGTCCCCATCATGGAATCCGCCGCCGCACCGCGCCGCCACTTCGCCAGCGACAACTACGCCGGCATCTGCCCCGAAGCCTGGAACGCCCTCGCCGAAGCCAACGCCAACCACGCCCGGGCCTACGGCGACGACGAATACACCCGCCGCGCCGCCGACCTGATCCGCGACGTGTTCGAGACGCACTGCGAGGTCTTCTTCGTCTTCAACGGCACGGCGGCGAACTCCCTTTCCCTGGCCCACATGTGCCAGTCCTACCACAGCGTCCTCGCCAGCGACGTGGCCCACATCGAGGTCGACGAATGCGGCGCACCGCAGTTCTTCGCCAACGGCATGAAGCTCCTCCTCATGCCCGGCGACAACGGCAAGGTCACCCCCGCCGGCATCGAGAAGCTGGTCAAGAAACGCACCGACATCCATTACCCCAAGCCGCGCGTGGTCAGCATCACGCAGTCGACCGAAGTCGGCAGCGTCTACAGCGTGGACGAGATCGAAGCCATCGGCAGCACCTGCAAGAAACATGGCCTGCGCTTGCACATGGACGGCGCGCGCTTTGCCAACGCCGTGGCCGCGCTCGGTGTCGCGCCGAAGGAGATCACATGGAAAGTCGGCGTGGACGTCCTCAGCTTCGGCGGCAGCAAGAACGGTCTGCCGCTCGGCGAAGCCGTCGTCTTCTTCAACAAGGACCTGGCCCGCGAGTTCGACTACCGCTGCAAACAGGCCGGCCAGCTTTGCTCCAAGATGCGCTACCTCTCCGCGCCGTGGGTCGGCGTGCTGCAGAACGACGTCTGGCTGAAACACGCCCGCCACGCCAACGCCATGGCGGAACTGATGGAGACGCGTTTGAAGGCCATTCCCGGCGTCAGCTTCCTCTTTCCCCGCGAAGCCAATGCGGTCTTTGTGGAACTGCCCAAGCCCGCCATCGAAGGCCTCTGGGCCAAAGGCTGGCTCTTCTACAACTTCATCGGCAAAGGCGGCTGCCGCCTCATGTGCGCGTGGGACACCCAGCCGGAGGATGTGGAACGGTTTGCCGGAGACCTAGCAGGGCAAATGAAACCAGCCTCGTGAGAGGCTGTCTCTGGTTCTTCTTAGGATCGTCTCCGGATTGGACGGGGATGAGGAAGACGGACTGTGTGTCGGCCTGCTCAGGTTGGTGTGACCCGCGCACGGAACGCCAAGGAGGTGCCCCAGGGGATGGGGGCTGAGGAAACGTGTCCATGCGCGGGTCAAAGTGTGGCGCGATCTCAGGGCTTTGATGGGATAGTGAGAACTCCGTTGGTCTGCTTCATCCGCTCGCGGTAGGCTTTCATAGTTTCGGGGATGATGCTGGTTTTAGGCTCTTCTTTGCGGATATGGCCGGGGAAGAAGATATACGTGATGCGTTTGTTCTCCATATCCACGTGGATCTCGGATCTCTGCCACTCGTCATCACTCGGTTGCCATCTGTAGGAAATGAATGGGATGTTGTTCCCATCCTTGGTGAATGGCCCGGAAACCGCCAAAGACCAGTTCGTCGCAAACTGCTCCATCGAGTAGCCGAGGCGACGAACCGTGTTGGATGCCAACTGGAAAGCTTCATTGGTGCTGATTATTGAAGGACCGTAGAAGTGTTCGTAGGGCTCTCTCCATTCTCGAACAAAATAGTCTCTGGGATGCCGGTAGACGGCCACCGTGCCTCTGGCCATCCACTGCCGTGCGCCGTTTGTCAGGACCAGTGTCACGCAAGTATCGGGATAGCTGCTTGGCACTATCACTTTCTGGATCATGGCAGGCACAAGCTGCGTGCCGTGAAGCCTGCTATGGAAATCCGCGTGGATAGGAAAGGTCGCTTGGAACAGGGCGTTGGAGTATGCGGGAGTGACCATGATCGCCTGATATATTAGGTTTGTCATAGCTACCTCGTATTGGCCTGACTGTAGGTCAGGGTTTTGTTGCCGACGATCTTGATTTTGCTGCCAGGAAAGGTTGGAACATCTTCTTTAGCAGCCCGTCAAAAAACTCTCGTTTGATCTGAACAGGAGTTGATGGGCCGCGTCGGAAGAACATG
>CANJSG010000216.1 GCA_947476875.1 Verrucomicrobiota bacterium | reverse complement strand
TCCGGCGGCAACGGTGTTCGTGGGTCGTTTGGGTTCATGGAAATCTCTTCAAACTGACGGGGCGGTTTCAACCGTTCGGCGGTTTTTCGCACGATGCAGGAGGCTGAAGACAACGGGCACGAAGAAGAGCGTGGCCACGGTCGCGAGAACGAGGCCGCCGATCACCGCCCGGCCCAGCGGGGCGTTCTGTTCGCCGCCTTCGCCCAACCCGAGGGACATCGGGACCATCCCGATGACCATCGCCAAGGCGGTCATCAACACCGGCCGCAGCCGGCTCGTGCCCGCCTCCCAGGCCGCATGCAGCGGATCGATGCCGGCCGCGAGATTGGTCCGGGCAAAGCTGACCACCAGAACCGCGTTCGCGGTCGCCACGCCCAGACTCATGATCGCGCCCATCAACGCCGGAACACTGAGCGTCGTGAAGGTCAGGAACAGCGCCCAGACGACTCCCGCCAATGCCGCCGGCAACGCCGTGATGATGATGAAGGGATCGAGCCAGCCCTGGAAGTTCACCACGAGCAGCAGGTAGATCAGCACGACCGCTCCGATCAGACCGATGCCGAGTCCCGCGAAACTGGAGTCCATGGTTTCCGCCTGGCCACGCATGACAATGAAGCTTCCGCGAGGCAGATCCTTTTCGACCGCCGCCACCAGAGGCCGGATGTCGCGCAGCACGCCACCGAGATCCCGGCCGGAAACGCCGCCAAACACGTTGATCACCGGAGCCACGTTGTAGTGGGAGAACACCGGCGAACCCGCGCCCCGCGAATAGGTGGCGAAGTTGGCCAGCACCTGGCCGTTGCCTTCGCCCGGGTCCCCGGCGCTGACAGGAATCGAGTTCAACGCCTCCAAGGAATTCATCACGTGTTCCGGTGCGCGGACGTTGAGCAGATACTGGATGCCGACCTTCGGGTTCAGCCAGTAGCCGGGCTGGATCTGGCCGCTGCCGCTCAGGCTCAACAGGACCGAACCAGCGATGTCGCGTTCGGTCAGACCGACTTCGCCCGCTTTGGTGCGGTCGATGTTGAAGCGGAGTTTCGGTTGATCAGCGGGTTGCTGGACGCGGACGTCGACGGCTCCCGGCACCTGCCGGATGCGGTCGGCCAGGCGCGCCGCGATCTCGCGGTTCTTCACCAGATCCCGTCCGACGATCTGCACATCGAACGGCGCGGGAAGGCCGAAATTCAACGTCTGGCTCACGATGTCCGCCGGCAGGAAGTAGAACGTGGTTCCGGGGAATTCCCGGTTGAGCCTGAGCCGAAGGCGACGGACGTAGTCCTCCGTTGGACCATGTCCGGCCTTCAGGCTGACGAGGACGTCCGCATCGCCGGTGCCGATCAGCCCGCTGGTGCTGTAGGAAAGGCTGATGCCCGAACTGGGCACGCCTATGTTGTCGAGGATGCCGGCGATTTCGTGGTTCGGGATCTCCGACCGGATCGCATCGGTGACCCTGTCCACGAGACGCACCGTCTCCTCGATCCGTGTTCCGCTGCGCGCGCGCAAATGGAGCCGGAATTGGCCGGCATCAACGTTCGGAAAGAAATCCTGGCCCAACTGGGGCACCAGGCAAAGTGAGCCGAGGCATAGGGCCGTGAACCCGACGGCGAAAACTTTCCGATGCGCCAGGGCAGCGGCCAGCAGATTCCGGTAGGCCAAGCGGAACCGATCGAAGCCGGCTTCGAAGATTCCCTGGATGGCGACGAATGGGCGTTTCCAAAGCGCGACCTTGCCGCCCGCGGCCTCCTCCCCGTAGTGATCGGCGTTCCGGTAGAACCACATCACCATCGTCGGGATCAGGGTCCGGGAAAGCACGTAGCTCGCGAGCATCGCGAAGACGACCGCCTCGGCCAGCGGCACGAAGAGATACTGCGAGACGCCGGTGAGAAAAAACATCGGGACGAAGACGATGCAGATGCACAGCGTCGAAACGAAGGCGGGCAAAGCGATCTCCTGGGCGCCATCGAGGATGGCGTTCTCCAGCGGCTTCCCGGAGGCCATTTGGCGGTGGACGTTCTCGATCTCGACGGTCGCATCATCGACCAGGATCCCGACTGCCAGGGCCAATCCGCCCAGCGTCATCAGGTTGATCGTTTCCCCCAGCGCGCTGAGCGCGGCCAGCGATGCGAGGACCGAAAGCGGGATCGATACCGCGATGATGATGGTGCTCCGCCAGGAACCGATGAAGAGCAGGATCATCAACGCCGTCAGCGAAGCGGCGATGAGCCCCTCCCTCAAAACCCCGTCGATCGCGGCGCGCACAAAGAGCGATTGATCGGCGAACTCCTTCACGTCGAGCTCCGGCGGAAGCGTGCTGACGATCCGGGGCATGGCTTTCTTCACCCTCTCCACGACGTCGAGCGTCGAGGCCGAGCCGCTCTTGAGGATCGTGAGCAACGCGCCCCTCACCCCGTCCTGCCGGACGATGTTCTGCTGCGGCGCATAGCCGTCCCGCACCTGCGCGACGTCCCGGACGAAGATCGTGGCGCCTTTCGACGTGCGGATGGGCAGGTCGTTGAGCTCCTCCAGAACCCTCGGGCTGGTGTTCAGTTCCACGTCGTATTCCGTCGCACCGATCTTCGCCGAACCCGCCGGCAGAACGAGGTTCTGCGCCGAGATCGCATTGACCACGTCCTGCGCCGAGAGGTTCCGCGACTTCAAAGCCGCCAAGTCCAGATCCACCGAAACGATGCGGGTCTTGCCGCCGTAGGGCCACGGCACGGCCGCACCGAGCACCGTCGAGAGCCCGACCCGGATCTGGTTCTGGCTCACGTCATACAACTCCTGCTCGCTCAGCTTCCGGCTGCTGACGGCGTATTGGAGAATCGGAACGGTCGAGGCGTTGTAGCGGATGATCAGAGGCGGCGTCTGTCCCGGCGGCAGCTGGCGGAGGATCGTCTGGGCGATCGCCGTGATCTGCGCCATGCCCGCATCGACGGAAGCGCCCGGCCGCAGGAAGACTTTGATGACCCCCACGCCGTTGTAGGCATTCGACTCGATGTGCTCGATGTCGTTGACCGTCGCACTGAGCGACCGTTCGTGGTTGTAGATGATCCGCTGCTCAACCTCCTGCGCGCTCAACCCGGCGTATTGCCAGACGACGCTGATCACCGGGATGTTGATCGCCGGGAAAATGTCCGTGGGCGTGCGGAGCAGCACGAAGGGCGTCAGCAACAGGAGCACGATCGCCCCCACCACGAAGGTGTAGGGACGGCGAAGGGCTAGACGGACAATCCACATTTCGATGATTACTAAAGATGAACCCGATCACAGTTGTGGCCTCACAACCCCCGGCCCTCCGACACTAGTCCGGTCAACCATGGGATCGCCACACAAGTTACGAGCTGATCCGTCCCGCAATCAACGCCTGCTATGGTTGACCAGAAGCCGTCAAGCCAGACGCCTCACCACTCCTTCGACCAGGTCCATGCCCGCTTCGGCATCGGCGTGGCCGAGATTGAGCGCGGGCAAGAGACGGACGATCTGGTTGCCGGAAGGGATGAGCAGCACGCCGGCCTCGTGCAGGCGCGCGCACATCTGGGCCGCCGCCGGCTTGTCGATCGCGGCAAACGGTTTGATCCCGTCCTTGTCCTGAAGCTCGATGCCGAGCATGAAGCCCATGCCACGCGCGCCCTTCACCACCGCCGGATATTTCTCCGCAAGACTGTTGATCCGCTGCTTCAGGAATTCGCCCGTGGTCCGGACGTTTTCGACGAGGCGGTCGCGCTTGATGACTTCGAAGACCTTGTTCGCCACGGCGCACCCCAGCGGCGTTCCGCCGAACGTCGTGGCGTGTGTGCCGGGACTGAGGATGTCGCAGAGCTTCACGCCGTGGACTTCCTGCCGCACCCAGAACGCGCCGATGGGAAACCCGCCACCGAGCGACTTCGCCATGGAAACCGCGTCGGGCAGGAACACCTTTTCGGCCGGATGCCCCTCCAGGATCCGCTGGAAGCTTTGGAAACGTCCCGAGCGGAAATGCCCGCATTGCACGGCGTCCATCATCAGCAGGAGCCGCTTCTCATCGCAGAGTTTCCGCAGGCCGAGCAGATACTCGACGGTGGCCGGAGTGATGCCGCCTTCGCCCTGGATGCCCTCGATCAGGATCGCGACGGTGGCCGGCGAGATCGCGGCCCGCATGGCTTCGAGGTCGTTGAACGGCACATGGCGGAAGCCCGGCATGAGCGGCTCGAATCCCTTCTTCACCTTCTCCTGCCCCGTCGCCGCGATGCCCGCCAGCGTGCGCCCGTGGAAGCTGTTGTTCGCCGTGATGATCTCGAAGCGGCCTTCGTCGTGGCCGAACTTGCGGGCCACCTTGTAGAGCCCCTCGTTCGCCTCAGCCCCGGAGTTGCTGAAGAAGACCTTACCCGGGGCAAGGTTCGTCACGATGTTCTCCGCGAGCCGTCCCTGCGGTTCGTGGAAATAGAGGTTCGAGACGTGGACCAGCTTCTTCGACTGCTCGACGAGCGTTTCGGTGATCTCCGGATTGCAGTGCCCCAGCGACGTCACGGCGATGCCACCGCCGAAGTCGACATAACGCTTTCCGTTCACGTCCCAGAGATGGTTTCCAGCGCCGTGGCTGAAGGCGATCTCGTAGCGGCCGTAGCTGGGAACGACGTAGCGGTTGAACAGTTCCCGGACTTCGGCGAACTGGCTTTGGACGATGGCGGGCGGTGTCGGGACGATCTCTTTCATCAATTCAGAGAGCGCGGTTTATCCCCACCACGCCACGAATCAACTTCATTCTATCGGAAGGGCCGCCCGGCCCGGCGCTGTTTCATCCACGAATGACGCCAAGGAACGCGAAGTCCTGCGACTGGCAGGGCGAAGCCCGTATGGCAAACCCTCCCGCCGAGCAGCCGCTGGGCTTGCAGATGACCCCACGGCCGCAAAGGCCAGACCAGTCGGCTTCCGTCCGCTTCGAACTTCCCGCGATCAACTCTCTTGGTCTTCGTAAACGCAGAGGCGGCTCGGCGGGAGCCTGCGTCCTACCGGTCCTTGGTCACCGCTTCACGATGGTCACGTCGCCGCCGAGGATGCGTTCGAGGCGGCCGTGTTCGGTGCGGAGAAGGAGCGCGCCGTCGTCGTCCAGGCTTTCGGCGCGGCCTTCGATCTGGCGGACGCCGAGGTCGACGGTGACGCGTTGGCCGACGGTGAGGCAGCGCTGCTCCCATTCATCGGCCAGCGCGGGAAAGCCGCCCCGGCAGATGCGGGCGTAGTCGCGGTCGAGTTCTTCCAACAGGACGGCGGCGAGCGCGGGCCGGTCGATGGGGCGTCCTAGTTCCGCGCGCAATGACGTGGCAACGGAGCGGACGTCAGGCGGAAATTCGTCCTGGGCCACGTTCACGTCGAGCCCGATGCCGACGATGAGGTGCCGGATGGAATCGGAGTCGGCCGCGAGCTCGGTGAGGATGCCGGCGGCCTTGCGGCCATTGAACAGGATGTCGTTCGGCCACTTGATCGACGGCTTCAAACCGGTCTGCCGTTCGATGGCCCGGACCAGCGCGGTCGCGGCGGCGACGGTCATCTGCGTGCAGGCCTGCGGACGAAGCGGAGGGCGCAGGAGAATCGAGAACCACAGGCCGCGCTTCGACGGCGAAACCCAGCGACGTCCCATGCGGCCGCGGCCTTTGGTCTGCGATTCGGCAAAGACGACGACGCCTTCCTTCACGCCGTCGCGAGCGAGTTTCTCAGCAACGTCGTTGGTGGAGGTAGTTTCCTCGAAGACGCGGATGTCGCGGCCGATGATCTGATCGCCGGACATGCGGGCGAGCAGATCGTCGGCATGGAGAAGATCCGGCGAAGCGAGGAGGCGATAACCCTGATGCGGACTGGCGGAGATGTCGTAGCCGAGCTTGCGCAGATCCTCGATGCGCGCCCAGACGGCGGCGCGGCTGATGCCCAAGCGCGTGGCGAGGTCGGCACCGGAAACACCATCGGGACCGGCGCGGCGAAAGGCGGAAAGGATTTGGGCGTCGACGGTCATCGTCAGAGTTTGAAGTCGAGCCCGATGTCGACGGCGCGGGCCGAATGCGTGAGCGCGCCGACGGAGATGTAGTCCACGCCCGTCGCGGCGATCCCGCGGACGGTCTCGAGATTCACGCCGCCGCTGGCTTCGGTCTTGGCTTTGCGGCCAACGATCTTCACGGCTTCGCGGAGGCTGTCGTTGGTCATGTTGTCGAGCAGGATGATGTCCGCTCCGGCAGCCACGGCCTGCGCGACTTGCTCCAAGGTGTCCGCCTCCACCTCGACCTTGAGCTTGGGATACTTCGCGCGCGCCCGGGCCACGGCGGCGGCGATGGCGTTGGGTTTGGCGTCGCGCACGGCCACGAGGTGGTTGTCCTTGATGAGGACGCGATCCCACAGGCCGATCCGGTGGTTTACGCCGCCGCCGCAGGTGACGGCGTATTTCTGGGCGAGGCGAAGACCGGGCGTGGTTTTCCGTGTGTCGAGGATCCTGGCCCGGGTGCCGGCGATTTCATCGACGAACTTCCGCGTCAACGACGCCACGCCGGAAAGCTGCTGGACGAAGTTGAGCGCGACGCGTTCCGCCGAGAGCAACGCCTGCGACGAACCCGAGATGGTGAGCAGCGTTTGCCCGGCGTCCACGCGGTCGCCGTCCTTCGCGCCGGCCTTGAGCTTCACGGTGGCGGAGCGTTGGCGGAAGGCGGCCTTGGCGAAGTCCAGCCCGGCCACGACGAGCGGCTCGCGGGCGCGCATCTCGGCGAAGGATGTGTGCGAGCGCGGCACCGTGGCCAGCGTGGTGGCATCGCCCGAACCGAGATCCTCGCGCAGGGCGGCATGGACGAGGCTGGTGATATATCGCGGATCAAGCGCCGACAT
>CANJSG010000215.1 GCA_947476875.1 Verrucomicrobiota bacterium | reverse complement strand
AGTTCCATCGTGATCTGGTCTCTCCAAACAACGCCGTAATGGCCGTCTTTGGCAACGTGAACACCGACGACGTGCTGGAGCGGCTGGAGAAGGCTTTCGGAAACTGGAAACCGAATCCCGCGTCCGCCGCCCTTACGGACAAACGCACCGGAATCACCACGCCCACCAAACCGGAACGCGTCGAAGAAGAACGCGACAAGAAGCAGGCCGTCCTGGCCATCGGCTTCAAGGGCGCGGCGCTCGACAGCCCCGACCGCTACGCCCTCGAACTCATCCAGGAATCCTGCAGCGACCTCGGGTCGCGCCTCTTCCTCCGCATCCGCGACGAGCTCGGCCTCGCCTACTACGTCGGCGCGCAGAACATGCTCGGCATCGGCACGGGTGTTTTCAGCTTCTACTGCGGCACCGCTCCCGAGAAGGCGGCGCAGGTGGAAAAGGAACTGCTGAACGAAGCCCGGTTGCTCGCCGAATCCGGCCTGACTCCCGAGGAGCTGAAACGCTCCAAGGCGAAGATCATCGGCCAGAAAAAGATCTCCCGGCAGGACCTCGCCAGCCACGCCATGAACATGGTGCTGAACGAAGTCTACGGACTCGGCCACGACTTCACCGAACACGAGGACGAGAAGCTCCAGGCCGTGACCCTCGAGGACTGCGTCGCCGCCGCCCGGAAGTATCTGGTGCCCGACCGCTACGTCGTCGCCGTCGTCAAACCGAGCGCAAACGCGGTGGACGAGGAATAGAAGACGACCGGCACACCCGATGGCCGTAGGCGATGCCGAAGGTGGCGCAGGCCTCCGGCCTGCTGTTCCGGGCGTCGCGCCCGGAACGAACCGGAGCTTCGGCATGCCGGAAGAACTTCGGAACAGCCGACGCCCCCGCCGAGCGGAGCGTTGGAAGCACTGGCTCGGCGGGAGCTGCCGCCTCGCTGTGAAGCCGCTCAACGCTTTCCGGCGGAGGACGCCGGAAAGACCAGGCCGGAGGCCTGCGCCACCCGGAAGATGATCCGCCCGCAACATTCTCTTCTCAGCGCATCACGTCTTTCAGGAAGCGGCCGGTATGGGACGCCTCCATCTTGGCGATCGACTCGGGCGTTCCCTCGCCGACGATGGATCCCCCTCCCTGCCCGGCTTCGGGGCCGAGGTCGATGACCCAATCGGCTTCCGCGATCAGGTCGAGGTTGTGCTCGATGACGATCACCGAATGCCCCGCATCGACGAGCCGTTGAATGACATCGACGAGCTTACGCACGTCGGACATGTGCAGCCCGATGGTCGGTTCTTCGAGGATGAAAATATCGGAGGTCGGCCTGACGACGGCCCCGGGAATGGGCTTGTAGTTCTTCGGCACCAGCCGCGCCGGGCTGGGCTTCAATCCACTGAGCAGATGCGTGACCAGCTTCATCCGCTGCGCTTCACCACCGCTCAAGGTCGGGCTGGTTTGGCCGAGCTTGATGTAGTCGAGCCCTGTGTCGCGCAATGCTTCCAGAGGACGCTTGATCCGCTGGAAGGCGCTAAAGAACTCGATCGCCTCGGCCACGCTGAGGTCCATGACCTGCGCGATGTTCTTGCCGGCGTATTCGACGTCCAACGTCTCGCGGTTGAAACGCAGTCCGCCGCAGGTCTCGCACTTCACGTAGGCGGGCGGGAGGAAGTTCATCTCCAGCTTGATCACGCCCGCACCGTCGCACGCGGGACAACGGCCCTGGGCGGAATTGAAGGAAAACCGGCTGCCCGTGTAGCCGCGCATCCGCGCCTCCGGCAATTGGGCGAACAGTTCCCGGATGTCGTCGAAGAATCCGACGTAGGTGGCCGGCGTCGAACGCGGCGTCCGGCCAATCGGCGACTGGTCGACCTCGTAAACCGTGCGCAAAAGCTCACGCCCGACGAGCTTGCCCGCCTTGGGTCCGGCTTCTCCGCGCAGCAGCGGCAGAAGGCACTCGTTCACGAGCGTGCTTTTGCCGGAGCCGGACACTCCCGTGACCACGACGAACCGGCCGAGCGGGATGGTGACGGAGACGTCCTTCAGATTGTTGGCAGCGGCGTGTTCCAACCGCAGGTGGGAATGGGGGACAGTGGGCGGGGGAGAATCCTTTCGATCCGCCGCCGCGACTTTTCGCACCTTCCCACCGGCCGACTTCCCCACCTGCTCCACCTCTCGCCTTTCCCCTCGCGCCGGGAACTTGCGCTGCGCGGCCGCGAGCAGGGACGCGCCGGTCAGGGATTTCGGATTCGCCTTCAACTGGGCGAGCGTTCCCGCCGCCATGACCTCGCCTCCGTTCACGCCGGCTCCAGGACCGAGATCGATCACGTAGTCGGCCTGGCGCATCGTCTCTTCGTCATGCTCGACGACGACGAGCGAGTTGCCCCGGTTCTTCAGCAGGTTCAACGCGGTCAACAGCTGCTCGTTGTCCCGGGAATGAAGGCCGATCGTGGGCTCGTCGAGAACATAGAGGACGCCGCTGAGATTCGACCCAAGCTGGGCGGCGAGACGGATCCGCTGGGCTTCTCCGCCGGACAGCGTGGTCACGCTGCGGCCAAGCTGGAGGTAGCCGAGCCCCACCTCGCGGAGGAATTTCAGGCGCTCGCGGATCTCGGGCAGGATGTCGCGCGCGATCTCGCCATCGCGTCCGGCCAACTCGACCTGATCGAAGTAGGCCTGGGCGGTCTCGACCGAGCACTCCGAAAAGAAACTGATCGTCGGGTGCGAGGACTTCCCCGACGTCCCGCGGGCCCCCATCGCCAAGCGCACCGAACGCGCCAACGGATTCAGCCGTGCGCCTTGGCAGTCGGGACATTCCTCGTGTTTGCCTTCGGTCCACTGGAACCAGCTTTCATCCACCGCATCCGCCCGCGCGCCGCGGTCCACGTCGGGCAGTTCGAAGAGTTCGCCGAAGCCGCGGCATTTCGGACACCAGCCGACCGATGAGTTGTAGCTGAAATGTTTCGGGTCCAACTGGCCGTAGGCCTTGCCGCATCCGGGACAGGTCCGTTCGGTGGAATGCACCGTCAGGCGCTTGTGGTTGTCGAAGGCGAACAGCGTGCCCTGGCCGATCTTGAGCGCTTCATCGACAAGCTGCTGGGGACTCTTGCCCGCGACGTTGGGAGCCTTTGACGGCTGGGCCTTCTTCCCGCGACGCGGCGCTTCCAGCACCCCGACGACGATCTCGACGTCGTGTTCCTTGAAACGATCGAGCCGGAACGGTTCATCGGCCCGGAACAGCTTCCCGTCGGCACGGATCTCGGCATAGCCGTGTTTGGAGGCCCACGTCGCGATCTCGGAATGGAAGCCCTTTCTTCCCCGCACGACCGGGGCCAACAGGAGCAGGTCACCGCGGGTCGTGAGCTCCTCGAGAAGCGCCGCGCCAACCTGGTCGCGGGTGCGGCCTTCGACCGGCAACTGGCAATCCGGACAATGGGTCGTGCCGAGTTTCGCAAACAGCAGCCGCAGGAAATGGTAGATCTCGGTCACCGTGGCCACGGTGCTTTTGCCGCCGCCGCGCGAGGTGCGCTGTTCGATGCTGACGGTCGGTGGGATGCCGGTGATGAGATCGACGTCCGGCCGGGACATCTGCTCCACGAACTGCCGCGCATAGGCGCTCATGGCATCGAGGAACCGGCGCTGGCCTTCGGCGAACAGGATGTCGAAGGCGAGCGTGCTCTTGCCAGAACCGCTGACTCCCGTGACCACGACGAACTGCCCGCGCGGAATCCGCACGGTGATGTTCTTCAGGTTATGCTCCCGGGCCCCGATGATCTCGATCGCGTCACCGTCCGCCGTTCCGGTCTCAGAATACACGGGGCAGAGAGAACCACAGGACAGCCGGGACGCAACGTCGGGACTTCGGCAAAAACTGCGCCTCCTATCGACCTCCTTCTCTTGCTCCTTCTCGTTCTTGTCTTTGATTCTGTTTTCGAGATGGAGAACGAGGTCGAGATTGAGAAGGACCGGCAACCTGTCGGCTGGATTTCTCCGAACGCCTCGCTAGCTTCCCCACCATGTCGTCAGAAGCAGCCAGCGCCACCGCGATCAAACGCCTGCCGTGGTATTGTTTCGCCGTCGCTTTCGGCGCGCTCTGCATCCCGCTCGGCGTGCTGTGGGACATCTCCTGGCACTCCACCATCGGGCGCGACACGTTTTGGACGCCGGCGCACATGCTGATCTACAACGGCGGCGCGCTTCCCGGCCTGCTGTGCGGCTGGCTCGTGCTCAAGACGACGTTCTGGGGCACGGCGGAGGAGAAGGCCCGGTCGGTCAGGATCTGGGGATTCCTCGGACCGCTGGGAGCATGGGTCGTGATCTGGGGTTCTGTCGCCATGATCACTTCGGCGCCGTTCGACGACTGGTGGCACGCCGCCTACGGCCTCGATGTGAAGATCCTTTCCCCGCCCCACACACTGCTGGCGCTGGGGATGTATGGCGTGGCCATCGGTGCTTGGCTGCTCGTGCTGTCGTGGCAAAACCGCGCGGGCGAAGGTGCGCCGGCCGTCCAGATGGCGGGGACTTGGCTCTTCATCGTCACGGGCGGCGTGCTGATCGCCATGCTCAACATCTTCATGACGGAGTTCAGCCTCCCGAACGACCAACGGACCGCCACCTTCTACTATGTTTCCTGCGCCGCGTATCCGTTCTACATGACCATCCTGGCGCGGGCCTCGAAGACGCGGTGGGCGGCGACCAAGGCCTCGCTCGTCTATATGGCCATCGTCGTGGTCATGGCGTGGATCCTTCCTCTCTTCGCCGCTCAACCGATGCTGGCGCCGATCTACAATCCAGTCACCCGCATGGTTCCCCCGGCGTTTCCGCTGCTGCTCGTGTTTCCAGCTCTGGTCGTCGACTTCCTGATCCAGTCGTCGGACCGCAAAGGACCACGATCAGGCCTCAAGGAAGCCTGGTTGGCGGCGAAGGTCGCAGTTGCCTTCGCCATCGTCTTCGTGCTGGTGCAATGGAACTTTTCCGCCCTGCTGATCTCTCCCGGTGCCGACAACGGGTTCCTCATCGGCAAAAACCACTTCGGCTACATGGTGCGGCCGGGCGAGTGGCAGCACCAATTTTGGAACATCGACCCCACGGCCCGCTTCAACAACGCGTTCACCCCGACCGGAGCCGCATTCGCCCTGGGGCTGGCGTTTATCGCCTCGTGGATCGGCCTCTGGCGCGGCCACGGCATGAAGGCGGTGAAACGATGAACCGCTCGTTCCAAATGCTATCAGTCTGCCTCCGCGCCCTCGCCATGATCGTCATGTCGGCATGGTCTGCCTCCGCGCACATCGGCCAGCAGAACGTCGTCTTCGAAGGAACTGCCGGGCCGTATCCGATCCGGGTCATCATCAAGGCCCCGGTCGTCGTTCCAGGGCTGGCCGAGATCACCGTGCGGTCACTGGCTCCGGGAGTCGATGCCGTGTCCGTCCTGCCGATGCGATGGGACACAGGGCGGAAGGGTTCACCGCCACCCGACAAGGCCAGGCCCGTGAAAGGCGAATCGGATCTATTCTCCGCCGAACTCTGGCTGATGACCTCAGGGGCCCACAGCGTCCAGGTCACGGCCAATGGCGCACGCGGGGAACATTCGCTCCTCGTGCCGATCAACTCCATCGCGACGGCGCGGCTGGCCCTTCCCAAGTGGATGGGTGGAACGCTCGCCGTGCTCGGGGTTCTGCTCGTCTGTCTGCTGATCAGCGTGGCCAACGCCGCGGCGAAAGAGAGCGTGCTGGAAGCGGGCGAGGTTCCTTCACCGATGCATCGACGGCGGGGCCTCGCCGCCGCAGGCGTCGCGACCGGCATCCTCGCGTGCGGGATCTGGGGCGGACAGCGCTGGTGGAAGGCCGAAGAGCAGCAGTATCTGACCCGCCAGCTTTTCGAACCCTTCCAAGTCGGAACCACTCTGACGGAGAAAGACGGCCAGAGCGTACTCCGGCTTTCCATCGATTTCTCAAAGGGCCCGTCCAGTTTCCTGCGCAACGTGACGCCGCTGATTCCCGACCACGGCAAACTGATGCACGTCTTCGTCGTCCGGACGAATGGCTTCGACGCGATGGCCCATCTCCATCCGGTCCGCATCTCGCCGACGCAGTTCGAAACGGCGCTGCCGCCCTTGCCCGCAGGCAACTACCAACTGTTCGCCGATGTGACGCACGAAAGCGGCTTCAGCCACACCATGCTCGGCGGTTTCGGGATCAGACCGACCACACGGACGGACGCCTTCAAACCCACCGACGAGGATGATGCATGGAAATCCGCCGCCAGCGCCGACGGAAATGGATTCCAGATAAAGATGGCCGGCGCCTCGAACTTCGTCAGCGGCACCGACGCCGGCATCGGCATCCAGGCGTTCGGTCCAGACGGCATTCCCAAGGAACTTGAACCCTACCTCGGGATGCTGGGACACGCCTTCATCATGGCGGAGGATGGAAGCGTCTTCAGCCATATCCACCCGCAGGGCAATGGATCCATGGGCGCGGCCATCGCATTCACTCGGCGTGAATTCGGCACGTCCGCCGCACAAAAATTGGCCGAGGAGATCTGCGCCCCGCTCGGCGCGGATCGGACCCTGAGTTTCCCGTATGTGTTCCCCAAGCCGGGCAACTACCGCCTCTGGGTCCAAGCCAAAGCGGGCGCGAAGGTGGAGACCGGGACATTTCGGCTCACGGTCGACTGATCGCCTGCGGGCCCGGATCCGAACAAACCCGGCCGGAGTTCCCCAGGTGCCACGCCGCTTGTTTGACCCGGGCGTTTCCCTATTGTCCCCGCCAGTGACTGAACCAAAGAAGACGCGGGTGCTGGTGGGAATGAGCGGAGGAGTCGATTCCTCGGCCACGGCGGCGCTGTTGCTGGAGCAGGGCTTCGACGTCGTCGGAGT
>CANJSG010000214.1 GCA_947476875.1 Verrucomicrobiota bacterium | reverse complement strand
CTCAACAAACCGTTCGGCGACCTCAAGGAAGTGACCGGCTACGCCACGACCACCTTCCATTCGGACAAGGCGAAGAAAGTGGAGCTCCGGCTCGGCTCGCAGAACGGCTGGAAGATCTGGCTCAACGGCAAGGAGCTCTTCGGCCGGGACGAATACCACCGCAACATGGAGATCGACCAATACCGCGTCGCCGCCGACCTCAAGGCCGGCCCGAACGTCATCCTCGTGAAGGTCTGCCAGAACGAGCAGAAGGAGGATTGGACCAAGAACTGGAATTTCCAGCTCCGCGTGACCGACGCCATCGGAACACCCATCGCGCAGGCCAAACCCTGAACCCGACTTTCTCCGCACCGCCATGAAACTCCTGACCTACGCCCTGTTCCTCGCCGGTTCGCTCCAATTGACGGCCGCTGACTGGCCCCAGTTTCGCGGCGCGGCGGCCAACGCCCTCGGCGGCGACGCCGGCCTTCCGTCCAAGCTCGACGTAAAGAACATCACCTGGGCGATCGATCTTCCCGGGCGCGGCTTGAGCAGCCCGATCATCGTGGGCGACCGCCTCTTCGTGACCTGCTCCAGCGGCCCGAAGCAGGAGCGTCTGCACGTGATCTGCCTCAACGCCCTCAGCGGTGCAAAGCTCTGGGAACGCCAATTCTGGGCCACCGGCCGGACGATCGCCCATGAGAAGACCTGCGTCGCCGCACCGACGCCCGCCAGCGACGGCAAACACGTCTTCGCCGTCTTCTCGTCCAACGACCTCGTCTGCCTCGACCTCGACGGAAACCTCCAGTGGCTCCGGGGTTTGATGAGCGACTATCCCAACGCCGGAAACAGTTTGGGGATGTCGTCCTCGCTCATCGTCGCCGACGGCGCGCTCGTCGTCATGTCGGAGAACGACAGCGACTCCTTCACCGCCGGCATCGACGTGAAGACGGGCGTGAACCGTTGGAAGCTCGAGCGGCCCAAGATGGCCAACTGGACTTCGCCGGCGTTGATCAGGTCGGCCTCCGGGGCCACGCAGGTGCTGATCCAGTCCGGCAAAGGCCTTGCCGCCCTCGACCCGGCGACCGGCCGGACCGTCTGGAATTTCGCCGGCGGCGCTTCGACGATCCCGTCGAGCACGGTGGCCGATGGCATCGTCTTCGTCCCGTCCGGCGGGATCACCGCTCTGGAACCGTCCGCCGACGGCTCCGCGCCGAAGCAGCTGTGGAAGTCGGGCCAACTCAGCCCATCCACGGCCAGCCCGGTCGTGCTGAACAAACGCGTCTACACCATCAACAACGCGGGCGTGCTCACCTGCGGCGACGCGGCCAACGGCAACCGCCTCTGGCAGCTCCGGCTCAAGGGGCCGTTCAGCGCGACACCCGTGGCCTCGGGCAACTTCCTCTACTGCGTGAACGAGAAGGGCGTCCTCCAGGTCGTAGACACCACGGCCGCCGAAGGCGCGGTCGTCAGCGAGCTGGACTTCGGCAAGACCGTCCTTGGCACGCCGTCCATCGCCCACAAATCGCTCTACGTCCGCGCCGACGGGAAGATCTGGAAAGTCGGGGCGAGCCCAGCCCGACTCCAGTAAAACATGTTCGACAACCGATCACCTTCGCTCGCGCGGACTCTTGCCGGATTCATTACCGGATCTGCTCTTGCGACGTTTGGTAGTGCGGGTGCGTTTCTGCTCTTCGTGGGATTTCCAGCACCCAAATCGGATCACGACCACGTGCAAACGGCCTTCGTTTTGATCGTCCTCGCCGCCGCCATCGCCGGGGCATTCATTGGCGGTCGGGCGTTCTCGTCCGACTTCATATCCGAAACCGTCCCGGTGGTTTTAGGAACCTTGATCTTCATCGGCTTCCTGTGCCTTGTGTCCAGATTGAGCCTTCAGGAAAGCCTCTCCATTTTAGGTCTGATTTCGGCCGGGGTGCTGATCAGTTCGGTCGGATCTTTTCTTGTAGGACAACGCTTCCCTCCCTCGGCGAACGAAGATGGCCCTTGAGGAATAGAGTGTCGGTCTGGCGGGCAAAGAGCTGTCTCAAGTCGGAATTCCCCGTTGTCCTTCGGCTTGGGTTGAGCACACTCCTGCCCATCCCATGAACTCGCTTCAACGCTTCAACCGCCGTTCCTTCATCAAGGCCGCCGCCGTGGCCAGCGCCCCGTTCCTGCTGCCGTCCCGCGTCTGGTCGGCCGCGACGAAACCCGGCGACAAGATCACGCTCGGCTTCATCGGCGTGGGCATCCAGTCACGCGGATTGATGGGCGGGTTCCTCGCCAAGTCCGAGACGCAGGTCGTCGCCGTCTGCGACGTCGATACGACCCGCCGCAACGACGCCAAGAAGCGCGTCGACGATTTCTACGCCAAGCAGAAGGACACCTCGTTCAAAGGCTGCGACGCCTACAAGGACTTCCGCGAACTGCTCGCCCGGAAAGACATCGACGCCGTGGTCATCGCCACGCCCGACCATTGGCACGCCTACATCGCCATCGCCGCCGCGAACGCCGGGAAGGACATCTACTGCGAGAAGCCGCTCTGCCAGTCGATCGTCGAGGCGCGCGAGATGGTGAAGGCCGTGCGGAAGAACAAGCGCGTCTTCCAGACCGGCTCCATGCAGCGGTCGTCGAAGGAATTCCGCGTCGCCTGCGAATTCGTCCGCAACGGCGTGCTCGGCAAGATCGAGAAGGTCGACGTCGGGGTGGGCGGTCCCGGAAAATTCTGTGACCTGCCGGAAGAAGCCGCCGAACCCGGACTCGACTGGGACATGTGGCTCGGGCCCGCGCCGGTGCGTTCCTATAACTCCGTCCTCAGCCCTCGCGGCATCCACAAACATTTCCCCTTGTGGCGCGCCTACCGCGAATACGGCGGCGGCATGGTCACCGACTGGGGCGCCCACCACTTCGATATCGCCCAGTGGGGCCTCGGCATGGACGAGAGCGGTCCGGTGGAGATCTTCCCGGCGGCCAGGCCCGATGCCGACAGCGGCGTGCGTTTCCGCTACGCGAACGGGATCGAGGTCACGCACCAGTCCGACAAGTCCCCCGGCAACGGCGTCTGGTTCCACGGCAAATCTGGCATGATCTACGTCAACCGCGGCAAGTTTGAGCTGACGTTGGATGGCCAGAAGAAGGTCGAGGGCATCAAGGATCTCGACACCGTTGCCAGCACCTATCTGACCGCCAAGTCGGTCCGCCTCTACAACAGCACCGACCACAAGGCCGACTTCCTCGCGTCCATCCGTTCGCGGCAGAAACCCATCTGCGACGTCGAGATCGGCGCGCGCACGGTCAGCGTCTGCCACCTCGTCAACATGGCCTACAACCACGGCGCGGTGCTGAAGTGGGACCCGAAACGGGAGAAGTTCACCGGCGGAACCGGCAAGGCCGAATGGCTCAACGTGCCGCACCGCGGCAACTGGCAGGTCGGTTGAACGGCCCAGCCCATTTGCCATGACGACAATTACCACCACAGGTTTCCGCGCCTTGCTTGCCGTCGCTTTATTCGCGGCCATGGGCGGTTCCGCACTCGCGCAAACCCCGGCTCAACCGGGCAAGACGCCGGCCCCCGATGCGTATCGCAAGTTTGCCCTGACCCACCAGGGCGACGCCGCCCGCGGCGCGAAACTGTTCGCGGATGAGCAGAAGCTCGCCTGCGCGAAATGCCATTCCATCGACGGCAAGGCGTCGAAGGCCGGGCCCGATCTCTTCGCGGCGGGGGACGCCTTTGCACGGCGCGACCTCGTCGATTCCATGCTCACCCCTTCCGCGACCATCTCGCCGGGCTACGGCACGGTGCTGATCGAGACCAAGGCCGGCGAGGAGTTCCAAGGCGTGCTCAAGCAATCCACCGCGACCGAAGTGCAGTTGATGGGCGCCGACGGCAAGCTGGTGCGTTTTGCCAAAGCCGACATCAAACGCCAGGAAGGCAGCGCCACCTCGCTCATGCCGGAAGGGCTGCAAGCCGGCCTCTCGCTGCAGGAATTCACGGACCTCACCGAGTATCTCACCACCTTGCGGCAGCCGGAGAACACGCTCGTCAGTGACCGCGGAATGCCGGCGATCATCCCCGAGTTGGCCAAGCCGATACGCGTCGAGCCGTTCTTCGCGCAGTCGCTGCAGATTCCCCGGGGCCGGGTGCCCACCGGCCTGACCGCCCTCCATCAAGTGCCGGGTTTTCCGGACGTTTTCTTCGTGCTGCACCAGAAGGGAATGATCTGGATGATGCGGAAGTCCGGAACCAACGAAACGAAGACCGTGTTCTCGGATCTCACCAAGGAGGTCTTCAGCGATCGCGGGCCGAACGGTCTTCTCGGCATCGCCTTCCATCCCAAGTTCAAGACCAACCGGAAGTATTACCTCCAGCACCAGATCTTCGAGGAAGGCTCGGTCGCCACAATCGTGGTCGAGAAGGAATTCTCCGCCGACTTCACCCAGGACTCCGGCAAGCCCGCCCGCCGCATCATCAAGACGGTGAGCGTGGCCGAGGACCACAGCGGCGGCTGGATCGAGTTCGGGCCCGATGGTTTCCTCTACTTCCCGATGGGCGACACCGGCCCGCACAACGACCCCAACGGCCACGCCCAGAACCTGCGCCTGCTCCTCGGCAAGATGCTGCGCATCGACGTGGACCGGCAGGAAGGCTCCAACGCGTATGCCATTCCCAAGGACAATCCGTTCGTCGGACAAGCCGGCGTTCGCCCGGAGATCTGGGCCTACGGATTCCGCAACCCGTGGCGCTTCAGCTTCGACAAGCTGACCGGAGATCTCTGGATGGCCGACGTCGGACAGGATCGTGTCGAGGAGGTGTCGATCGTTCGCCGCGGCGAAAACTACGGCTGGAACGTGTTCGAGGGTTTCGAGCCGTTCTCCAACCAATACAAGGTGGAAGGCCGCAAGTTCACCCCGCCCGTGTTCGCCTATCGCCGCAAATACGGGAACTCGATCACCGGCGGATACGTCTATCGCGGGGACAAACAATCTTCCTTCTACGGCGTCTATGTCTTCGGCGACTACACGTCGAAGCGGATCTTCGGACTTACCCAGGAGAACGGCGTCCTCAAGACCGTCCGCCAGATCGGCACCGTGCCGCAGGCGCTGACGTCGTTCGGCACCGACGAGGCGGGCAATCTCTACGCGGTCGGCTTCGCCGGAATGGTCTACCGCCTCGACTTCACCGGCACGCGATTCGACGACGTCCGCCACGACTGACATTCTAGAATCCCGAATGCCGACTCCCCGAGATCCGAAGGAAGCCCGAAGTCCGAAGCCCGCCAATGCTTCTGGTTTCGCCCCGGCACCTTCCTTCGCCTTTACGCCCTCGCCATTCGCCATCCGGAACAGCTGCTCTCGCAGGGAGTTCCTCGGTCTAATCGCTTCCGCCGCCATTGCCGGCCCGCTCGTCGCCGAGGATGCGCCGGAGCCGATCATCGACATCCACCAGCATCTCAATTACTCGGGCCGCACCGACGAGCAGTTCATCGCGCACCAGAAGGCGATGGGCGTCACGATGACGATCCTCCTTCCGGCTGGACGCGTGCTGGATGTCGCGTCGACCCACAGCGGCAAATCGAACGGCCTCGCCGCCCAGATCAGCGGCAACGCCGAGGCCGAGGCCTTCGCCAAGGCGCGTCCGCAGTCGTTCCGTTTCTTCGCGAACGAAGTCACCGACCACGCCGAAGCCCGCACGACCATCGGGGCATTCCTCAAGCGCGGGGCCATCGGCATCGGCGAACAGAAGTTCGGCGTCGACTGCGACTCGGCGGAGTTCCGCGGTCTCTGCGAACTGGCCGAAGAACATTCGGTCCCGATCCTCTGCCATTTCCAGCACGCGACCTACAACCACCACTTCGAGCGCTTCGACAAGGTGCTGGAGAAGTTTCCCAAGGTCCGCTTCATCGGCCATGCCCAGACGATGTGGGCGCACATTGATGCGAAGTGCGACCCGAAGGTCCTCTACCCGACGGGCAAGGTCACTCCCGGCGGCCTGACGGACCGGTATCTGCGCGACTATCCGAACTTCTTCGCCGACATGTCGGCCGGATCCGGGCTCAACGCCCTGCTGCGCGACGAGGACCACACGCGAGCGTTCCTCGAACGGCACCGGGACAAGATCCTGTTCGGCAGCGACTGCAACGACGTGCTCGGCCGTGGTCCCGGCTGCCAGGGAACCCAGACCATCGCCGCCATCCGCCGCCTCGCGCCGAGCAAGGCCATCGAGCGGAATATCCTCTTCGCCAATTCCAAGAAGTTCTTCGGACTATGAGAACCAATGTCGCACCGGGTAGCGCAGGCCTCTGGCCTGCGGTTCCGGGTCTCCGGCCCGGAACAGCCGAGCGTGACCGGGGCGGAGCAGGCCTTGCCCAGCGGATCATGCGCTCTCAGGACCGAGAGGCGGGCGCGCTGGCTTCTGCGAGGCGCTTGCTGCGGGCGTTGGCCACAAACCGTTCCGGGCGCGACGCCCGGAACAGCAGGCCGGAGGCCTGCGCCACCCACGGCGTCGTCCTCATCGTCACGCTCATCGTTTTGGTCGTTCAGCCTCTCGTCGCCGCTTCCACACCGCCGCAGGTTTCCACCAACGACCTCCCGCGCTTCCCCGCCATCGAGGCGACCAACGCGCTAAGCACCTTCAAGGTGAAGCCCGGCTTCAAGCTGGAACTCGTCGCCAGCGAACCGCTCGTGCGCGACCCGATCGCCGCGTCGTTCGATGAGAACGGCCGGATGTTCGTCGTCGAGATGGGCGACTACTCCGAACGGCGGGACGAAAAACTCGGACGCATCCGGCTGCTCGAGGACACCGATGGCGACGGACGATTCGACAAGTCGACCGTCTACGCCGACGGGCTCGCCTGGCCCACCGCCGTCATCTGCTCGCGGGGCGGGATCTTCGTCGCGGCGACGCCCGACATCATCTGGCTCATTGACACCAACGGCGACGGTCGTGCCGATGAGCGCAAGGTCGTCTTCACCGGTTTCGGTGCCGGCATGGCGCGGCTCAACGTCCAGGCGTTGCCGAACAGTTTTTTGTGGGGCCTCGACAACCG
>CANJSG010000213.1 GCA_947476875.1 Verrucomicrobiota bacterium | reverse complement strand
TCTTCATCAGGCCGGAGACGGTTCCAAGCAACCCGACGAGCGGTGCGATCTGCGCGACGGTGGCGATGAGGTTCAACCGTTCTTCCAGCCGGGGCACTTCGGTGTAGCCCGCGTCTTCGAGCGCTTCACGCACGCCTTCGCGGCCGCGTTCGCGGTTGAGGATGGCGATCTTGACAAGGCGCGGGACCGGTCCGGCGGTGGCGTCGCAGATGGCGATGGCCTCGACGATGTTGCCTCCCTTGACGACGGTGCGGATGCCGCCAAGGAACTCGGCTGAATTGATCTGGGCGCGATGGAAATGAAGGTGGCGTTCGATGAACACCGTCATCCCGATCACGCCAAGGATGAGGAGAACCCACATGATGGGTCCGCCCTGCGATATGTATCCCGGCAACATGGGTGCGGTTATACGGACGCCCGGCGCCGCGTCCAAGCTTCAAGCCGAACGGATTCGAGCCTCGGTAGCGTCGGTCCGTAAATGCGACCACCTCCTGCGAACACTCGCAGGAGGTGGTGCTTCGGGCTTGGGTGGGATCAGTTCTTGTCGCCGGCGGGCGGGCGATCGCCACGGGGAGGCTGGTTCCCTTCGGGACGGGGACCACGGGGTCCACCTTCTGGGCTGCCTTCAGGCCGGGGTCCACGACGGCCTTCACCGGCGCCGCCTTCCTGACCGCCCGGACCACCAGGACCACGGCCCATGCGATTGCCGATCTCGTCCTGGGTGATCTTTCCGTCGCCGTTCTTATCGAGCTTCTTGAGGTGCTCGGCCGCCTGCGCGATCTCGGTGGCGTCGATCACGCCGTCGTTGTTCGTGTCGAGCGCGGCGAAGAGCGGCGAAATCATCGGGCGATTGGCCTGGCCTTCGGGACGGCGTTGGCCTTCCGGTCCGCCTTCGGGGCGTTGGCCGCCACGACGTTCATCTCCCTGTCCACCCTGCGGACCGCCTTGGGGCCGATCGGGCTTGGGGCCGTCCTGCGCGACGGCGGTGAGGGTGGCGGCGCTGAGAGCGGCGACCGCGAGGAGCGTGTTCAGTGTTTTCATGTTGGTCCTGTGATCTGGTTGCGTTGCGGGCCGGCGTTTGGTCGATCCGGCTTTCGCTATGAGAAGACGTTGGTCGGGTTAAGGAAGTGTTTGCCGGAAGGGGAGAATTGTTAAGCGCCGGTAAATTTGGAGGAGTTCCTCAATCGCTCCGGGTAGCGTCCGACTCCTAAAGCCGATGACTCCGACCTCCATTCATCCACCGCACGACGCGTCCGTCCGCCGGATCCTGGTGATCGACGACGACAAGAAGCTGTGCCGCCTGATCCGTGATTACCTGACGCCGCTGGGCTACGAGGTGAGCGCCGTCCACACGGGGACCGAAGGGGTGGCGACCGCGATCGGGACCGACTGGAGCGCCATCCTTCTCGACGTCATGCTGCCGGGTTTGGACGGGTTCGAGGTGTTGAAGGAGATCCGCAAGAAGAGCGACGTGCCCGTCCTCATGCTCACGGCCCGGGGCGATGAATCGGACCGGATCGTCGGCCTCGAGATCGGCGCCGACGACTATCTGCCGAAGACGTTCTCCACCCGCGAACTTCTCGCGCGTCTTCGCGCCGTCACTCGCCGCACCGTGCGGACCGCGCAAGCCGATGAGGCAGACGCCGAACTCGTCGTAGGTCCGCTTCGCGTCGTCCCGTCGTCGCGCAAGGCGGTGCTCGGCGATGAGCCGCTCGTGCTGACGCCCGTCGAGTATGACCTGCTGGAGGCGTTGGCCCGTGGCCGTGGCCGGGTGAAGACGCGCGAGGCGTTGCTCGACGAGATCCGCGACCGCAACTACGACGTCTTCGACCGCTCCATCGACGTCCACATCTCCGCCCTGAGGAAGAAGCTCGGCGATGACCCGAAGAACCCGCGCTTCATCCGGACCGTGCGCAGCGCGGGCTACATGCTCATCAACCCCGACGCCGAATGAAGAACCTCCGCCTTCCTCTTGGCGCCAAGATCCTCGGCTGGTTCTTCCTGAACCTTGTCCTGCTGGGCGTCGTGGCGTGGGTGCTCCTGCGGTCCGAGCTGCGGCCCGACGCCTGGATCTCGATCCTCGCGGGCGAGCGGTCGACGCGTCTCGCCGAAACCGTGATCCGCGAGGTGCAGACCACGAGCCGGCGGGAGTGGAACACCGTTCTCGACCGGTTCAGCGAGATCAACGGCGTGACCATTGTGTTGATCCGCGACGATGGCGGGCACATCGCGGGCTCCAAGATCACCATCCCCGATGCCGTGCAGGAACGCCTTCGTTCCCGGGGGCAGTTGCCTGGCCGCGAAGGGCCGGGAACGGGGCCAAGGATCGAAGGCGGCCCGCCGGATCGCCGGCCGGAGAATGGCGGGCCCGATGGCGAGGGTCAGCGAGGCCCGAGGCCGCCGGTGTCAGAGGATGGTCCTCCCCGGGGTCAACCCCCGCCGCGACTCTTCGTCCAGTCGCACGACCCGGAACGCTACTGGATGGTCTTCGGCGTCATGATGCCCGAGCCGGGTGCCCGGCGGATGGTTCCAGCGCGGCTCGCCCTCATCTCGGACACGTTCACCGCCGGCGGACTATTCTTCGATCCGAAGCCTTGGGTCTGGGGTGCGGCCGGCGTCATCGCCGTATCGGTTCTCTGGTGGCTGCCATTTATCCATCGGATGACGCGCAGTCTCGGCCGCTTGACGAAGGCCACGGAGCAGATCGCGGACGGAAAGTTCGACGTCGACCTCGGGGAACAGGGCGGCGACGAGATCGGCCGCCTGGGAACCGCCGTCGGCCAGATGGCCGGGAAGCTCGATGGCTTTGTCACCGGCCAGAAACGTTTCCTCGGCGACATTTCCCACGAACTCTGCGCGCCGATCGCCCGTCTCCAGATGGCCGTCGGCGTCCTCGAAATGCGGGCCGACGAACGGCAACGGGACTACGTCGAGGACATCAAGGAGGAGATCCAGGAAATGTCGGGACTGGTGAATGAACTCCTCTCGTTCTCCAAGGCCGGGCTCCGCTCGAAGGAACTTCCCCTGTATCATGTCGAACTGCGTCCGCTGATGGAGAGGGTCATTGAACGCGAGAACACTTCCGGAGCCGACGTGCGTATGGAGGTCCCCGAAACGCTGGCCGCGATGGCGGAGCCGGGCCTTCTGGCGCGGGCCGTCGGCAATCTCGTCCGCAACGCGGTCCGCTACGCGGGCACTGATGGGCCGATCACCGTGTCCGCGTTCGAGACCGGCGAAGGAGTCGATATCCGGGTCGGGGACAACGGCGCGGGCGTGCCCGCTGAATACCTGGAGAAGATCTTCGAGCCGTTCTTCCGCATCGATCCGTCGCGCAACCGCGAGACCGGCGGGACCGGATTGGGCATGGCCATCGTCCGTTCGTGCGTCACGTCGTTCGGCGGAACGGTCCGCGCGCAGAACCGCGATCCCAAAGGACTCGAAGTGACGATCACCTTGAAGGCCGCGCAACTTGGTCAGGAGTGACGGCGCGCGCCTATCGCGCCGGGATCTCGTTGAGCCAGTAATAGGCCGCCGTGTGGAGCAGTGGTTGGCTCTTCGCGGACTTCACTCCGGGCGCCTTCAATTCGTGCAGGTGGCCGGGAGTGAGTTTCACCTTCAGCCGGACACTCTTGCCATCGGCTCCGACCGTGGCGGATTCGATCGGCGGTTTCTCCCGGTCGACCTCGGGCGAACCGTAGTTGGCCTGGTAGATGTAGGTGTAGTTTTCGAACGTATAGGAAGCCACGTCGCCGGCCGACTTGGCGTCCACCGGTTCGGTGAAGGTCAGCTCAAAGCCGTCGGCCTTGGCGTGCATCTCATGGATCTCGAACGGAGTCTTCCCGCTCCAGACGAGCCGCTGCAGGGCGAAGGGTTTTCCGCCTCGCGCACCCCAGCCGCGGTCGGTTCCACCGGCGAAGAGGCTGCCGTCGCCGGCGAACTCCAGGCTCAACGTTCCCGAATCCAGGCCTTCGCGGAACGGGAAACACGCGCCCTGGTAGACGCCGTTCACCTTCTCGAGATAAACGCGCATCACCGTGCTCCATGTCTGGTCACCGACGAACAGCTGGTTGGCGAACGGCCCGAACTTGCCGTCGCTTCCGTCGCTGGCGATGCCCGACGCGCTTTGGCCCATCTTGTTGTAGGGGAAACCCACCGCCGGCGGGATGAACTCCTTCATCTTGATCCGCTCCGTGGCGATGCGGCTGTTGCTTGAGGGAGGCGTGGGCATGGCGCCGAGATTGGTCGCGAGAGAATACCACTTGAAGCCGGACGGGTTGCCGTTGAATCCGCCGGGGACGAGGGGCTTCAGCCAACAGGTGCCGTTCCACGGGCCCTGGTTGTCGGTGTAGAACATGTCGCCGAGGTGGTTCGTGGCGATGCCTCCGGGCGACCGGATGCCGCTCGCGGACGGGATGACCTTCCCCTCGGGTGTCACGCGAAGTCCCCAGCCGCGGAACTGGTTTTCGCTGGTGAACGAACCCGTCAGGCACAGCACGACCCAGATGTTGCCGTCGCGGTCGGGCTTCGAGCCGAAGGCGTATTCGTGGTAGTCGCCGCCGATGCCCCAGCCGTCGGCGAAGGTCTCGAACTCGTCGGCCCGGTCGTCGCCGTTGGTGTCCTTGAGCCGCGTGATCTCGCCGCGTTGGGTGGCGTAGAACCATCCGTCCTTGCCTTGGGAAATTCCCAGCACCTCATGCAGACCCGAGGCGAACTTGGTGAACTTCGTGTTGGCCGGCGGGTTCTGGAACGCCCCGTCGACGAAGTAGATGTCGCCCAGTCGCGTGGTCACGGCGAGCCGCTGCTTCGGAAGCGCCTGGATCGCGCCGGCCTCAAGGACGATGCCATCGGGTATCGGCACGGTGATGAGCGGATAGAACTCGGCCTCTCGTTCCGCCGTGGTCGCGGCGAACGAAGGCCGGCCCGACGCCAACACTCCGATGGCGGTGGCGAGGGCGAACGTGTGGCGGAAGAACAGGGAAGGTTTCATCGGGGTGGTGGGGTTCATTGGGGGTTGGTCCTGTTGCGTTCCGTTTACCAGGTCATCTCCACAGTGAATTCTCCCGGTGCCGTCACCGGCACGCGGAGTTCGTTGCCGGTGATCTTGGGTTCTCCGGCGCCCTTGATCCGGATCTTCAGCTTGTCGTCGACCTTGAACGACCCGTCACCCGCGGCCTTCACGTCGCCCGTCGCGGCGCGGAACCAGAGCGTGCCGGATCCGGTGAGCTTGAAAGCGCGTATCAGGTTCATGTCGACTTCGCCGGCCTTGGGCTGGGGGAATTCCTCGATCAAAACCGCGCCGACGCGATACCGGAAGGTCGGCTGGCGTTTGCCGTCGAGCCGGTAGCCGAGGAAGTGGTTGGGTCCGGACAGGCGGTCCGGCGCGGCCGGCCACAGTGAATCGGCCTCGGGGAGCGAAGCGAACGAAGGTCCGGCTGGAAGCTTGATCACGTGGTCGCCGAGAGGCGGTTCGTAGCCTTCGCCACGGTCCGTGCTGTGGCGGGACATGTCGATGAAGCTGCCCTGCCAGATCAGGGCAAGGCGGAGTTCATTGGCGTCGAAGGCCAGGTTGCCGTGCTCCGGGTAACCCACGCCGATGGCGCGTGAACCGGCGCCCGTGATGAAGTGCCGGTAGATCACCGCTTCGTTGCCGGGGACGATTTCCTTCCGGCCGCGGACGAGGCCCGAGGGAACTTCGGCTTTGGCGCCTTCGTTCAACCACGCCCAGATGGACTTGATCTGCGCTTCGGTGTTGCCTCCGAGGATCGCGGTGTTCACCGCCTTGCCTTCCGGCCAGAAGTTCAGCATCCGCGTGCCGGGCCGCAGCGCCGCCGGATCCGGCAGGTAACGGCGGAACCAGTCCCACTGCACACGCTGCGCCATCGTATCAAGCCCGAGCGCGGGCACGCCCATCGAGCCGTAGGTCGTAAAAGTATGGCAGGCGATACAGCTCAAGCCGTCGCGTCCGACGAGCTTCCAGCCGAACTTCGCATCGCGGTCGGTCATGGCGGGCTCCGGTTGGTAGTCGGGCAGTTTGTCTGCCGCAGCGAGGTCCCTTGCCAGCACGGCGGCATGCGTCGCGCCGAAGCGCGGCATCCGGGTGGCCATGTAGGGACGCGCCTTGGCGCCCTCGGCGATGACCTGCGTCAACCAGGCCGGCTTAAGCTTCATGCCGACTCCGGCAAGGTGCGGGGGAATACGGCCTTCGTCGCCGAGATCGGCGCCGCCCGCGATGGTGAACCACTCGGCGCGTTCACCCGGTCCGCCGATCGAATCGCGCGAATGGCAGGCGTAGCAGTTCAGGCGCGTCATGGTCTGGGCGATGCGTGTCCTGGGCGCGACGGGCTCGGCCAGTTTGGAGACGGCGCTGATCGTCTTCCGCAAGGCGGCGCGTTGATTGGCGGTGAGGTCGAACTTCGGGGCCGCAGCGGGAACCGTTTCCGCGAGGCAGCCGGCGGTGCTGCGCGAAGACAACTCCTGCAACGGGCGGGAAGGTCTGGCCGCGATGTCCTTTACCTGGTGGCAGGAAGCGCAGTTGAGCGAGGCGAAAAGCTCGCGGCCCTTGCCGGCCTTCGTGGTGTCGAGGGTGAAGTCCTTCGGGCCGATCGGCACCATCGGTTGGGCGAAGTGTTTCAAGGCGGATGCGGGGATAGGACGTTGTGCGAATCCGGGCCCGGCCCAAAGCACGTCGAGTTCATGTCCACCGCCGCCTTGGAAGAAGAGCACCGTGAAACTGTGCGGTCCGGCTTTCAGCGTGGTCGTCGCCGACTTCCGCACCGGAGCATGCTGGCCGTCGTTGTCGATCAGCCGTTGGCCGTCGAGGAACAGCTGGGAACCGTCGTCGGAGTTCAGCCAGAAGGTGTATTGGCCATCGGCTGGCACCTCGATCGCGCCGTTGTAGCGCAGGCCGAACTGTTCACCGCGTTTCGCCATCTTCGTGGTGATCGTCTCGGTCACACCTGAAAAGACGGGCGCCGTCTGCCCGATGTTGGCGCAGGAGCCGATGTTGCCCTCGAAGTATTCGAAC
>CANJSG010000212.1 GCA_947476875.1 Verrucomicrobiota bacterium | reverse complement strand
TCGTCGACCCCAAGAAGGTCACCCGCTCCGCCCTCCAGAACGCCGCGTCCATCGCCGGCCTGCTCCTCACCACCGAGTGCCTCATCACCGAGCTCCCGGAGAAGGACAAGCCCGCCTCCCCTGGTGGCCACGGCGGCCACGGCGGCGGCGGCATGGACTACTAAGTCCGGTCGTTCCCTCGCTGGAACACAGAATCAACAAGGCGGATCCGGGCAACCGGGTCCGCCTTTTCTTTTCCCGCAGGCCGGACGCCCCCGCTCAGCAGGCCGGCCCTTTATCCGCACATGCAACATGGGAAAAAGGGGTTCCTTGCTCCTTCCAGTGGCCGGCTAGGGACGGTATGGAGAGCTTTCCGGCGACGAAGTGAACTGAGGCAGGTTGCCATCAAGACCCCGCCTTCGCGTTTCTTCACGCCCTTCGCGGAGGAACCACCGCCTGGCCGGGCAGGGAGGCCCGGCCTACGTCCCGGACTTCGGCTTCAAGCGGACTTCCCGGAGATCCATCACGGCGCCGCCGGGTTTGGAGACGACACGGACCTCGATGGAGTTGGTGCCCGTCGGCAGCGTCATCGATCCGATGCTGCGCCAGACGAAGTTGGTGAAAGCACCCGTCTCGAACACCGCCGTCTCGATCCGGTTCGTGCCGCTGAGCAGGGCGATCCGGCTTCCGCCGCTGCCTTTGCCGCAGGCCTGCAGGATTTCGACGTCGTAGTCGCCCGCCTTCGATGAAGTGAAACTCCAGGCCGCCCAGTCGTTCGTCCGCGTCCAATACCCGAGCGTGTTCTTGTGCGGCTGCGGTTCGTAGCGGAGCACCAGCCCGTGGACAACCGCATCACGCGCCAGCAGCGAAATCTGTCCGTCCGCCTGGGGCGCAATCACGGCGCCCCGTCCGTCCGCGTGCGCGTAGGTCCGCGCCAATGCGTGGGCGATGGGTTCCATACGCGCCAGGTAATCCGCTTCCGACAATGTCGCCTTCAGCTGCCGCAGTTTCTCCAACTCGCCCTCCAACTGGCTGCGGCGCGCGCGGAACGCGGCGTCGAAACGGTTCTCCGCATCGCTGCGCACGAGAACGAACTGGTTGGCCAGCGTCCCGTCGGCGGTGGCGTTGTCCTTGGGCTTCTTCACCGCGCGAACCCCGCGGAACCAGTCTCCCTGCACGCCGAGACCGTCGCCGTTGTCGTCGAGCAGGGCGTGCTCGGTCGCGAGACGTTCGTTGGACTTGTAGAACTCCTGGGTGCGCGCGGAGCCGAGGATGAACGCCTCCAGCAGCGAGGTCTGGCCGTCCTTGTCCAAGTCGGCTTCCGTCGACCCGATCGCGTCCGCCATGTGCTGGCCGAAGCGCGCGAAGTTCACCTCCGAACCGCTGCGTGTGGCGCTGACGATCACCCGGTTTTGTCCGGCCAAGGCCGACACGAACGGTCCGCTGGCGGATGAGCAATCGATCACGGCCACGGGCCGTTTGAATGGCTTGAGCAACGTGGCCAACCGCGCCGCCGTCAGGTCGGGCCCGCGCAGGTTGAATGCCGCCTCGTTGGCCGTGAACGTTCCATGGCCGATCAGCACGAGCCACAGCTCGGCGTCGGTCTCCTTGGTTTCAGCGGAGAGAGCGCTCTCAACCTGGGCGAGGTCGTTTGTCTCCTTCGAGGTCCCGATCAACACCGACTTGGCCGAAGCCTTGGCCGCGGCGGCGGTCCATTTGGTCGACCATTCGGTGAACTGTTTTCCAAACTCCTCCTCACCCGCAGCGCCGACCACGATGATGACCGTGGGCTGGACCGAGTTGGTGGCGGCGGCCGTCGCGGAGACGAATCCGAGGCCGAGAAGAAGCGCGAGAGCGAGTTGCTTGGGGATCATCAGGCCAGTCCTTTCCAACGCCGCAGCGCCCACTCCGCAACGAAGCACGAGAGCGCGAAGAGGAAGAGCAGCGGCGTATGCCAGAGCGGTTCGGATGACGTCTCGCTCACGGGCGCGCGTTTGTTCGGGAGCTTCTTGGCGAAGGCGGCCAAGTCATCCGACGGAACCACTTCGCCGCCCGTCTGCCGCGCGATCGTTTCGAGCAATGCCCGGTTCGGCTTGAGCGTGCGGAACTCCTCGGCAACCGGATCGCTCGTCCAACCGGCCTCGGCTTTGCCAAGCTCCACGCCGGCGGGATCGGTCACGACGGCGCGGGCGATGTAGCCGCCGGTGTCGCGCGGCTGGAAACTGCTGTGGTAGACGCCGGCCTCGGTGGCCGACGGTTCGGCCGTGAAACGGATCGGCGCATTGGTCGAACCGGCCTGACGCACTTCGATGGTCACGGTGGCGTTGTCGACCGCCTCGAACTTCTTGTCGCGGGCGCGCACGGTCAATTCGGTGCCTGAGTCGGCGGAGCGCGGCGCGGCTTCCAAGGTCACAAAGGCCGGCACGTCGGCCACGAGCCAGCGGATGAGCTGGCGCCAACCCTTGTCCATGTCCTTGTGGCTGGCCTCGTCCTTCATGCCCCAGCGGAAGATGTCGCCGATGAGCACCGCGCCGATGCGGCCGTTGCCGAAGCGCTGGGTCACGACGGCCGGCATCGCCTTGCCGCGTTCATCCGTGAAGCTGGCGAGCACGCTGGCTCCGGGACGCACGCCGCCGACCAGATTGGCCACGAGGAAATTGGGCATCGACCCAAGGCGCTCCTTCTCCGCGCCTTCCTCGTTCCGCAGACGCATCCACGGCTGCAGCATCCCTTCGCGCGACAGCTCGAACTTGTATTCGGGCTCCTTGGGATAATCCACCGGGCGGTTGAGATACACGGGCAACATGTCGCCGATCGGCGTCCGATCGTAGCCGCCTTCGGCGAAGGATTCCTGGCCACCGAGCATCATGACGCCGCCGCCGCGTTCGCTGGCGAACTTCTGCAGCAGGCTCATCTGGTCGCGGGTGAAGAAGCCGGATTCCAGGTCGTCGATGATGACCGCGTGGTAGCCGTAAAGATCGTCGGCGGTGCGCGGAAAGCCGCTGGCCAGCTCGGCCTCGTCGCGGGTGTTGAAGCGCGTCAGCACCGGCTTGTCGTAGCTCTCGGTCGTCTCGTCCGTCTTGTCGAAGCCCTTGAAGAGCGGGTTGACGCCTTCACCGGCGCGGCCGCGGAAGTCGAACTTCGGTTCCCGCTTGGCGATGCGGATGAGTCCGACGAGATGGACCTGCGGATCCTCCGCGAGCGCACGGTTGAGGAACTTGAACTCCCAGTTCGGCCGGCCTGCGACGTAGAGGATGCGATACGGCCCGGCCCCTCGATCCACGACAAGGGTGCGGCGGTTGTTGGCCAGCGTGGCCTCGGTGGACATGGCGGCGTTGGTCAGCGCGCTCTTCTCGGACTCCGGACGGACGCGCAATTCGTAGAAGGAGATGCCGGGCTTCTCGGGCTTCAGCTCGAAGCGGAACGAAGTCGTCTCGCCGTCGCCGACGGACTGGACGAGCTGCTTCACCGACTTGCCCTTCTCGTCGAAGATCTCGGCCACGATCGGAGCATTGCCATAGCCGGGCGCGCCGACCTCCGCCTGGACCGTCACGGGCGCATCCTCGAAGACGGTCTGGCTCACCGTGCTCTTGGCGATGGCCACGTCGCGCAATGCGTCGTCCCGGCCGATGACCACCGGGTAGATCGGAGGAAGCCCGGTCAAATCCGGCAACCCTTCCGGCAGATCCGTGGCGATGCCGTCGGTCAGCAGCACGACCCCGGCGACCGGCTGGCCCTTGGAACGTTCGGCAATCGAACGCAACGCACCGGCCAGCCCGGAGGCACGTCCATCGAAGCGCAGTTCGGAAAAATCCCGCGACGCTTGCAGGCGCGAATCGAAGGTGTAGCGACGGACTTGGAAGGTGTTTTCCAGATCGCCCAACCAGCCCGAACCGGCACCAGTCACCAGCTTGCGGAGCAATTCACCGCGGGTCTCGGTCGTGCCCGCGTCCTTCACCAGCAGGCCGAGGGAATTGTCCGCCACCACCGCCAACTGGTTCGCACCTGGCCGGGCGCGTTGGCTTGTCCAGATGGGTTCGAGCAAACAGAGCAGCAGTGCGACGACGGCGAGGAGCTTCAGGACGAAGGCCGTCAGGCGAATGCCGGTCGGCGCGTCGGTCCGGCGGTAGCTCCAAGCAAGGAAGGTCACGGCCGCCGCGAAGATGGCGACGGCAAGCCACAGGGCTTCCGGAGCGCCGAACGCGATGGCAGCCAGGGAGGACATGGGCTGGAAGCTGGCACGCCCCTGCGCCCGGCGCGAACGAGAAATTCAAAAGGAATGAGGACGGGCTTGCCGTCTCGCGAGCGTCTCCCAACCATGTCAAAGTGTTCGGCGTGGTGGGTGACGGCTCCCGGCGAGCCGCCGCTGTGGTTCCGGAGCGCGGATTTCCAGGCCGCAGCGTGCGCAATCCCTCGTTCGTCCAGAGAACCTCCGGACGCCATCGCTCCGTTCCTGCGGCGGCTTCGAGGTTGATTGGCTGGAAGGGTCGGCGGCCCCAGGGGCGATTTCGTCCGCCGCATGAAGGGACGGCTTGGCAAGGCCGAGGGCATCGTCGCCGGGGCGCATAAATTGGCCCGCACCATCTGGTCGATGGTCGCCACCGGGCAGCCCTACGACGAAAAGAAAGGCTTCTAGCCAAGCGCCTCCAGCACCGCCAGACGCCTCAAACACCTCCAGAACTAGGCCAAGGCCCTCAACATGGCCCTCGTTCCTGCCTAACACCTTACATGTTCTGTTATTCAGGAGGCCACGGTTTCATAACGTCTCCTGCATCGCAGCACTCCCCAGAAGACAAGGAGCGCAGCGGTAAAACCAGTGACAACGGCGGTCAAAGTAAACTCGGAAGCAAACCACTCAAACCGGCTGAAATATCCTTCAGATCCGTTTTGCGCACGCGACTGGGTGGGATCAAGGAGGAAAGAAGAAACGGAACTGCTAATCACGACCACGAGGAGAAGTGCCACTACGGCTCTCAAAGACAATCGTTTGGACGCCGCTATCACGAGCGAAACCAAAAACGCGCTGGGAATGATGAATACTCCCATCGTAAGCAAGCCCATGAGGATGCCGTAGAAAAACCCAAGCAGCAAACTTCCCACTCCCATCTGGCCATGCCAGTTGCGAATCACCGCGAACCCCCAGAAGAGTGTTACGGGCGTGACTGACACAATTACCGTGCTCACCAGAACCTCACATATCCTTTTGCGTTTTGTGCTCATGGTGATGTGCGTAGTGGCCTAACGACCCAAGCTCAGCGACCCGGCCCGCGGGACGCGTGGATTGCAACAGTGACGCGATGGCCGGGTTAGATGCCATGAAGGGTTGAGGAACCCTGGCCGACGGGGCCAAGTGACTCTGATGAAAGAATACATCCTCAAACCCATCATGACGACCTCGACTCAACCCGCCGCGGCCGTTTCCGGCAAGCCCGCAGAGCCGCGGCCGGTGCCGCCGAGGCAGCCGTTGCCCACGGCGCGTGTCGACCCGGCGAAGCCGCGCCTGTGCCTAGGGCTGGACGTGCATCTGGAGTTCATCATGGCCGTGGCGCAGCGGGACCACGCGGGCCCGCAGGCCCCGAGGAAGTTCACCCGGGCCGAACTGGTCGGGCACGTGCGCAAGCTCGTGGCCGAGGGCCTGCAGGTGTTCTGCGTGCAGGAGTCGTGCGGGTTCGGCTTCGTGCTGCACCGGGAACTGGAGGCGGCCGGGGCGCAGGGCTTCCTCATCACGCCGATCTCCCTCAACGACCGCAGGAAAACGGACAAGCTCGACGCCCGCGCCCTGTGCCAGCGCCTCGTGCGCTGGGTCGACGGGAACAAGGACGAGCTCCGCCCCATCCGCATTCCCTCGGAGGCCGAACAGCGCCGCCGGGAGGCGACACGTCGACGGCAGTTCCTCTCACGGGAAATCCGGTGCCTGGCGAACCGGGGCCACGGCCAGGTGGCCGAGCATCGCCACGAGAAGCTCCCGCACCGCTGGTGGGGCGAACGCAACTGGCGAAAGCTCGCCGCCCTTGATCCGTGGTTGCTGGGCGTGTTGGAGAAGCTGCGCGAGATTATCGTCGCGATGGAGGCGCAGCTCCGCGAACTGGAGGAGGAAGTGAAGGCCCGCGTGAAAGACCAACTCCAGCCCAAGGGCCTGGGCGAACTCACGCTGGTCACGCTGGAGGGCGAAATCTGCGACTGGCACCGGTTCTCCAACCGCAAACAGATCGGCAGCTACACCGGCTGCTGTCCGGGAGAACACAGCTCCGGCGGCAAGCGACGCGTGGGCTCCATCGACCGGATGGGCAACGGCCGCGTGCGGGCGTTGTTGGTCGAAGCCGTGTGGCGTCTCCTGAGATGGCAGCCCGACTGGAAGGCCGCGCAACGCATGAAGGTGAAGCTGGCCGACGGCGCCTCGATGCGGAAGAAGACCGTCATCGCCCTGGCCCGGCAGCTGGCCATCGACCTCTGGCGCTGGCGCACCGGCCGCTGCTCGTTCGATGACCTCGGCTGGATCGCGGCGTGATCCCCGCCTGAAGACCCGACCCTTTGACCCCTGATCTTTGAAGCCTGAGAGAGACTTTGCGACCGGGCGGCTGTTGTCCGTAGCTGCAGCTGGTGTGGTGAAAACCCACCCGTCGGTTAGATGGGGCACAGCCCCCGGTCGCCGCCGTCACACAAGCAAGACACCATGGGCGTTGGTCCGCCAACTGTCCGGATAGGAGCTGGTGCGGGACGAACTTCCCGACACGTTTGAGCGCGGCGACACCCGGTCCTGCAAAGTCCTCCCTGGAAAAGATCAGAAACGAGACGCCCCTCCGGAAGGAAGGGCGGAAAGGAAACAGCTTATATGAAGAGCGTGTAAGAAGAGCCCTTTGGCACGGCGGAGCCGACAGTCGTCAGCGGACCAAAACCGCTACCGCGCGCGTCTCCGCTCCGTTCCACTGCGCTCCGCGCGACCAATCCCCCACCACAAAAAACCTGTCGGACCAACCACCACCCTCTTGACTAACCTCATAGGAGCTGCAGCGCATGGTTCTGATGCACGGCTCCGCGGTGTCCCTCCCACAACGGAAGGCGGAAGCGGTGAAACGCTTTAGTGTAGGCCGTTGCAGGCGGGAGGCTCAACGCAGTTGGAGCCTCCCGCCTGCAACGGCC
>CANJSG010000211.1 GCA_947476875.1 Verrucomicrobiota bacterium | reverse complement strand
TCGCCGTGTGCAGTTCTTCGCGGCTCGGCTGATCGAGCACGGAAAGCCCGGCCTGCTTGGCCAACTCAAGCCCGACGATGTCGGCCGCCGCGAGGGAGACCAGGCGATGGTCGTAGCCGCCCAGGCGCCGCGAATGCTTCGCCAGCGAGATCATGGCGCGCGAGCCGCCGCCGCCGATGACGTTCTGGATGATATGCAGGACCGTGGGCGCTTTCTTGGCCGCGACCCCATCGGGACGAACGGGTTTCGCGATCGATCGTGCCCCGGAAAAACGGAGTTTCGCCTGGAAGTCGGCTTTCCCCAAGGCCGGCAGATCACCCAACCGAACGAGTCGGTCGGCCTGCTGGATGTCGTCGAGGAACGCCTTGATCTTGCCGCCCGCCGTGTAGTCGACGGCCATGAAGGGCACACCCACTTCGGAGGCGAACACGCAGGAGTGAAACCGCATGCAGACGCAGAACTCGGCGCCGGCCATGGCCGCGACGATCTCCTCGGGCGAACGCGGTTCCCACTCGACCACCAAACGCGGATCGGCGATCTGCTTCTCCAGTTTTCGGACAAACAACCTGTCGTCGTTGCCAACCGGGAAATGGTGCATCGCCCACAGCTCGATGCGGTGCTGGGGATACCAGGCGAGGATGCGCTTCAGGACTTCCACGAGGTTCAGGAAGGCCTGATCCGGCGTCAGCGCCTGGGGATATTCGCACGTCAGTTCACGGAGGAAACAGCGGATGACTTTCCCATCCGAGCCGTGGTGGCGGACCCCGAGTCCACGAAGAAACGTGACGGCAGGATCCATCCGGACCGTGACCTCCTTGCGGATCCCGTAGGAACGAAGCGCTTCGCGGGACGCGTGGTCGCGGACTGAAATCGTGGTGGCGAGGCGCGCGATGCGGCAGACGTTCCAGCGGAACTCCGGACGATTGAGCGGCCCGACGCCGCAGCCTTCGATGACGCGGGGCTTCCCGAGATCGGCGAAGCGTTTGAAAAGGCAGAGGATCTTCCGGGTCTCGGCGATGTCCATCAACGGTCCGCCGGCCATCATGATCGCGTCGCAGTCGAGCGCCGCCTGCCAGGCGCCATCGCTCGCATAGTCGATGACGCTGACCTTGGCCCGCAGTTCGTCCGGCCAAAGCGCCACCGTCGTCCGGGTGTAGTAGGGATACAGGCTCAACACCTGGAACCGGAGCCGCGGATTACGGACGAGATACTCGGCGATGATGCCCCGGAGGATCGCGATGTCCCCGGCGGTCTCGGTTCCATACCATCCGGCGAGAAGCACCTGCTTCATGTCCGTGAGATCCAGAACCTGATCGGGAACCTCGTTGGTCGTCAGCTGCGCCTCGGGCACGTCGTAGAGTTCTGAACTCCGCATCCGTGAATGGGCGATCTCCTTTGCCGCTGTGGCGCTCCAGTCGTCGTGGTAGTCATGGATGCAGTTCGCACAATCGTTCTTGGCCACTTCCAGGCGCTGGGCAGCCAGATGCGAGTGGGTTTCAACGGGGTCCAAGGACGGTTCAAACGAAGTGCCTTTCGGCGCACAACTGGCGAGCCATCCCCGGCTGTCCACATTGACGGCGATGCCCTTCTGATAGGGACAACCGATCAGGCGTTCACCACCGGTGAGCAACGACAGGATCGACGTGTAGGTCTTGCGGATCGTCTCGCTGGTCTCGTATTCGCCCAGAAGCACGTGGAGGAACGAAACGAGATGCCGAAGTTCACGAGGGTCGAACGCGCGGATCTCGGAGGAGCATGAGCTGTTGTAAAGCCGCCGGATGAACTCCGCGACCCGGAACCGGACGTAGACGCCGTTGGCTTTGCCCCACTCCAGCAGGTCATGCATTCCATAGACGTTGGCGCGAACGATGGTGCACGCGGCAATGACTCCCACGCCCCGGTCCTTCAGCTGCAGGAGAGACTCCGTGGCGGCGTCAAAAGCACCCTTCCGGCCGCGGACGAGATCATGGACGGCGCCCACGCCATCGAGTGAAACCATGCCGTCGAACGTGAGGCCCAGACCGCGGTAGCGTGCGTGGACCTTGGAGTAGACCTCGACGGCCCGCCCGGTCTGCATGCCATGCGTGATGAATGAGCCGCCCGTGAACTTGGGAAGGACCTGGGGAAACAGGTCGTAGAGCTCGTAGAGATCCCTTCGCAGGGTCGGCTCCCCGCCGGTCACTCCGACGTGACGCACTTCGCTGTAGAAGGGATTCAGCAGCTCCGCGCGCAGTTGATCGATGCCCATCTTCTCGCGCCGGCCATCCTTCCAGATGTTGCACATGATGCAGCGCGAGTTGCAGACGTCGATGGCCTGCAGGTTAAGCGTGTGTGGACGGATGACCGGAGGCGCGACTACGCCGGACCGGGACGACGCTTCAGATTCAATGATCATAGGCTGCGGGGAAAGGGGACTGCCGAAGAGGGGGCACAGGAGCGGCCGGGCACGCCACAGACAGGTTGAAGGTCAACCAACACGGGTTTCGAAACCCTGCGATCCATCCGACGCTCGTTGACTGAAGGCATTGGCTTCCGTGCTTTGGACGGCGCACCAGGAGGGATCCGTTCCCCACTGTTCAATGTGCAACCGGTGTTTCCGTCCTGCTTAGCCAGTCCCATACCAGCCGACGGCGAGCCCTGAATTACCCCATTGTTGGAAGAATCTGCCCGGCACCCCGCAGTAGCCCCCCTGCCCGCCCCGGAAACAGGAACCTTTTGCCCGGAAAAGAAAACGGGCAGCGGAGCCCTTATGGCCTTCCGCTGCCCGCGTTACCCCAACCAAAAGATAACGGAGAAAACCCTGGGTAGTGCCCGGGCTTACTGCTGCAGGAGCCTCAGGACGGCCTGCGGCAGCTGATTGGCCTGGGCCAACATCGCGGTGCCGGACTGGACGAGGATGTTGAAGCGCGCGTATTGCGTGCTCTCATCGGCGACATCGACATCTTTGATGCGGCTGCTGGCGGCGGTGAGGTTTTCCTTGGTCACGACCAGCTGCTCGGACGTGTAGTTGAGGCGCGACTGGTAGGCGCCGATGTTTGCACGGTCGGTGGCCAGCTGCGTGATCGCCGTCTTGACAGCATTGAGCGCAGTGGCGGCGGTGCCCGTCGTGGAAATATTCTGCGAATTGACCGTGGTGTAGGTCGTCGCGGACATGTTGATGCCGCTCATCGTGAACGTGCCGCCGTCGGGATCGACGGTGACGTTGAGGGGCGTCGTGGAAAAGAGGCTGACTCCGTTGAAGTCTTTCCCGGTTGTATTCAGCACGTATTGGCTGAGTTGCTGGAACTCCGAGTTGTAGAGGGCGCGATCCGCGTCGGACTTGGTGACGTCCTGCGCCAGGATCGACAGCTCGCTCATACGGTCGAAGGCCTTGGCGATCTTCTTCAGGAATCCGTCCTGGACCTGGGTGAAGGAGACGGCGTTGCCGACGTTCGACTTGGCGGCGTCCAATCGTGAAATCTGGGCGTCGAGACGGGAGGACACGGCAAGACCTGCGGCGTCGTCGGCGGGGTTGACTATTTTCGATCCTGAGCTGAGCCGGGAGAGCGATTTTGAGAGCATCGCTTGGCTTGTCTGCAGATTCGACGAGGCCGCTTGGGCCTGGATGTTGGTATTGATGACCATAGCTACTTCCTGTGTTGGGTTTTACTCCGTTTGTTTTGCGTCCTTGGCTGGGACTCCGTTCAAGCGAGGAAGGCGCGGAACCTTGGGGCGTCCCTGTGTAAGGGCCTCACGGTTGTTGCGCTGGATCTCCTCGTAGACTTCCTGTCGGTGAACCGGCACGTCGAGGGGCGCCTCGATGCCGAGCTTCACGATATCTCCTTCGACCCGGACCACTTTCACCGTGATCCGGCCGTCGATGACGATGCATTCGTTAACTTTGCGGGAAAGGATGAGCATGGCGTCGTTCCCTGGTTCACTCGGACACCGCGATGGGATGGCGCAGGCTGTATTCGGCCGCGTTTGACGGGATCACCTGCCTGGCGGTGAGCGTATGGCGGTTCACGATGATGGGCCCCTTGAGGTTCACCGTGGCTTGGCCGTCAGGGCGGAGGGTGACGATGTTGATGATCATCGCGTCCTCGGGTTCCGTCAGGGCGAGACACTTCACGTCTTCTTTGGACAACTCCGGGGAGTAGTCCGGCAGGACATGGAACGGCGAGACCACGAGGAACGAATGGTTCGGATCATCAAGCATCTGGAGCCAAAGGAAGGGTTCCTCCTCGGGACGCGCCAGTAGGACGTATTGCTTGATGCTTTCGAACCCAAGGAGACCGAGCGGCAAGCGGATGATGTTCTCTTTCCGCACTGTCAGCCATTCAGGTTCAGATGTAGCGACTGTTTTCATTGGTCTACCGTTACCATCGCCTCGCATAGCTATGCCCGTGCCAGCGGTAAAAAAAGCTGGCGCTGAAATGATTTATCCATTTGTAAACAGGCTGCTTCCACATCGGAAACGGCCTGAACTACACGCCGGCTCACCCGTCAAAAACTGACCCCGGAGCGCGATCGAAGGGATCTTCCTTCCCCGGGAACCCGGCAGAAAAGTCCTTCCGAACGGCGAACAATAGGCCCCCACCCACTCGGCTAGCCGAACCGGTCATTCTTTGCCGCAAGTCGAGCGACCCTGGAACGCCCCCCTCACGCGACACGGTCGTTTGGTGGCATCCGCCAGATTCAGCGCGCTGGGACAGGGCCGAAACTCCTCGTGCTGGGAACAATGCCGCATCGACCGGCTGACCCACTCCGCTTGTGAACCCTTTTGCCCTTCAGCCGCCGGGCAACGCCGCCGATCACTCCTTGCCGAAAAGCGTCCGGCGAAACGGGCGCATCAAGGCAACCGACTCCATGCGCCAATCCCGGGAAGAAATTGAAGACTACGATTTCATCATCAATCTCGTGTATGAGCGCGCCCGGATCCGGTTGAACGATGGCAAGCACCAGCTCATCAAGGCGCGCCTCGGCAAACGGATGCGCCACCACGGCCACCAGACACTCGCCGAATACATCAATTTCCTGAAGAACAGCGGCACGGAGGAGGAAATCACCCACGTGGTCGACGCGCTGACCACGAACTTCACCCATTTCCTCCGGGAGAAAGACCACTTCGATTTCCTGGTGCAGACGGGCATTCCGAAGACCCTGGAATCCGGACAACGCCGATTCAGCGTCTGGTCAGCAGCCTGTGCGACCGGCGAAGAGCCCTACAGCATCGGCTTCTACCTTTCCCACCACTTCCCCCCCGAGCAGAACTGGGACTGGAAGATCCTCGCCACCGACATCTCCACCAAAGCCCTCGGCAAGGCCCAGGAAGCAATCTATCCCGAGGATCGCCTGGAAGCAGTCCCGCCCGAGTGGCGCCGGAACTACTTCCAAAAAGGATTTGGCAAATGGCTCGGCAACTACCGGATCAAGGACTCGATCCGCGCCCGAATCACCTTTCGAAACCTAAACCTCCTTGGCCAATACGACGTCAATGAACAGTTCACGGTCATATTCTGCCGGAACGTCATGATCTATTTCGATCGCCCGACCCAGGAAGAACTCGTCAAGAAGCTCAGCCGCTTCCTCGTGCCGAAGGGATACCTCCTCATCGGGCACTCCGAGAGCCTGACCGGGCTGAACACGGGGCTGAAATGCCTTCGCCCGAGCGTCTACCAGAAAGAATAGGATGCCCTCACCAACCCTAGCCGGACTCGGACTCGAGCAGAAGGTGATCATCGGAATCGCCGAACTGGCGGTTTCGAACAACACAAGCGCCACGCTCACCACCTACTCCCTCGGATCCTGTCTCGGCATCACCATCTACGACCCGGTCGTCCGTGTCGGCGGGCTCCTGCACATCATGCTGCCGGATTCGCGGATCGATTCCGCCAAGGCCGCCGCCCAGCCGGCGATGTTCGTCGATTCCGGCGTGCCGGCACTCTTCCGAGCCGCCTACAAGCTCGGAGCCGACAAGCACCGCGTCCAGATCTGCATAGCCGGCGGAGCACAGATCATGGACGACGGCGGCTACTTCAACATCGGCAAACGCAACTACGACGCCCTCACCAAGATGCTCAACGAGCACGGCCTCCGCATCCACGCAGAGCAGGTCGGCGGGATGGTCAACCGCACCATGTATCTCAATCTCGCCAACGGCGACATCCGGCTTAAAATCTCCGGCAAGCCCCAGGAAACCTACCTATGCAAGAGCTAGACGAATTCATCAACAAGGTGAAGCAGCTGCCTCCTGCACCCAAGGTGCTTCCCGAGCTGCTCGCGCTTCTCAACCGGCCGAACCTCGACACCAGCAAGGTCGTCAAACTCATCTCCTTCGACCCCGGCCTGTCCGTCGCCGTCCTTCTGGCCGCCAATTCCGCCTTCTTCGCCACAGGCTCGCCCACCGCGGACATCCAGGAAGCCGTCCAGCGCCTGGGATTCTCCCAGATCTTCCAGATCGTCTGCGCCGTCACGGGCGGAAAATCCCTCGCCCCCCCGCAGAAAGGCTACGGCATCGACCGCGGTGAGCTCTGGAAACATTCCGTCACCGCCGCCGTCGCCGCACAGCTCATCGCCCGCAAGAAAGGCGACGACGAGAACACCGTTTTCACCGCCACGCTCCTCCACGACATCGGCAAAATCGTCCTCTCGGAAGCGCTCTCGACGAACTACGACCGCGTGATCGAGGAGGTGGAGAAGAACCAGCGTTCCCTTCAGGAGGCCGAGAAGAAGCTCCTTGGGGTGGAACACGCGGAAATCGGCGGACGCCTCCTGTCCCGATGGAAGTTCCCGAGCAACGTCGTCGCCGCCGTGTGGTTCCACCACAATCCAAAAGCCGCCGCGCCCAGCGAGAAACTGGCCGCCTAAACGAATCCCATGCCCGTCCGGCTCCTCATCGTCGACGATTCAGCGCTCGTCAGGAAAGTCCTGACGGATGTGCTGAGCAAGGATCCCGACATCGAGATCGTCGGCACTGCCATCGATCCCTACGTGGCCCGCGACAAGATCCTCCAACTGAATCCCGACGTCATGACACTCGACGTCGAGATGCCCAGGATGGACGGCATCACCTTCCTCAAGCTCGTCATGAGGCACCGGCCGATGCCCGTCATCGTCATGAGTTCGCTCACGACCAACGGTTCGGCCATGGCCATGGCCGCCCTTCATGCCGGA
>CANJSG010000210.1 GCA_947476875.1 Verrucomicrobiota bacterium | reverse complement strand
CGAGGCGCGGGGGTCATCGTCGGTGTGGTGGACGACGGCATTGTCACCACGCATCCGGATCTCCTCCCGGCCGCGTCGGGAACGCCGCACTTCAACTTCGTGCAAAACGACCTGAACGTTGAGCCCCACACGAGCGTGGATGATCACGGCACCAGCGTCGCCGGGATCATCGCCGCGACGGCCGGCAATGGCCTGGGAGTCGCCGGAGTGGCGCCCTCGGCCAGGCTGGCGGCGATGCGGATCTTTTCCGGGGGCAACCTGCCGTTGAGCGATCTTTCGATGGCCACGATGTTCGGCTATCGGGACGACATGATCTCGGTGCAGAACCACAGCTGGGGCTACACCGGCGACAATCAGGAAAGGATCTCCGGATTGGAGCGCGACGCCATCACGGCCGCTGCAAACACTGGCCGCGCCGGTAAGGGCGTCGTCATGGTCCGGTCGGCCGGGAATGAACGGTTCATCGTGTATCCATCTGCCGTCAGGGTCATCGGCAACGCGAACAACGACGGCTATCTGACGATGCCCGAATCCATCGCGGTGGCGGCGGTGAGGCGCGATGGCAGGGTGGCCAGCTACAGCTCACCCGGGGCCAATGTTCTCGTGGCCGCCCCGAGCAGCGACGAAGACGAAGGCTTCGAGGGGATCGCGACGACCGATCGGCCGGGAAGCGATGGATACAACGTCTCGGGTCCGGGAGACGCGGCCGACTACGCCTTTGGGGCGACGGCATTCACCGGCACCTCGGCATCGGCCCCGCAGATCAGCGGCGTGGTGGCGTTGCTGCTCGCGGCCAATCCGGCTCTGACCCGCCGCGACGTCCAGCACATCCTTGTGCTTTCAGCCCGGCATATCGACACGGCCGATCCGCTGATCCGCACGAACGGAGCGGGCCTGCTCTTCAGCTTCAACGTCGGTTTCGGAGTTCCCGATGCCGGCGTTGCCGTGGAGTTGGCCCGCCAGTGGATCAGCCGCCCATCGGCGAATTCATTTGCGGTGGCGTCAAATCTTTTTCTCCCGATCCCCGATGATGGATTGAGGGTAGAGGTGCCGGGAATGCCCGGCGTGACCAATTTTTCCGCCACAGCCGGCCTCGCCCTCCACCCGGATGATCCGACGCTCCTTTTGCCGCTCGTGGATGTCGGGTTGGTGACCGGGCCGTTGACCACGAATCTCACGGGCAAGGGAGCATTGATCCAGCGCGGCATATCGCTGTTCGAGGAAAAGGTCCGTTATGCGGCCGATGCCGGAGCGGCTTTTGCGATAATCTACAACAACGTCGGCGGGAACGAACGCTTCGAGATCGGCGGGACGGACCGCTCGCGAATCCCGGTGGTGGCCATCGGCCAGGCAAACGGTCTCGCGTTGTCCAACCGTCTTGCGACCACCAATCTTGACGCCCGGCTTGCGATCAGCGGCGCTTCCGTCCCGCTTCTCGTCACCAACGAAATGGTCTGCGAGCACGTGCTTGTGACGCTGCAAACCGACCACCTGCGACGCGGTGATCTGAGGATCACGCTCAAGTCGCCTGCCGGCTCGATCAGCGTCCTGCAGATGACCAATACCGACAACGGCCCCGGTCCCTACGACTGGACCTACATGTCGGTGGATCATTTCCTGGAGCCGAGCAAGGGAGTCTGGACGGTGACCCTCAGCGATCAGATCCCGGGCAACACCGGCAACCTCCTGGGCGTCACGCTCACCGTCGTCGGAACGTCGATCAAAGACTCGGATGGCGACGGGTTGGACGATGATTGGGAAATGACCCGCCTCGGGACGTTGGCGCGGGGCCCGAAGGACGATCCCGACAATGACGGATTCAACAATGCCCGGGAGCAGGCGATGGGCACCAACCCTCAGGTGGATGAACGGGCGCTGAAGCTCGATCTGTCCCCTTGGAATGGCGTGCTCTGGCGCCTGAGTTGGCCGTCCACCGGGGTTGGCACCAACTCGGTCGAAAGCTCCCTGGCGCTTCCTTCATTCGGGGCGCTGACGAATGTTCCGTCGCGTTTCCCGGTCAACGAGGTGTTCCTGCCTTTCACCAATGCGACCCATCAGTTCTTCCGGTTGAAGAACTGATGGGTCCGATGGCGACGCCTGGCCTTGGCAGAACGCGGCTTGGCAATCCGAGCGTTGCCTAGCCGCGTCCGGCCTTTCAGTCTCCCGAGCGATGAAAGCATTGCTTCCCTCCTTTATCTTTCTGTGCGTCGGCCTGGGCATGATTGCGACCACCCGGGCCGGCGCGGCCCCGATGCCCGTTCTGATCGTCGACGGGCAGAACAACCACGACTGGAAGGGCACGACGCCCCTGCTCAAACGCTACCTCGAAGAGACGGGACTGTTCGTCGTGGATGTGGCCACGACCCCGGAGAAGGGTGAGGCCGCCGGATTCAAACCGGAGTTCAAGAAATACAAGCTGGTCGTCTCGAACTACAACGGCGCCGCCTGGCCGAAGGAGACGCAGCAGGCGTTCGAGGAGTTTGTCCGTGGCGGCGGCGGTTTCGTCAGCGTGCACGCGGCGAACAATTCATTCCCGGAATGGTCCGCCTACAACCAGATGATCGGCGTCGGCGGATGGGGTGGCCGTAATGAAAAGTCGGGCCCGTATGTCTACTGGGAGGAAAAGGCGGCCAAGGTCGTCAAGGACCTCGCGCCAGGGCGGGGCGGTAGCCATGGGCCGCAGCACCCGTTCCTCGTCGAGACCCGTCAGGCCAAGCATCCCATCATGGCGGGTCTTCCCAACAACTGGATGCATGCCAAGGACGAACTATACGATCGCCTGCGCGGTCCCGCCGAGAACATCACGGTTCTCGCCACGGCATTCTCGGATTCGCAGAAGAACGGAACAGGCCGCCATGAGCCCATGCTGATGACCATTCCGTTTGGACGTGGCCGGGTCTTCCACACCGCTCTCGGTCACGCCGGTGCAAATCAGCACGAAGCCCAGCACTGCGTCGGGTTCATCGTGACCTTCCAGCGCGGGGCGGAGTGGGCCGCCACCGGCGCCGTCACCCAAAAGGTTCCTGCGGACTTTCCCGGGGCCAAGGACGTCGTCCTCCGCAAGTAACGGGCCGGGGAAACCGGCCGGGCCCGCCGAAAAGCCCCCGGCGCGTCAGAATCCGTCGTCGAGCCCCTTGAGCATCCCGCTCATTTCCAGGAAGCCACGAAGGGCGGGACGTTCTTCGGTGTCGAGCTTGCCGTTCTTGTTCTTGTCGAACAAGGCGAGCATCGGCTGGATCTGCTGGCGACGTCGGGTGTCCTCCTGGGCGCGATCGATGAACAGGTCGATGGTGTGGTTGCGCTTCGACTGACGGAGCTCCGCCAGTTGCTCATCGCGTGCCGGGATGACGCTCAGGGTGATCGCCCCCATTTCGTCCGTGGTCATCGGCCCCCACCTCACGGGCTTGGGCGGCTGGGACGGGTTGTTCGGGTTCCCTGCCGAATTGTCGTAGGTGATCGTGGACTCGATGAGTGTGCCTTTCGGAAGCCGGATACGGTCCTTGAACGCGCAGTCCTCCTGCCAGTTGAAATCCCAGTTCGAGATCTTGAGGAGCGTCTGTTTCTTGCCGTCGGGCAAGGTGGCGGTGAGGAGAAAGGTCCGCGCGAGATAGTGCGCGTGCGGGGTGACGGAGAACGCTTCCAGGTCGATGGGCGTGACGAAGGAGTCCTTGAGCGTGTAGCTGGTGGCTCCGGCGGGGATGTCCAACCCGCTCAACCTGCCGAAGAGCGGCGGAAGCTGGAGCGTGGTGAACTTGCGCGAAGGCGGTTTGGTCGCGAAGTAGATCCCGACCGTCGACGTCTCGTGCTCGATCTTGCCGCTTGGATGGAAGTGGGTTTGCAGCACGAGGTCGCTGTTGGTCGGAAAGCGCCAGGCGAGCTCCGGCGGGAGCATCAGCGGTTCACCGCCCACGGCCCAGCCGCCGAGCGACTCGAACTCTCCGTTGGAACGTTTCATCCCGTTGTAGCCGGGCTTGGGATCGAGCTCGTCGAACTTCCGGGCCTGTCCCTTGGTATCGAGGTAGTAGAGCGCGTGGTGGACGACCTTCCGCGCCGACGGGCGGAACTCGACGGCGCGAACCCACTTGTCCTCGGGCAGGTTCAACGGAAGGACGAAGTTCCAGTAGATGTCCCGGCCCTCGGCGCTGACCTCGTAGGGCTCCGGCATCTTCACGATGAGGTCCGGTTTTCCGAGCTGCCATCCCTCGGTGAATTTTGGAATCGCGGGCAGCTTCGCAGGATTCCCTTCCGGCATTCCTTGTTTGTGCCACGCGGCCAACAGCGCGATCTGGTCGTCCGTCAGGCGGCGCTCGTTGCTGTATTCGACATGGCCGTGGTCCGCGTGCCAGGGCGGCATGAAACGCGTTCCGGTGACTTCGACGATCTGTTTCCCCCGCTTCTTCGCGTCCTCGAAGTTCAGCAGGGAGAACGGCGCCACCTCGCCCGGGCGATGGCACCGGCTGCAGTTCTCGAACAGGAGCGGCGCGACATGCTCGGTGAAGGTCACCTTGTCCGGAATCTTGGCGGCGTCCGCTTGGCCGAGGGTCGCGAGCGCGGCGAGGGTGGCCGTGAGGCGGACGAGGGATTGAACGAGGATCGGGGCGTGGGCTTTCATGCGAGATTGCTCAGGGGCTGCGTCCGTTGCCGGAAATTTCGCAGAGAAAACTGGAAACGCTCCCGCCGGGTCGAGCACAAACTACTTCATAGGCGTGTGGTCGAGGATGAACTTTACGACCGGTGCGGGGTCGTCGAGACCGTGGGGATGATGGCCGATGCCGGGCTTGTGGATGACCTCCACCACACCGCCGAGCGCGCGGTAACGGGTCTCGATGATCGCCGTGTTCTCCGCTGGAGGCACGACGTCGTCGGCATCTCCGACGACATGGATGAGGGCCACGTGGGCCTTGGCGAGCGGGGCAAGTGTGTCGATCGGATTGCCCCGGTAGGCGAGCGCCTCGGCCTCGTCCTTGAAGCCGTAGAGCTTGATCAGCGAGGACCAGTCGCCGGTGCTGCCTTTGCCTTTTCCCTTTCCGCCGGGCCAGCTCTTGAAGTCGCAGACCGCCGCGTCACCGTAGATCACCGAGACGCGCTCCGGGTGTTCCGACGCGAAGCGATAGGAGTAGAGCCCTCCCCGGCTGATGCCGATGAGCACTGCCTTCTTGGCCAATCCGCGGGTGGTCAGGGCTTCGTAGAAGGCGTTGAAATGCTTCACGGCATCGGGGCTGCCGAAGGTGTTGCCGACGGAGATGTGGACGTGGTGGAAGCCTTTCTCCAACAGGGCGGGCGCGGCGCAGCGATCGGTGAAAGCATCGGGAAACTCCATGCACCACGACCAGGGAAGTCCGGGGCGGGGCGTCTTGGGCTCGACGACCCACGCCGCGCAGCCGTCGATCTTGAACCGGTGCCGTTTGAAGCCGTGCCACGTGTCGATCGTTTCGTCGGGGAAGACCAGGTGGGCCGGGCCGCTCGGCGGGGTGGATTCAGCGGCGTGGGTAAGGCCGCAAACGAAGGGGAGCAGGGCGAGGAGCAGCAATCTCATGGAACCGGTTGGTTGCGGAAGGGTTTTAGCCGTGTCACGCCAAGATGCCTTTGACCACTTCGCCGTGGACGTCGGTCAGGCGGCGTTCGAGGCCGTTGTGGTAGTAGGTGAGGCGCTCGTGATCGAGCCCGAGCAGATGGAGGATCGTCGCGTGGAGATCGTGGACCGTGACCACGTCCTCGACCGACTTGTAGCCGAAATCGTCGGTCGAGCCATGGCTGAAACCCTTCTTCACTCCGGCACCCGCCATCCAGCAGGTGAAGCCGGCGGGATTGTGGTCCCGGCCTTGCGAGCCTTTCTGAAAAGTCGGCATGCGGCCGAACTCGGTGCACCAGACGACCAGCGTGTTTTCGAGAAGGCCGCGCTGCTTCAGGTCGATGAGCAGGCCCGCGGTCGGTTTATCGAGCACCGGCCCGTGCAGGCTGTAGTCCTTGAGGAGTTGTTTGTGTCCATCCCAGTTGCTCACGCCTTCGCCGCCGGTCTGGTAGGCGCCGTTGAAAAGCTGGACGAACCGCACGCCTTTCTCGATCAGCCGCCGAGCGAGGATGCAATTCCGTGCATAGGCCGCGCGGGTCTCGTTGATCTTCGATCCGCCCTCATCGGCTCCGTAGAGCTTGAGGATGTGCGCGGGTTCGCTGGCGAGATCCGCGACCTCGGGGATCGTCAGCTGCATGCGGGCCGCCAGTTCGTAGCTCGCGATGCGTGCGGCGAGCTCCGAGTCGCCGGGGAACCGTGCGGCGTGCTGCTCGTTGAGCCTCTGCAGGAAGCCGCGCGTCGCCTTGTCGCTATTGGCCGAAATGGAGCCGGGCCGTGCGAGGTTGCGGATCGGATTCGTGGCATTGAACTCGGTTCCTTGGAACGAAGCCGGAAGAAATCCAGGCGCCCAGTTGTTCACGCTGTTCTGCGGCTTGCCGCGCGGATCGGGGATTGCCACATAGGCCGGCAGGCTCTGGTCATCGCTGCCGAGCGCGTAGGTCACCCACGCGCCGACGCTGGGAAACCCGTCGAGCGTGTTGCCGGTGGACATGAAATTCTCGCCGGGCGCATGCGTGTTCGTCTTCCCCTGCATGGAATGGATGAAGCACATCTCGTCGGCCAGGGCGCCGAGATGCGGCACGAGTTCCGAGATCATCTTGCCGCTCTGTCCGCGCGGCTTGAACTCCCACGGGCTCTTCGTCAACGCGCCCTGTTCACCCTGGAAGGTGATCAGCTTCTCCTGGCCCGGCATCGGCTGGCCGTGGCGTCGGATCAGCTCGGGCTTGTAGTCGAACGTGTCGAGATGGCTGCACGCGCCGCTGCAGAAGATGACGAGCACGTTCTTGGCGCGCGGCGTGAAATGCGGATTGCGCGGAGCGTAGGGACTTCCGGGATTGATCAGCGGCCGGATCGAGTCCTTGCCCGAGACCGTCGCCGCGAGCAGTCCTGGCCGGCCCAGCAGGTGGGTCAGCGCGATCGCACCCAGTCCCATCCCGGTGTCGGCGAGGAACCGGCGTCGGTCCAGCAACGGGCTGTTGAACGATGAAAATGGCGGCTTCATGGAATGAACAGGAATTCGTTCGCGTTCAGAAGGGCGCGGCACAACGCCGGCAATCCTTCCGCCCGGATAAACGCGACCGCCTCTTTCGCTTCGGTCCTTTCCGGCAGGCGATTGAAAGCCAGCAGCCACGCTGAGCGCACTTGGGCCGCGGGGTCACCTCCGGCCTCCTTGCACAGACGTTCGGCGAAGATCTCCGATTGCTGGAGAATGAACCGGCTGTTGAAGAGGTTGAGCGCCTGCAACGGAGTGGTCGAGACGCTGCGTTTGGGGGCGACAAGGCTGCCGTCCGGACAGTCGAACGCGCCGAAGATGCCGTCCTG
>CANJSG010000209.1 GCA_947476875.1 Verrucomicrobiota bacterium | reverse complement strand
CCCAACCCCACGGGGATGTTTGTTTGGCCAAGGGCATTCGGTCCCCAACCGACGACCGTGCCGTCGCTCTTCAGCGCCAGATTGTGTATATATCCCCCGGCGATGGCCACCACGTTGCTCAAGCCCTCGGGGATGGGCGTTTCGCTAAGGTAATGCTCTCCCCACGCGGCGACCGTGCCGCCGCTCTTGAGCGCAAGACTTTGATTACCTCCTCCGGCAATGGCCACTACGTCGCTTAAACCCACGGGTATGATTGTTTGGCCAGAGAAATGCCGTCCCCACTGGGTTACCATCCCGTCGCTCCTTAGCACCATACTATGAGCCGCTCCCGCTGCAATGGCCAGCGGTGCAGCCATTGCGGTCGCGCCTGGGTCGGAGAAGTTGCCCTGGTATCCGATGCTGAGATTGGACGAGCCATTGAGCACGAGCGCGGGCGAGCCGAACGTCACATCCAACCCGCGCACCACCCCGAACATGTTGGAAGCCACCCCGCGGCCATGATAGTTGATGCCGGGCGTGAGACCGGACAATGGAGCACTCAACCCCACCGAGACCGAACCGCTGCCCACCGCCACCGGCGCGGTGAGATTCGTGTTGTTCACCGGATACAACCCCCACTCGAACCACGCTGTCGTGTCCGCACCACCGGGATTGACCGTGCCGTTGAGGGTCGCGACTGTGTTCGAGAGACCAGTCGCTGCAGCGGTGGTCACCACTGGCGCGGCAGCGGCCTGAGCCTGAAAATCCAGCCCCGCAGCGACGAGGACGGACAAGACAACTAAGCGCAGGGTTTTCATGGTTTTACTCTCTTCCCACCCGGCATCGTGCATTTTAACAACAGTGCCGCAAGCTCAGTGATCGGCACCTCAACACCAAGTCCGCACGGACCGTTAAACAACCGCAACCCACCTCGCCGCCAGCTCCCTCAGAGCCGCCCAATCATCCGTCTCCAGAATCTTCGCGGTAATAAGACTGGAACCCACGCCGACGGCGGGGCAGCCGACGGCGAAGAAGTCGGCCACGTTGTCCAAGGTGACGCCGCCCGTCGGCACGAGCCGCAGGTGCGGCAGCGGGGCGCGCAGGGATTTGATGTAGCCGAGGCCAAGCCCGTCGGCCGGGAAGAGTTTCACGAAGTCGGCGCCGGATTCGTGCGCGAGCTGCGCCTCCGTGGGCGTGTAGGCTCCGAGCATGACCGGCTTGCCCAAGGCGTGGGCCGCCTGGGCAATCTCAGGTCGGCAGATGGGCGACACCACGAACTCCGCTCCCGCCTCGATGGCAGCCGTCGCCGTTGCCGCGTCGAGGACCGTGCCGACTCCGACCAAGGCCGCATTCCCCAGCTCGGAAACGACGAGGCGGATGGCTTTCAAGGCCTCCGGCGTCGACAAGGTGATCTCCAGATTGGTGATGCCTCCCTCGACCAACGCGCGGCACAGCGGCAAGGCCTGGTCGAATCTCTTCGCGCGGATTACGGCGATGAGTTTTCCGGAAACGAGGCGGGCGGAGATTTCGGGGCGGGTCATAGGGTCGGATGCCTGATGCCTGATTCTTTCTCGTTCTCGTCCTCCTTCCTCGGATCACCTTAAAGCGAGAGCGAGAACGAGGGCGAGGAGGAGAACGATCCCGACCGGGCGCTACTCGCTGTTCGGATAGCTGCCGAGGATCTTCACCAGGCTGCAATGCTGCTCCAGCACGGCGATCGAGGCCGCGACCTTGCGGTCCTTGAAGTGGCCGTCGCAGTCGACGAAGAAGTAGTATTCCCAGGCCTTCCGCTTGCTGGGACGCGACTCGATCTTGGTCATGTTGATCCGGTGCTTGCGGAACGATGCGAGCGCCTTGTGCAGCGCGCCCACCTCGTCGGCGATGCTGATCATGATGCTGGTGCGGTCCTTGCCGGTGGGCGGGCTGCACTGGCGGCCGAGCACAAGGAAACGCGTGGCGTTGCCTGCGTTGTCCTGGATGTCGTGTTCGAGGATCGGCAGGCCGTATTTCTCCGCCGCGAGCAATCCGCCGATGGACGCCGCGTCCTTTTCGCCGGCGGCGAGCTGGGCGGAACGGGCGTTGGACGAGGTCTCGACGAGCTCGGCGTCGGGCAGGTGTTTTTGAATCCAGCCCCGGCACTGCGCGAGGGTCTGCGGGTGGACGTAGAGCTTGCGGATGGTTTCGCGACGGCCCTTGCCCATGAGGCACTGCTGGATGGGCAGGACGATCTGGGCGACGATCTTCAGGCTGCTGTCGACGAACATGTCGAGCGTGTTGGTCACGACGCCTTCGGAGGAATTCTCCACGGGAACGACGCCGTAGTCGGCGCGGCCCCGGCCCACTTCGTGGAACACTTCGGCGATCGTCCGCTGCGGAGCATACTTCAGGCTCTGGCCGAACTTCTGCAGAGCGGCCTGCTGGGTGAAGGTCGCCTCGGGCCCGAGGTAGGCGATGGTCATGGACTTCTCCAACGACAGGGCGCTGGACATGACTTCGCGGTAGATGGCGCGGAGGGAATCGTCGGTGATCGGCCCCTTGTTCAACTTGCAGACGCGTTGGAAGACGACGCGTTCGCGGTCGGGCGCGTAGATCTCGGCGCCGGCCTTGTGCTTGATGGTGCCGATGGCGAGGACGTGCTGGGTGCGGTCGTTCAGGAGCTGGACGATCTGGGCGTCGAGCTTGTCGATGGCCTGGCGGTGCTCGGTGAGATTGCTCATGGCTGGCTCGGGGGAGTCTCGGGTGCGACTTCGCTGTCACTTTCGGTTTCAGTAACCGGCTCCGAAAGTGCGGCGGCTTCGGGACTGGAATCGGGCGATTCCGCCGGAGGCGTTGCCTCCGGGGCCACCGCGAGTTCCGCGGGTGCGGACGTGGCCAGACCCTCTCCGACGGTCAACAAATTGTCGGGCCGTTTCACCGGAATGCGGCGCAGCTCCTCGGCAGCCGGCAGATCTTCCAAGCGCCTAAGGCCGAAGTATTCGAGGAACAGCGGTGTGGTGGCGTAGAGCGTCGGACGCCCGATCACCTCGGCACGGCCGGCTGACACGACGAGACCGCGCTCGACCAGCGTTCCCATGACACCGTCCACCGCCACGCCACGGACCTGTTCGATCTCGGACCGCGTGATCGGCTGACGATAGGCGATGATCGTAAGGGTCTCCAGGGCGGGCATCGAAAGGCGCGTGGGCCGGGGTTTCTGTCCGACCAGCGCCATGATCCACGGCGCGTAATCCGGCTGGCTGACGAACTGCCACGAACCGGCGATGCACGCGAGGCGGTAGCTGCGATTAGCCGCGGCATGGTCGCGCACCAGCTCTTCGAGCAACGGGATGAACTCGTCTTCCTTCACCTTCTTCAGCGCCTTGATGCCTTCGCTCTCGGACTGGTCGGCGGTGAGGGAGAGCACTTCGCGAAGCTCGCGCGGGCTGAGCGGCTTTTGCGCGGCGAACAGGATCGATTCGAGGACAAATTTTAGTTCCATGTCAGGGGCCGGGTCAGGCTACGGGAACGGGCTCTTGCATCGCCGGGGCGGATTCGACCGAGGCCGGTTCCGGCAACGGCGCCAAAGGGTTCTCATCCCGGGCGGTCTCGGCCGCCGCGGCGATGGTTTCGGCGTCCGGGTTCGGCATCGCCAGGGTGGTTCCCGAGGTGTTGCGCCGGATCTCGATCTCGCCGAACGGGTCGTTCTGCACGCAGACAAGGCGCTTCATGCGGATCAATTCGAGCAGCGCAAGGAACGTGCAGACGATCTCGGTCTTGGACGAGGCCCGGGCGAAGATGTCGGAGAAACGGAGCACCGCATGTTCGTCGGAAAGCCCGATCAACTCCTCGATCTTCTCCGAGACGGTGAACTTGTCCTCGAAGATGTCGCGGAGATCCTCGCGTTTGTTGACGCGCTTGAGGATGGCGTTGACCGCGTTGACGAGGTCGAAGATCGAGACGTCCAGTTTCACCGGCTCGGCCGGGGCGGTCTCGATGAAGGCCGGTTTGCCGGCGATGCGCGGGTAGGTGTTCTCCGCGTCGATCTCCAACTGGTGCATCTGCGCGGCGGCGTCCTTGAACTTCTTGTAGGCGACGAGCTGCCGGATCAGTTCCCAACGCGGATCCTCCTCGTCGTCGCCGGCCTCGCCCACGGCCTGCTGGTTCTTGGGCAGCAGCTCGCGGCTCTTGATATACATGAGCGTCGACGCCATGACGACGAACTCGCCGGCGATGTCGAGGTCGAGCATCCGCATGACATCGAGATACTCGATGAACTGCTTGGCGAGTTTGGTGAGGTTGACCTCCCAAATGTCCACCTCCTCCTTCTTCACTAGGTAAAGAAGCAGGTCGAGCGGACCCTCGAAGACCTCAAATTTGACGGTGTATTCGGCCATCAGGCGGAAACCGGGGTGAACCGGGCGGGGAGCTTAGGGGACCGTTTCCGCCTTTGGCAACGGGGAAGCCTGCAGGCCGGGAACTCGATGATGAAGGGCTTGAGAAAAAAGGAGGAACGCGAGCCCGCAGCCGACGCGGTCGTCGATCATGGGACGGCGCGCCCGTTCAACGGACCACCGTCACGCCGCCGTTGTCCGCGGTGAGGATGTGGACATCCGAGTCCTTGAGCTGCCGCCGCATCGCGGAGGCGACGGCGTCCGGCTTCTCCAGCGTCAGGCACATGATGGTCGACCCGCTGCCGCTGAGCCACCCGCCGATCGCACCGGCCTTTTCGCCGGCCCGGATCACCGCACTCAGCTGGGGAATGAGCTGTTCGCGATAGGGCTGGTGAACCCGGTCGTCGAAGCAGCCGCGCAGAGCTTCGTAGTCGCCTAGGGCAAAGGCCGCGCTGATCAAAGACGAGCGGTTGAGATTGTGGACCGTGTCCGCCTTCGAGAACGACAGGGGCACAAGTTTGCGCGCCTTGGCCGTGCTGACCTCGAAACGGGGAATCAGGGTGACGAACTTCAACTTCGACGGCACAGGGCAGCGCAGCAGACGCACCGAGTCGGCCACCATTCCAGCCGCCGTGAACCCACCGAAGATGGCGGGAGCGGCGTTGTCGGGATGCCCTTCCAGCTCGGTGACGAGTTCGAGCAATCCCTGACGGTCCAGCTTTGTCCCGGCCAGTTCGTTGAGCGCCGCGACGGCTCCCAGCCGGGCGGTGACGCTCGACCCGAGTCCGCGGGCGATTGGCACGTCGCCGGTCAGCGAGATGTCGAACCCGAACTTCGCCGTCCTGGTCCGTTTGAAAAACAGGGCCGCCGCCTCCCCGAGCATCTGCTCGGCCCCGGCACGCGCGTCGTCCGCGATCACCGACGTGATGCGCACGCCCGGCTTGCCGGCCGGCGTCACGCACACGCGGTTGAAGAGCTTCACGGCGATGCCGAGCGTGTCGAACCCGGGGCCGAGATTCGCCGTGGTTCCTGGGACGCGGATGGTGGCTGAGGGCATGATGGGAAATGTATGAGGCGGGAGGGATGAGGTATGAAACGGCTGGGTCCAGGATGGGTTCGGCGGCACTCGCCGCGTTTCATAATTCAAACCTCATCCTTCATCCCTAGTCCTCTGCTTTGCTCTCGCGGGCCGTGAGGTCACGGACGGCGACCTTGGCCGGCTTGGCCTCGTAGAGCATCGCGTAGACCTCGTCGATGATCGGAGAATCGACTCCGAGACGGCGGGCCAGGTGCCGGGCGGACTTAGAAGTGGGAAACCCCTCCACGACGGACTTGGCATTGGCGAGGAGTTGGTCGGCGTTGCCACCGCGCCCCAACTGCTCGCCGAAAGTCCGGTTGCGGCTGAGCTTCGAGAAGCAGGTCACCGTCAGGTCCCCGAGACCGCTGAGACCCGAGAAGGTGTCCGCCTGGGCGCCGCACGCCACGCCGAGTCGCCGCATCTCCGCCAAGGCCCGGGTGATCAAGGACGCCTTGGCGTTGTCGCCGAAGCCGAGCCCGTCGCCGACGCCGGCCGCGATGGCGAAGATGTTCTTGAGGGCTCCGCCCAGTTCGACGCCGTGCAGGTCCGTGTTCGTGTAGATGCGGAACGTCGGACAGTGGAACAAGGCTTGGACCGCCTGCGCCGTTGCCGCGTCGCCGGCCGCCGCCACACAGGCCGTCGGGATGCTGCGGGCCACTTCCAGCGCGAGGGACGGCCCGGACAAAGCCGCCGGCGACGCACCGGGAATGGTCGCCCGGATGATGTCGCACATCGTGAAACCGGTCTCGAACTCGATGCCCTTGCTGGTGCTGACGACGACTCCCTTGAAGCCGGCCATCTGCAGACACACGCTGCGGAACACCTTCGACGGAACCGAAATCACGACGTAGTCGCGCCCCTCGATCGCGCGCGCCAAGTCCGTTTCATAACGCAGGGCCAAAGGCAGCTCGACGCCGGGCAGCCCGCTTTCGAACCGGCGGCTGGCGGCGATTTCCCGCAAACCCTCCCCACGATGGCTCCACAGCACGACATCGCGGCCGGCATCGACCAGAAGTTTGGCAAGCGCGGTCCCCCAGGCTCCCGCTCCGACGACGGCCACCTTCACGCGACCTCCTTCTTCGAGCTGAAACGGTTCTCGGTCCCGGCCATCAGCCGTTGGATGTTCGGCTTGTGTTTATAGATCGCCAGAACCGCCAGGCACATGGACACCCCGAACAAAGTCCAGCTGTAGCCCCAAACCCGCGCGCTGATCGGCAAAGCCGTGGCCGCCGCGATGGACGCCATCGAGACATACTTGCTGGCGTAGAACGTCACGATCCAGACGGCGAGGATCGTCAGCAGCACCGGCGGCATCCACGCGAGGAGCACACCAGCCGAGGTGGAGATGCCTTTCCCACCCTTGAACTTCAGCCAGCAGGTGTAGTTGTGGCCGATCACCGCCGCGAGGCCGGCCAGCAGGCGGACGGCTTCGCAGTCTTCGCAGAGATTAAGTCCGGAGATCATCGGCACGAGGAGCATGACGGCGCTCCAGCCCTTGAAGGCGTCAAAAAAAAGCACGAATGAACCCAGCCCTTTGCCGAGCACGCGGAAAGCGTTTGTGGCGCCGATGTTGCCGCTGCCGACGGCCCGGATGTCGATGCCCTTGGCCTTGGCCACGAGGAAGCCGGTCGGGATGGACCCTACGAGATACGCGGCCACGGCGAGGATGAAATAACCAGTCAACGGCACGGCGCGGAATGTAGGGAGGCCGTTTCCGCCGCCGCAAGGGTCTTCATGCGGCCGCCCGCCGGGCGGAATGACGAGGAACCGCAGGCCAACGGCCAAACATCAGCGCTTTCGGAGAACGATGGCCACGTTGTCCGTCAGCCCGAGGGTTCCAAGAACCGCCTCCGCCAGGGCGTAGGCCCAACGCAACGGGGCCAGTCGACGGCGTTGCTTGATCGAGTTCGTCTTCTGCAGCAACGCCGCCCGGTCTTGATCGCTCACGAAGTTTCCGCCCCTGCGCCAGTCCTGCCAGACCACGACCGGGTTGAAAT
>CANJSG010000208.1 GCA_947476875.1 Verrucomicrobiota bacterium | reverse complement strand
CTTCGACTGGATCGCCGGCAACCCCATCAACTACACCCGGGCGGTGGATACCTCCCCGGTTCCCGAAGTCGTGCTTGCCCAGTTCACCGAAGTGAAGCGCATCGGCGTCCGCGAGATCGAATACCGGGGCAGCGTCATCCGGCGGATGGAGCTCTTCGAGTGCCGGGGCTTGAAGTGATCTTCGGTCGCGGCAGCCGCGCCTTGCGGAGGCGACGTGGTGCGCGGTATGAACATTCCCGTTCCCCGATCCGTCCATCCACCGCGATCACCATCAATTCCATGAACACCATTCCCCGCCGCCAATTCCTCGGAGCCCTCGCCACCGCCGCCGTCGCCGCGCCGTTTCTCCGGCCGGCCGTCGCTTCCGCCGCCACGGGCGGATTGCCGGCCTCGCTCAAGACCGGCGGATTCGCCATCGGTGCGCAGGCTTACACCTTCAACCGCTTCTCCGTGATGGAGGCGATCGAGTTCAACGCCCGCGCCGGCGGCAAGGTCATCGAGTTCTTTCCCGGCCAGAAGCTCAGCAAGGAGGAGCCGACCAAGAAGTGGGACCACAACGCCACCGACGAGATGTTCGCCCAGGTGAAGGCGCAGTTGGACAAATGGAAGGTCACGGCGGTGAACTACGGCGTCGTCGGCATTCCCAAGGAAGAAGCCAAGGCCCGCCCGATCTTCGAGTTCGCCAAGAAGCTCGGGCTCTACGGTGTGACCACAGAATCGACCGATGCGATCGACACCATCGAGAAGCTGGTCAAGGAATTCGACATCCGCTGCTGCTACCACAACCACCCGCGCCAGGCGAACAACGCCAACTACAAGGTCTGGGACCCGAACTACATCCTTGAACTGACCGGCAAACGCGACGAACGCATCGGCTCCTGCGCCGACATCGGGCACTGGGTCCGCACCGGCCTCAAGCCCGTCGAATGCCTCAAGATCCTCAAGGGCCGCGTCCTCAGCAGCCATCTCAAGGACCGCATCAGCGTGCCCGGTGAGGACGTCGTCTACGGCGACGGCATCTCGGACATTCCCGGTGTGCTCGACGAGCTCCACGCCCAGAAGTTCCAGGGCAACATCTCCGTCGAATTCGAATACAACTGGGACCACAGCATGCCCGATGTCGCCCAGTGCATCGCCTTCGTCCGCGGCTACGGCCGGGCCAAGGGCTGGAGCTGACCCGGGTTCACCCGGTCATTCCCAACGCGGCTCACGCCCCATCAGGTGCCGGACGAAGTAGTCCGCGCGCCGCCGGCGGCCGTAGTTGCTTTCGGCCGACCCGTGGTCGGATCCGGGAATGACGAGCAGGTCAAAATCCTTGTCCGCCTTGATCAGGGCGTTGACGACTTGCATCGTCGACGCGGGATCCACGTTGTGGTCCACCTCCCCCACCACGAGCATGAGTTTCCCGGTCAGTTTGTGCGCGTCCTCGACGTTGCTGCTGCGCTTGTAGCTGTCGTCCACGGGCCAGCCCATCCAGAGCTCGTTCCACCAGATCTTGTCCATGCGGTTGTCATGGCAGCCGCAGTCGGAGACGCAGACCTTGTAGAAGTCGCCGTGGTCCAGCATGCCGCGTGTGGAGCTCTGGCCGCCGGCGGATCCGCCGTAGATGCCGACGCGCGAGATGTCCATCTCGGGATGCTTCGCGGCGGCGGCTTTGATCCAAAGCTTGCGGTCGGCGAAGCCCGAGTCGGCTAGATTCTTCCACGCGACATCGTGGAATTTCTTCGAGCGGTAGCTCGTTCCCATGCCGTCGATCTGGACAAGGATGAAGCCGAGTTCGGCCAACTCCGACATGTGGCTGAAGTTCGGTCTGAATTCCTTCGGCACAAAAGCCGAGTGAGGGCCGGCGTAGATGTTTTCAATCACCGGATACTTTTTGGCCGGGTCGAGGTTCGAAGGCCGGAGGATGATCCCATGGATGTCGGTCACGCCGTCGCGGCCTTTGGCCACGAACCGCTCCGGGGTCTTCCAGCCGGTCGTCGCGAGCTCCTTCGATTCGGCCGTGTCGAGCACGGCGACGAGTTTGCCGTCGCTGCTACGGCGCAGTTCGTGCGTGGGCGCTTGGTCCACGCGGGACCACGTGTCGATGAAGTGAGCGCGATCCGGCGAGAAGCTGACGGTGTGGTTGCCGTCGCCCTCGGTCAGGACCACGAAGCCGGAGCCATCGAGGTTTACCCGGCACAGATGCAGGAAGTAGGGATCCTGGCCGGGCCTGACGCCGCCAGCCATGAACCAGACCTGGCGTTTGGCCTCGTCGACCCGTTCCACGCTGCGGACGACCCATTCGCCCTTGGTGATCTGGTTTTTGACCGTGCCGTTCGCGGTGTCGACCAGCCACAGGTGGTTCCATCCGTCGCGCTCGGACATCCAGACCAGTTCCCGTGTTGGCTCGATGGTTTGGAGGAACATCTTCCCGGCGTAGTCGATGAACGTCGGGCTCTTCTCCTCGACGACCGTAGAAACCGAACCGTCCGTCGCGTCGATCGCCAGCAAGCGCAGGACCTGGTGGCCACGTTGGTTGTAGAGAAAGGTGAATCGCTTCGAATCGGGTTCCCATCGTTGGCGGGAGAGCGCGAAGGGATTGTCGAAGAGCGCGCTTGGAACCGGCACCTGCTTGCGGCTCGCGATCTCGAACAGCTGCGGCCGCGGTTTGGCCAGGACGTCGCCAGGCTTGAGGTAGTCCAACGTGAGGAGCTTGGGTTGGAGTTGGTCCTTGGGCGATGACTCGACGAGGTAGACCTTGTGTTCCTGCGCTTTGGTGGACCGCGTGGCGATGAGCTTCAGCGAATCCGGCGACCAGTAGAATTCGCCGTTGTAGGGATCATCCGCCGTGCCGTCGGTGCTCAGGGCGGATCCCTTCTGAGCGGCCGTTTCGCGCAGGTGGACGTTGTGGTCCTGGATGAACACGGTCCACTTGCCGTCCGGCGACTGGCCGCGTGCCGGCGCGCGGCGGGCGCGGCGTTGCGCGGGCTCGTCCGAGTTGGGGCCGCTGGACTTGATCTCCGCCGTGGCCGGTTCATCCGACGCCTCGAACGCAGCCATCGTCCGGCCATTCGCGGCGGCAATCCAGATGTGACCGGAGAACGTGTGCTGCTCGCGTTGTGCTCCCGGGGCCAGTTTGCCGTAGCTCGTGCGGGCACCGGCGGTATCGAGCCAGAAGAGTTCCACTTCGGTGTCGGAAAGGTTGTGGAACGAGATCGACGTTTCTCCGCCCGTTCGCGTGCTCGCCCGCGGCAACGAACCGGTTGCCAGACCGGCCAGCGCGTTCGAGACGCCTTTCACTTCGACGACGGTTCCGGTCGTGGGAACGAACTCCCAGCCCTTGCCCGCGAAGCGGAAACGAACCGCGGCACCCGCGTCCCGGAACTCCAGGCCCTCCAGAGCCAGGGCGGTCGCGGAAACCTTGCGGCCGCTGGCCTTGGCCAATGCGGTCGCGAGCGCGGCGTGGTCGAAGGCCGGCTTGCGTGCGCCGGTGGCGGCGTCCACGAGGATGAACTCGGCGGAGCCGTTCGTCGCGGTCTGGCGCCGGAACCACAGTTGGGTGCCGTTGGTCAGCCAATTCACCGTGAGGCGGGCGTTGAGCACTTTGCCCTCGGTCGTGCGACGGATGCTGAAGGCGCGTTCGTAGTCGGCCTTCGCGCCTTGTGCGAAGGCCTCGCCGGCGTTGAGCGCGACCAGCAGGACGGCGCACTGGAAGAATCTTGTGAAGGCTCCCTTCGTGGTGGCTTTGGAAGTGATCATGGGAAAGGTGTGTGGCAAATCTGGCATCGCGTCGACCGCCGTCTTGGCGTGAACATGCCGATGAACCGTGAAACGAAGCCCAGTCCCAATCACGATCTCGACAGTTCCCTCGGAGGACGCTTTGTTCGCCGCGATGCGCGTGATCGAGCAGCTCTTCGACCACGTGCCGGACACCGTGTTCTTCGTGAAGGGATTGGACGGCCTCTACCGGTTGGTGAACCGCTCGCTGGTGGAACGCTGTGGTTTGAGGTCCAAGTCCGAACTGCTCGGCCGGCACGTGCGGGCGATCTTCCCCAATGAACTCGGCGGGCGTTACGCCGCTCAGGATGAAGCCGTGCTCCGTTCGGGCCGGCCCATCGAGGAAAGGCTGGAGCTCCACTGGTATCCGAACCGGCGGACGGGCTGGTGTCTCACGACCAAGCTGCCGCTGCGGACGGCTGAAGGACGCGTGGTGGGGCTTGTCGGAATCTCACGCGATCTGCGGGCCCCGGGCGACAGGGAAATCATTCCGCCCAGCCTCACCCGCGTATTGGAGTATCTGGAACGCAACTACCAGGATCCGGTCTCTCCGGCGGCCTTGGCCAGGCTGGCCGGGCTGTCACCGGTCCGTTTTGCCCGGCTCATCAAGCGGATATTCCGCCTCACGCCGAGCCAGTTGATCACCCAGACCCGTTTGGCCGCCGCGTCACGGCTGCTCGAGGAGACGGACAAGGCCGTGGCCGAAGTGGCGTTGGCCTGCGGATTCTATGACCACAGCGCGTTCGCCCGTTCCTTCAAATCAGCGACCGGCGTGACGCCCCGGGATTTCCGGTTGCGTTCGCGTTAGGACGGTCAGATCACCCGCGCCCAAAGCAGCTTCAGGTAGAGGCTCTCCGGGCAGTTCGACATGACGGGGTGATCTTCACCGGCGCCCGTGCGGTCGACATATTGCAGCTTCCGGCCGTTGCGATGCGCGGCCTTGGTGGCGATACGCTCGAAGTGGTCGGGCGACAATTGGCCGGAGCATGAGCAGGTGACGAGCAGCCCGCCGGGAGCGACGAGCGAAATGGCGAGGGCGTTCAGATCCTCATACTTGGCGAGGCCTTCGTGCGCTTCCTCCTCGCTGAAGATCAGCTTGGGCGGATCGCAGATGACGACGTCCCATTTGAGACCATTCTGCTGCATCTGGCGCGCGTAGCTGAAGGCGTCGCAGTGGACCCAGTCGATCCGGGCGTTGTTCAGGTTTGCATTCCGCTTGGCCTGGGCGATGGCCTTCTCGTCGAGATCCACGCCGGTGACTTCGGCGGCCTCGCCTTTGGTCTTCGCGGTGATGGAGAAGCCTCCCGTGTAGCAGCAAAGGTCCAGCATCCGCTTGCCGCGCGTCCATTGGGCGATGCGGCGGCGGTTCTCCCGCTGGTCGCAGAAGAATCCGGTCTTGTGGCCGGCCTCGAAGTCGATTTCGTAGCGGATGCCGTGCTCACGGATCTTGACGGACTTCACGTTGTCGGTGGGGAGCTTGGCCGGTTGGATGCCCTCGACGCGGCCGATGAATTCATCAACCTCCAACACGAAGCGCTTGGTCCCGAGCCGTTCGTGCAGCATCGGCAGCCATTTGGGCAGGCGTTGGAAGATGCCCAGGCTGTGGACTTGGACGCTGAGGACGTCGGCGAACTTATCGATGATGAGGCCGCTCAGGCCGTCGCCGTCGGAATTGATCACACGAAAGGCGTCGGTGTTTTCCGGTAAACGCAGCGAGTTCAGCCGCATGTCGAGCGCCCGTTCCAGCAGGAGGGTGAAGTAGCTCTCATCGATCGCCTCGTGCCCGTGGTAGAGGGATCGCAGCGGGACGCGCGCCTTCGGATTGTAGAGTCCGGCGCCAAAGGGTTGCCCGTCCTTGCTGTAGATGTGCACCAAGCTGCCTGGATGGGCATCCTTGGACGCGCCACGGATCATCGCGGGGTAGATCGTGGGATGAAAACTGTAGGTCTTCAGCTGGACCCACGGAGTGCGCCAGCCCTCGCTGCCCGGCGGCGGACCTTTCGGGGCCGGAGGATTCGGAACCGCCGGACGCGCGGGCCGGTAGGGGCGGTTCGATTGCCAAGGTTTGGAACTGGACGGAAATGGGTTCATCCGGCGCTTGGGTTAAGCCGTGCGCCGCCCAGTGGCAATGCTGTTCGCCCGCATTCTACTTCGTGCGGGCGCGGGCCTTTGCCTTTGCCGGGAAGATTCGGATCTTCCGAACGGGCAGGTAGTCGCTGCGGATATCCGCGAGGAACGGCTTGTCCTTGCGGTAGGTTTCCATGCTGCCGAGGTCGATCTCCGCGCCGATCAAACATTCGTCATCGCCCGCGTCCGCGACGATCTCGCCCATCGGATTCACGATCAGGCTGCGGCCGGAATACGTGAGATGCGGGTCGTGGCCGATGCGGTTCACTCCCGCCACCCAGCATTGGTTCTCGATCGCCCGGGCCTGCAGCAGCTTGACCCAGTGCGCCAGTCGCGCGTCCGGCCAACTCGCGATGAAGGTCATCAACTGCGCGCCGGCTCTCGCCGCAGGACGTTGGATCTCGGGGAACCGGAGGTCGTAACAGATGAACGGCGCGACGAGGCAATCGTGCCAGCGGAAGAGCAGGGGTTCCCGACCTGCGGCGAAGTTGTCCGCCTCACCGCCGGGGGCGAAGGGCTGGAGCTTCCGATAGCGCGCCACCTCCGTGCCATCGGGTGCGAAGGTGACGCATTCGTTTCCCGGTTTACTACGCGCTCCTCCGGCCACGACGCCACCCATGACGTAGACCCGCCGATCCATGGCGACGGCGCGGAGGAATTTTTCCGAGGTCCGCGCCGTGCCTTCGGCAACGGCGGATTGGTTGAAGCTGAAGCCGGTCGAGAACATCTCCGGAAAGATCACGAGCGACCCTTCGTCGAACCGTGATCCGGAAAGCAGGTCGCGGAGGCGCCGGGTCGTCGCGGTCTTGTTCTCCCAGCGGATGTCGTGTTGGACGCAGAAGAGGTGCATGGCTTCGGACTACACGCGAATGCGGTGTCGGGCCATCATGGACTTCGGCAAGGATTCCTCGCTGCTTTCAGTGGCTGGCGAGGGACGGTAGGGGGAGCTCTCCGCCGACGAAGGCGGGCAACGACCGAAACCGAACGGGCAGAGGGCCCGAGATAAGACAGCCCAAGAGAAGCTCTGTTGCCCTGACCCGGTTTGATGGACTCCTTGGGAGGCAGCGTTCATCGATGCCGGGGCGGCTTCTTTGGTGATCCAGTCCAAGCTCTTCGGGGGCTTCAAGCCGCGGTTCTTCCCGTTGACGAACAAAGAGAAGTTTATCGCGTGGTTGGTTCAATTGCGGGATGGGCAGCCTGTCCTTGGCTAGTCGGCAGACCCTGGGCGGCGCGGACTTCGTCCCGCTTGCCCTGGGCTGAATTTTTGCCGGGCTTTCAGCCCTTCAGAGCCTGGCTGAAAACCTCCCCGGCCTCACTCCACAAACTCCAGCCAGCCGAAGCGGTCGGGGGTGTGGAAGCTGCCGGCGAGGACGGGGTTGGAGGCGAGGGCGGCTTTGTTGGCGCGGTCGAGGCGGTAGAGGTTGGCCCGCCAACGGGTGCCGGCCTGCGGCGCGGTTTCGCCGAGGGCCTTGAGCGGGATGCGGACTTCGGCGGTCCAGACTTTGCGAGCTTGGTCGACCTTCACCTTCCATTCCATGCCGCTGCTCCAGGCGAAGTCGGGAGCGCCGTCGCGGAGGCGGAGGTCGAGGGCTTCGTTGTTCGGCGCCCAT
>CANJSG010000207.1 GCA_947476875.1 Verrucomicrobiota bacterium | reverse complement strand
GCTTGGGCGAGCTGCTTGAGTTTCTCGCGTTCGGCGCGTTGCCGGCCGACGCGGGCGCGGGGCTGGCTGGGGGTGGTGCCGTCGCTGTCGACGACTTTCTGGAGGTTGAGTTCGGCTTCTTCGAGGACGCTGAGGATTTCCTTGGCGCGTTCGACGACGGACTTGGGCGCGCCGGCGATGCGCGCGACGTGGATGCCGTAGCTCTTGTCGGTGCCGCCTTCGACGATCTTGCGGAGGAAGACGATCTGGTCGTTCCACTCGCGCACGGCGACGTTGTAGTTGCGGGCCCGTTTCAACCGTCCGGCCAGTTCGGTCAGCTCGTGGTAGTGCGTGGCGAAGAGCGTGCGCGAGCCGAGCTGGTTGTGGATGAACTCGACGATGGACCACGCGAGGCTCAATCCGTCGAAGGTGCTCGTGCCGCGGCCGATCTCGTCGAGGATCAGCAGGCTGCGGCGGGTGGCGTTGTTGAGGATCGCGGCGGTCTCGGTCATCTCCACCATAAACGTCGACTGGCCGCGCGCGAGATCGTCGCTCGCGCCGATGCGGGTGAAGATGCGGTCGACGATGTCGATGCGTGCCTCTCGGGCGGGGACGTAGGAACCGGCGTGGGCCAACAGCGCGAGCAAGGCCACCTGGCGGATGTAGGTGCTTTTGCCCGCCATGTTCGGCCCGGTGATGATGGCGATCTGCTGCGAGTTGACGTCGAGATGGACGTCGTTCGGGACGAACCGTTCGTCGCCCTGCTGTTGTTCGAGCACGGGATGCCGGCCGTCGCGGACGAGCATAACGCCTTCGTCGGCGACGAAGGGCTTGCAGTAGTCGAAGAGCCGCGCGGTCTCGGCGAAGGCGCCCAGCACGTCGAGCTGCGCCAGCGCGGAGGCGGTGATCTGGATGGCGGCGAGGTGCTTGAGGACGCCTTCACGGACCTGCTGGAAAAGCTCATACTCCAGCTTCACCGAACGTTCCTCCGCTCCGAGGATCTTGCCTTCCATTTCCTTCAGCTCGGGCGTGATGAACCGTTCGCCGTTGGCGACCGTCTGCTTGCGGGTGTAGTCGGCGGGGACCTTCTCCAGGTTTGCGCGGGTGATCTCGATGAAGTAGCCGAAGACGGACGTGAACCGGATCTTGAGCGAGGAGATGCCCGTGCGCTCCATCTCACGCTGCTGGAGCTGGGCGATCCATTCCTTGCCGTTGCGCGAGGCGCCGCGTAACTCGTCCAGTTCGGGCGAAAAGCCGTCGCGGATGATGCCGCCCTCCTTCAAGGCCAGCGGCGGTTCGTCGGCGATGGCGCGCGTGACCAACTCCGCCAAGTCGGGCAGCGGCTGGATCTGGTTGGCGAGGTCGGAGAGCAGGCGCGGGTTTTCTTCCTCGGGCGGTTCCCATTCACCGGCGAGGTCGGGTTGCGGCTCGGGCAGGTCGGTGCGGCCGACGCTGCGCGCCATGCGGCGAAGGCGCGGCAGGCGTTCCAGGCCGGACTTGAGCCCGAGCATGTCCCGGGCGTTGCCGGAGCCAAATCCAAGCCGGCTGATGATGCGTTCGAGATCGCGGACTTCGCGGAGCAGGGCGCGGAATTCCTCCATCGGCTGCGGATTGGCCAGCCAGGTTTCCACCGCGTCCTGCCGGCGGGTGATGGCGTCGACTTCGGCCAACGGTTGCGAAAGCCAGTCGCGCAGCTTGCGCGCGCCCATCGGCGTGACCGTGCGGTTGAGCGCACCGAAGAGGCTCGTGTTGCGCGCGGCATCGTGGCGCTGCGGTTCGAGGATCTCCAAGCTGCGGAGCGCAGAACCGTCGAGCGCGAGGAAGTTCAGGTGCTCATAGGCCTGCAGGCGGACGAGGGGCGAGACATCGCGCCGGAGATGCTGGCTGAGATAGTGCAGCACGGCTCCGGCCGCGCCGATGGCGGCGGTGCGGTTCCGCAGGCCGAAGCCGTCGAGCGAGGCGACCTTGAAGTGTTCACGGACGGTGAAGAGCGCGGTCTCGGGCAGGAACACCCAGTCTTCAAAGCCGATGGAGATTGCGCCGGAGGAATGGAGCAGCGCTTTCAGCGACGTGCTTTCCGCAGGATAGATGATCTCCGCCGGACGGACGCGTTCCAGTTCGGTCAACAGGGCTTGGTCGCCTTCAACCTCCGTGACCTTGAAATCGCTGGTGGTGAGATCGACGAGGGCGAGGCCGAAACGTTTTCCCGACACGCTGACGGCGGCGAGGAAGTTGTTCCGTTCCGCCGAGAGGAGGCGTTCATCGAAGTGCGTCCCCGGGCTGAGGATGGCGGTGACCTCGCGCTTCACGAGTTGGCCGGGGCGGGCTTCCTCGGTCTGGTCGCAGATGGCGACCTTGCGGCCGGCGCGGAGGATGCGGGCGATGTAGCCGTTGGCCGCGTGGTAGGGGATGCCGCACATGGGGATCACGCCCCGTTTGGTCAGCGTGACGTTGAGGATCTGCGCGCCCGTCTGGGCGTCCTCGAAGAAGAGTTCGTAGAAGTCGCCGAGGCGGAACAGCAGGAGGGCATCCGCCGGCAGCTCGCTCTTGATGCGGCGATACTGCGCCATCATGGGCGTGAGCTGGGGTTCGGCGGGGGCGGACATCGGCGCGGATTGTTTGCCGCAGTGGAGAGCGGAACGGAATTACTTTTTCCAACCGTCGCTAGGACTGACAAGGCGTGAAGGCCAAACCCTGCAGGCGCAGGCACCGCATATTTGGTCTTCGGCCGTCGGATTTTGTCATTCCCTTGGGCAGTTGTGTCCAACCTATCGGCTGGTTGATTTCGGCCTGCTGGGCCGCCGCGGAACTGGATTTGTTTCCGCGGCTTGAACCTTCGTCATGCGCGCGTCACCGGACCTCAAGCCGACCTGTTTGCGCGCCGATCCTGCATCTGAACTCGATGATCGAACCGCGCCCCATCTGGAACCTACCACCTCGTCCGCCGTTGCCGGAGCCTTCCGGAACGTCCCGGGTCAAGCGCCTCCTCATCCACCGCTGGACGGTCGACGAGTTCGAAGTTCCGGTGCGGAAACCCGACAAGGAAACCTCCGTCCTCCGCCGCGACCCGGCGGGGCGCTAGGACGAAGGTGTTGGCGAGACCAACGGCGGCCCTTGGCGGATCCGGCATCCCCTCAGGAAAGCAGAAAGCGGAGCCGGTCAAACGGCTCCGCTTTTCGTTTCGTCAGACTGGAGCGCCTGAAACCTACTTCACCGAGAAGTCGATCTTGCGGCGCTCGAGGACGGTTCCTTCCTTCAAGGCGAGATTGTTGAGGGCCTTGTTGTATTCCGACAGCGCGCGGATCTCGGACGATCGGGCCGAGGTCAGATCGCGCTGCAGGCGGAGGACGATGAAGCTGGTGCTCTTGCCGTTCTCGAGCTTCTTTTGCTCGGCATCGAGCGCGGCCTCGGCGAACTCACGGGCGAGCCGGGTCGAGGAGATCAGTTCTAGAGCGGTCTTGGCGGTCGAGATTCCGTTGTCGACGTCGATCAACGCGGTCTGTTCGGCGCGTTGCAGGACGAGCTCCGACTGGATGCGCTGTTCCTTGGAGGCGCGGAAGGCGGTGCGGGCGGTGCGGTTGCCCAGCGGCATGCTCAGGCTCATGCCCCAGTTGTAGTTTGGTGAGCTGCCGTCGAGGGACTGGTTCATCGAATCCCAGGGGCTGTTGTCCCGGCCGGAATGGCCATAGCCACCGAAGGCGTTGAGGGACGGCAGCAGCTGGTTCTTGCGATACTTCTGGGTCAGGTCCTGGCGTTCCAGGTCGATGCGGAGCTGCTGGAGGTCGGGACGTTTGGCCAAGGCCTTGTCCCAGCTCTCGGCGCGGTTGAACATTTCCGGCACGGCCTTCAGGGAATCCTTGGGCTCGATCGTGTTGTCGGCCCATTCGCGGAAGTTGTCGCCCAGCAGGCTGGCGAGGAGGTTCTGCTGACGGCGCAAGGCCTGTTGCGCGCTGAGCAGGTCGCTCCTGCGTGCGGCCACTTCGGCTTCGGACTGCTTCTCATCCAACGGGGCGAGCGCGCCGACCTCGACGCGTTTCTTGTTTTCGGAAAGCGACTTCTCGGCCAACTCGACACCCTGGATCTGCACCTTCAGGTTCTCACGGCTGTAGATGAGCTCGTAGTAGGCGTCCTCCACCCGCGAAATGACCGACATCACCTGGTTGAGAAGGGCGGACTCGGAACTACGGAGAGACCGTTTGTTCAGTTCAATGGTCAGGCGCGGTCCATCGATCAGGAAATCTTTCAGGAAGGGCTGCGAAAGCGTGAAGCCGAGGCTGGATCCGTAGGATTCGCTGGCGGGGCCGCCTGACGCGACGTCGGAGCGGTTGAGGTTTTCCGTCAGGCTGTAGCTCAGGCCGGTCGGAAGAGTTCCGCGCAGTCCGATCGAGCTGTTGATCCCGTAGAACTGGGTTGACGTCGTCTTCAGGCCGTTGTCGAGGGTCGTGCCCGGAGTCATCGAGAAGGACCGGCTGAACTGCGCCGCAAGCACCGGGTCATACGTTCCGTAGCTGCCTTCGAGGTTGAAGCGGACGATTGCCGGGTTCTTCTGCTCGATGCGGATGTCGAGGTTGTTCTGAATGGCGAGCTGGATGCAGTCGTCGAGCGAAAGCGCGCGGATCTTCGCGCTCTGCGCTTGGACTGTCAGGGCGCTCAGGAGTGCGATGGCCGAGGCGGTTGCGAGTTGGATGGAACGCATGAGGTCGGAATCTGGGTAATCGGTCGGCTCTCGTCAAACCGTCGCTGTTCAGACGGCGCAACTTCCGGAGAAGACGCCGGTGGCCGGAAACGGTTTCAACCCGCCCCACCGGGCCTGGATTCCGGGCGGCCGGCGGATGCCACGTTGGTTTCCGGCGCGGCACCCTGCGGCTTTCGGGGGCCGATCGGCTTGTCGATGGAAACGACAATCGCCCTGCCGGGCGTGGACAAACCCGCATCCTTCGACTGCCTGCCGACGCCCTGGACGGACGAAAAAAGCAGCACGACCGAACCGACGCAGGCGACGGCCAGGACCCCGAAAGCGATCGTGCCGGCAAGGTCTCGGATGAAATCGGCGTTCGATGGGTTTGGGCGCAGGATTTTCATTCGGTTCGATGGGATTACCCGGCTCGGGACCGGACGTTTCAGGTTTCCAGGATCTGATCTCTCTTCGCGGTCCCATGATTCAGCGATTGAGGTTGCCGACGTTTTTCACCGGCGGCGATATTCCCGGCCGCGTTCAAACAGCGGCAACCGAAGAACAGCCACCTGATTTCCATGAAACACGTCCGTCTCGGCCTCGTTGGTCTCGGCAACATCGGCAAATTCCACGCCGGCTACCTGCTCGATAAGAAGATTTCCCGTGGCGAACTGGCCGCCGTGGCCGATTCCAATGCGTCCAACATCGAGCCCTTTCGCGCCAAGGGCGTGAAGGCCTTCGCCACCAGCGAGGAGATGATCCGCTCCGGCGAGATCGACGCCATCATCGTGGCCACGCCGCACTTCCAGCACACGACCATCGGCATCGACGCGTTGAAGAACGGATTGCATACGATGATCGAGAAGCCCGTGTCCGCCCATAAGGCCGATGCGGAACGCCTCTTCGCCGTGGCCAGGGAACATCCCAAGCAGGTCTTCGCCGGCATGTTCCAGCTGCGGGTGGAACCCCGTTATCAGAAGATCAAGAAGCTGATCGACGGTGGCGACCTTGGCCAGATCGTCCGCATCAACTGGATCATCACCGACTGGTTCCGCACCGAGGCCTACTACGCCAGCGGCGGTTGGCGTGCGACGTGGAAGGGCGAGGGCGGCGGCGTGCTCCTGAACCAATGCCTCCACCAGCTCGACGTCCTGCAATGGCTCTGCGGCATGCCCGCCAGCGTGCGCGGCTTCTGCCAGCTCGGGCGCTTCCACGACATCGAGGTCGAGGACAACGTCACCTGCGTGATGGAATGGGCTAACGGTGCCACGGGCGTGTTCGTCTCGTCCACCGGCGAAGCTCCCGGCACCAACCGCTTCGAGATCGTTGGCACACGCGGCAAGGTCGTGCTCGAGAACAACAAACTCACCTTCACCCGCAACGACGCGGACATGGTCGAATTCTCCAAGTCGGCCAAGAGCGGCTTCGCCAAGCCCGAAGTCTGGAACGTAGAGATTCCCTTCGCCGACGCGTCCAACGGCCACGCCGTGCTCATGCAGAGCTTCGTCGATTCGATCCTCGACGGCACCCCGCTCATCGCCAGCGGCTACGACGGCATGGGCTCCGTGGAACTGGCCAACGTGCTCCTCTACTCCTCGCTCATCGGCGAGACCGTGCAGCTCCCGCTCGATTCCGCCGCGTGGGAAACCAAGCTCAATGAACTCATCGCGAACTCCACCAAGCAGAAGAAGGTCGTGAAGATCCAATCGGACGACTTCACCTCGTCGTTCCGGAAGTAACCGAAACTCTTTCCCGGAAAACATTCCCATGATCCTCACAGGCATCGGCGACGAAGCGGGCAACTCCATCGAGTCCCAGATCCAGGCGACCCAGGAACTCGGCTGGAAACACCTTGAGATGCGTGGCGTCGAAGTCCCCGGCTATCCCAAGGCCAACTTCCACGAGATCCCCGACAAAGCGTTCGACTACTGCGTCGACAAGCTCCAGGCCTCCGGCATCGGCGTCTATGCGTTCGGTTCCACGATCATGAACTGGGCGAAGACGATCGAGACGCCTTGGGACGTGACCGTCGGCGAAGTCGGCCGCGCCATTCCGCGCATGCAGCGGCTGGGAACGAAGTTCGTCCGTGTCATGAGCTTTAAGCCCGGCGAGAACGACGACCGCCTCCCGCCCGTCGTCATCGAACGCGTCCGCGAAGTGACCAAGCGCTTCCTCGACGCGGGCATCACGCCCGTGCACGAGAACTGCATGAACTATGGCGGCATGAGCTGGCAGATCGCCCGCGAACTCGTCGACCAGGTTCCCGGCCTCAAGTGGGTCTTCGACACCGCCAACCCCGTCTTCAACGCCGACCGCTCGAAGGCCAAACCTTGGCCCCGGCAGGATGCGTGGGAATTCTGGACGAACATCCGCGACCACGTGGCCCACATCCACATCAAGGACGCCACCTGGGTGCCCGCCAAGAACGACGCCGACTACAACTGGCCCGGCGAAGGGCAGGGCAAGGTCCGCGAGATCCTCAAGGACGCCTTCGCCCGGGGTTACGCCGCCGGCATCAGCATTGAACCCCACATGGTCGTCGTCTTCCACGACACCTCCGGCAAACCGGCCAACACCGACGGCCTCCGCGAGAACTACGTGGAATACGGCCGCCGCCTGGAAAAGCTCATCGCCGAAGCGCGGAAGTAAGCCGGGCGTCCTCGCCCGGCGTGTTGGTGTTCGTCCACGAAGGACACGAAGAAACACCAATCTGGGTAGGGCGAAGGCTCCCGCCGAGCCGCCTGAAAGCGCACGGCCTTCCAATCGGCCGATCCAGGAAGGTCCGCGAAGCCCGGGAGCCTTATCACCAGCCGCAGAAGCCGATTTGTTCGATGAACCCGCAGCGGTGG
>CANJSG010000206.1 GCA_947476875.1 Verrucomicrobiota bacterium | reverse complement strand
CCGCGCCCGGGCCAGCGCCGAGATCGACAAGGTCGCGTGGAGTCCCGACTGGGGCGTCAACCGCATCAAGGGCGCGGTGCAGACGCGGCCCGACTGGTGCATCAGCCGCCAACGCACCTGGGGCGTGCCGATCCCGTCCTTCTACGACGCGGAGAAGAATCCGATCCTCAATGCCGACATCATCCGCAACGTCGCGACGGTCATCGACGAGCACGGATCGAACGTCTGGTTCGCCAAGTCGACTGAGGAACTCTGGTCGCTGGTGAAGCCGCTCAATTGGACCGGCCCCGCGCCCGCCTCCAAGTCCTCCGACACGCTTGATGTGTGGATCGACTCGGGCAGTTCCAGCCGCGCGGTTCTGAAGACGCGTCCGGAGCTTCAGCATCCGGTGGCGGCAGCCGCGCTGCGGCTGCCGGCCGAGTCGCAACGCGACTCGGCCCACCTCCCCTGGCAGGCCGATGTCTACCTCGAAGGCTCCGACCAGCATCGCGGTTGGTTCCAGTCATCCCTGCTGCTTTCGCTCGCTGGCAATGGCGCGGCGCCGTTCAAGACCGTGTTGACCCACGGGTTCATGGTCGACGAAGACCGCGAGAAGATCTCCAAATCCAAGCAAGGGCAGGGCGGCTACCAGAAGCCGCAGACGGCGGACCGCTTCGTGAAGGACTACGGCGCGGACGTCATCCGCCTGTGGGTCGCGTCGCAGGATTACCGCAGCGACATCGTCGTCAGCGAGGAGCGGCTCAAGAAGGTCGGCGAGACCTATCGCAACATCCGCAACTGCCTTCGTTACCAGCTCTCGAACCTCTACGATTTCGATCCGGCGAAGAACGCCGTGGCCGACGACCAGTTGACCGGGCTCGACCGCTGGATCCTCAGCGAATTCGCCACGCTCGAAGCCGAGGTGAAGGCGGCCTACGACGCCTACGAGTTCCACAACGTCTACCAGAAGCTCAGCCAGTTCGTGGCCGTGCAGCTTTCCTCCATCTACCACGACGTGGTGAAGGACCGTCTCTACACCGACGCCGCCAACTCGACCCGTCGCCGTAGCACGCAGACGGCGTTGCACCGCATCGTCAGCGGCATGGCCCAGATGCTCAGTCCGATGCTGGCCTTCACGGCGGATGAGGCCTGGGAAGCGATCCCGGGCAAACCCACAGTGAGCGTCCATGAAAGCGTGTGGGCTCCGACGACCAACCGTCTGGCTGACGCCGAGTTGGCCGACTGGAAAACCCTCTTCGCCATCCGCGAAAAAGTGTTTCCCGCGCTCGAACAGAAGCGTCAGGCCAAAGTCATCGGCAAGGCGCTTGAAGCGGTCGTCTTCCTCAATCTCCCGGAGTCCGAGCAGGCCTCGGCAAAACGTCTTCGGGCCGAGCTGGCCGAGGTTCTCAACGTGTCGCACATCCGGGTGGGTGAACGTCCGCCGGGAGATTCGTCGGAGGACGCGGTTGTCGTGCGTCACTGCCAGGAATTCGGCTACGTGAAATGCGAGCGCTGCTGGCATTGGGAACCCGCCTCCGACATCGGAGTTGATCCGGCCTACCCCGGCATCTGTCCGCGGTGCACGGAGGCGGTGAAGACCTCGCCGGTCAAACCGGTCTGACGCGCTCTCAGCTGTGGAACGAAAACCCCGGACTCGTGTCCGGGGTTTTGCTTTTGAAAAACGATGAGCCTGCTGCCGTGGCTCAGTTCTTCGACGGCGTGAGGAAGATGTCGACCGTCTCGCCGGGGAGGACGTGGAGTTCCTTCGGGATGTCGACGAGAAAGGGCAGGGCGAGCTCGGGGTTCTTCCTGTCGCTCGTGGTCATTGGCAACAGGACCGGGTTGATCGGTTCCAGCTGGCTGCCGACGGACCGGACCTTGCCGATGACGGAGGGACGTTTCTTCGACCGGGCGCGGACTTCTACCTCCATTCCGACCGTGGGCATTTCGCGCAGGGGTTGGCGGGCGAACCCGATCACCGTGTTGCCCGAAGCCGTGTTGATCGTGGCCACCGGTAGATTGGTGTCGACCACGTCGCCCTTGCGGCGATGAATCTGTCCGATGAATCCGTCGGCTGGAGCGCGGATGATGAGCTTGCCAAATTCCGCGTCGACGTAGCCCAGCTTCCTGTCCTGGTAGACCATGGCGGCGGCCATCGCTTCGGCACGTGAGTTCGGGGTCATGCCTTCCTTGATGGGCATGGCTTCCTTGGCGGCGTTGAACGACTCGGTCACGAGGGCGGTCAACTCGGTCACCTGGGTCTTGCGGGCGTCGCGCAGCGCGGTGAAACGTTCGAATTCTGAGGCGGAGATGATCTTGCTGGCCGCGAGTTCCTTGCTGCGCAGGAGTTCGTTCTCGGCTTCGGCGAGCTGGACCTTGGCCACGGCGACCTGGGCTTGAAGCACGAGCGCGTCGAGCCGGAGGCGTTCGTAGTCGATCAACATCTGCTGCTGCGGACGGATGGGGGCGAAGTTGCTCTTGAGCAGGTCGGTTTCAGCACCGATCAGGCCGCGGTAGGATTCGACGAATGCGGGGCTGGCGATCTCGATCACGGCGATGGGATCTCCTGCGCTGACCTTCTGGTGCATTTCCACGAGGACTTCGGCGATGACGCCCTTCTTGGGTGAACCGACGGCGCTTTGGTGGATCTCCACCTGGCCGACGATGCCCTGGGGGGTGATCTGTTGCTGCCAGATGACGGCGGCCGTGGCGGCCAGCAGAAAGGTGGTCAGCCCGGGCAGGAAGCGGACGCGGAATTCGCGCCAGCGCAGGTGCCGCGGGACAGGGATGGGTTCGAGTGACGGCATGGCGTGGGGTGCGGCTTACAGCTCGGATTCGTCTTCGGCCTTGATCGTGGTGACGCGGGTGATGCCGCTGAGGTTGCGGAGTTCGGAGGTCATTTCGCCGAGCCGGGATGGATCGCGCAGCAGCACCCGGTAGGAAAGGTCGACGCCTTCAGATCCTTCGTGGCTGCGCTGGCTGGCGACGTGGACCTTGAGTCCGTGGCGTTCCAGCAGGCGCGACAGGTCGGGCAAGTCCGTCTGCGGCCGCGCCCAGTGGAGGTTCAGGATCACGTCGTAGCGATGGCGGCTGCCGAATTCCGTATACCAGAGGAAAAGGAGGATGCCGGCGACCACGGCGAGACCGAGCAGGGCGGTCGAGAATTTTTGCGTGCCGCAGGCCATGCCGAGGACGAGCGATCCCAGCAGGTAGCAGGTGTCGAGCGTGTCCCGGAGGATGTTGCGGAAGCGGACGATGGCGAAGACCGCCATGAGTCCGAAGGCCGTCACGAGGTTGTTCGCCATGACACCCATGACCAACGCCACGAGCACCGGCATCACGCTGATCGCGTTCACGAAAGAGCGGGAATACGACAAGCCCGGATGCGTGACCATGTAGACGTGTGCAAGGATCTGGCCCGCCAGCAGGGACAGCACGAGACCCAGGAGCATCGGCGCCATTTCGGTTGGAAACAGGCCCTGGTCGCCTTGGGTCAGCCAGTTCAGTGCGTTCATTCTTTGAGAGGGGACTGCGGGGAGTCTGACTGGTCACGGCCAAGTTCCGCAACCCGCTTGTCCCGCATAATCAGCGAGTCCGACGTCGGACTCGCGCTTGAGATTGGATCGGAAAAGAACCTTTCGCCCTTCAGTGCAATTCCATCCGCATACTTCGCCGCGCTGCATTGCATCAGTCCGAACGACTGGGCCAGCTCGCGGAACCAGTTCGGAAATCTCCCGGTGAACTTCAGTTCCAACACCACTTTCTTCCCGAAAACACAGACCGGATCGTTCACTTCCGCTTTGAAATCCGTCGTGAATTCGGGCCCGCACAGGACGTTCCGGTCCATCGTCACCCGCACTGAATTGTCATGCGGGCTGATCCACGCCTCGCGCATGTAGGAGACGTGGGCCGTCGGGCGGGCCTGGTGTTTCTGCATCAGCTCGTGGAACCGCATGACCGCGCCCATCTGCTTCGGATCCCGGGAGGCGATCATCGAGGCCTCGGGCAGCTGGCCGTTCATGAACGAACCGATGAACTGGCGCTTCAGGGCGCCGCGTTGTTTGAGGATGGCGTCGTTCATCCGGCGTTTGATCTCGAGAAAGACCGGGCTGTCCGGCCGGTCGTCATAAAAGCGGATCCGGAGTTTATAGCGGTTCTTGTTCCCGTTGATCGTGTGCCAGTAGGTCACGAGCAGGGGGGAATCCAGATACAGCGAGTGCACCGGATACGACAGGTCCGGACGGGTGGCTCCAAACTCGTCGATCTCAAGAAACGAGGCGATGAACTGCCGGATCTCCACGGCTACGGCCTCCGAGATGAGATATTTCAACTCGTGCCGCTGCAGTTGCATTTGGTCTTCGGCCATTGGGGTCGCAGCTCATGCGACGAATGAGGCATGTGAGTCAAGTTCTGACACAGAAGGCTGAAATACCCCTGTGCGTTTCAAGGCACCGCCGTTCGTCCCAAAAAAGCTGTTGCCAACTGTAACCCAAATTTGATCTTCTCCACCCACTCACTGGGAACAACCTGAGAGCACATTTGTCGTTTTTTCCATTTAGTAGCCCAATCCCAAGCCCAACCCCCAAACCTATGCGCACCCTCAAACTACTCGTCATGTGCCTTCTGGCGCTGACCGCTTCGCAAGCGGCCAGAGCCGGCATGGCCACACGTCTTTGGTATTCTGGAACCGGAACAAGCGTTGCCTCGTTGAAGGCTCTTCCGGAATTCCCGCTCGGCTTCAACACCGCCCACTACTACCAGTATGACGACACCTTGGGTGGCCTTCCTCCCGAGTTGACCTTCCTCCGGACTGGCCTGTTCGACAACCAGTCCTGGTTGAACAACTACGGCACTTGGACCCGTGGTTTCATCCAGGCTCCCCAGACCGGCAACTACCGCTTCTTCATCTACTCGGATGACGACTCCGAGTTTTGGATCAGCACCGGCACCACTCCCTCCGGTTTGACCAAAGCCTGTGAAAACGTCGGCGCGGTCGGCCGTGGTTCCTGGTCCGGCAAGGCTGCCCAGGTCTCCGGCCTGATCAACCTGCAGCGCGGCCAGACCTACTACTACGAAGTCTTCATGAAAGAAGGCGGCGGCGACGACTACTTCGGTGTCGGTTGGTCGCTCCCCGATGGTTCCTTCAACCGCCCCGTCAGCGGCAAATACCTTGTCCCGCACAACCACGTCTTCACCAAGTTCGATGCGGCCACCGGCACCAACTCCCTCTTCATCCAGAACGCCCCGACGTTCGCGATGCGCCAATACACCGGCTTCAACACCGCTCCTGCGCAGACCGTCTTGGACGGCACGCCGCAGGACGTCACCGCCGGTGAAACGCTCAACACCGTGATCGAAGGAACGGTCATGGGCGCCCAGCCCATGTCCTTCCAGTGGCTCGTCCTGACCAACGGCGGTTCCTCCTACACCGTGGTGACCGGCGCAGTGTTCCAAGGGTTGGACATCACGAATCTCAGCGTCGTGCTCCATGACCAGAACCGCTATCGCCTCGTGGCCAGCAACTCGTTCGGCATCGTAACCAGCACGGTTCCCGCGCTTCTGACGGTCACGCCTGACGCCATCAAGCCGACCATCGTCTCCGCCCAGTCGTTCGGCCGCACCAATGCCGTCACCGTGATCTTCTCCGAGAAGCTCAAGGCTTCGACGGTCACTGCGGCCAAGTTCGCCGTCACCAACCAGACTCTCGGGGTGACCGTTCTCTCCGTGAACTTCGACGGTGACCGCACCGTCACGTTGAACACGACTCCGATGCCGGCTGCCGGCGTCGTCAGCGTGGTTTACACGGTTGTCGTCAACAACATCACCGACGTGGCCCTCGTTTCCAACACCATCCTCCCGAACTCCACCCTGTCCTTCGTGCAGGTGGACGGTGTGTTCAACTCCCGCCGTTATCTTGACATCGGTGGCACGGATATCCCGAGTTTGACGAACAACGCCAAGTTCATCAACGGCGTGTATAGCGAGGAGTTCAAGAACATCCTCGAGGCCAACCAGGACTCCGCGGACAACTACGGTGCCGAACTGATCGGCTACCTCGTTCCCAACGTTTCCGGTGCCTACTCGTTCTGGATCTCCGCCGACGACAACGCCAATCTGTTCCTGTCGACCGATGCCAACCCGGCCAACAAGGTCCTCATCGCGCGTGAGCCGGAGTGGAACGGTGCCCGTGATTACAACACCGGCGATCGTCGTGGTGATCCCCGCGCCAACGGGCGCCGGGTCAACCGGTCCGACGACATCAACCTTGTCGCGGGTCGCGCCTACTTCTTCCAGGGTCTCATGAAGGAAGGCGGCGGCGGTGACAACTTCAGCATTGCCTGGCAGCTGCCCGGTGCGGGTGCTCCGGCCAACGGTTCCAGCCCGATCACCGGTGCCAACCTGTCTGCGTTCACTAACTTCGTCGTGAACCTGACTCCTCCGACGCTGACCCTTCAGCCGTCCAACACAGTCGTGGCCGAAGGCACCCGTGCGACCTTCTTCTCGTCCGCTGCCGGCGGACAGCCGATGACCTACCGCTGGTTCCGTGACGGCGCGCTGGTCGACGGTGCGAACTCCGCAAACTACTCCGTCTTCCCGGCCCGCATGGGGGACAACGGCGCGACGTTCTTCATGAACGCCAGCAACATCGGTGGCGGCCCGATCACCAGCACCAACGCCGTCCTGACCGTTCTGCCCGACACGAACGCCCCAGTTCTGGTTCGTGCCCGCGGCAGCGCGACCCGTCGTGAAATCACCCTGGACTTCAACGAATTTCTCGACCCGCGCAGCGTCACCAACGCCTTGGCTCAAGGGGCCTTCACCGTCAGCCCTTTCATCAACGTCGTGGGCGCCCGTCTCTCCGGAGCCGGCACGAACGTCGTCCTTTCGACCGACCTCCAGACCGAAGGCCAGCTCTACACGGTCAATGTGAACGGGTTTGTGGCGGACAATTCGTCCAACACCAACGCCATCGGCTCCACCAACGCCCAGTTCTTGGCGTGGGTCTTCTCCAAGGGCTTCGCCTTGCGCCAGTGGTATGAAGGAATCGGCGGAACGGCGGTCGCCAACCTGACCAGCGCGCCGACCTACCCCGACGCACCGAATCGCGTGGACTACTTGTCGGGTTCCCTAAACCAGGCGCAAACCAGTCCTGATTTGAACAACTTCGGCACCCGGATCACCGGCTGGATCAAGCCTCCCACTCTGGCTGACCCGAGTTACTCCAACTTCTGGGCGTTCTTCATCGCTTCCGACGATGCGTCCCGCATCCGTGTCAGCACGGACGACAATTCGCTCAATTTGGCGACTAACAATGCCGCCCAGGAAGATGGCTGCTGCAATGCCCTCGCCACCAGCAATCCGTTCATCGACGGCATCGGCCGGGTCATCACGACCCTCAATCCTTACGGAACCCACTACTTCGAAATTCTGATGAAAGAAGGAGGCGGTGGTGACTTCGTCAACGTGGCCCTGATGAACTTGGCCGAGCCTGGAACTGTGACTGAAAGCACCCTGGCCCCCCTGTCCTCCGCCTTCTTCGG
>CANJSG010000205.1 GCA_947476875.1 Verrucomicrobiota bacterium | reverse complement strand
GGCTGGCCAAGAAGCCCAGCGTGCGCCTCCGAGACATCGAGCAGGAGAGGTTCATCCTGATGAAGGAGGGCCACTGCCTCGGTGACCAAAGCCTCAGTTTCTGCGATCGCAACGGCCTCTCGCCCCGCGTCGTCCTTCGCTCGGCCCAACTCGACACGATCCAGGCCCTGGTCCTTTCGGGCCTCGGCGTTTCCCTGATTCCCGCCATGGCTTGCGGAGCGGGATCCCGCGACGAACCGGTCTATCGGTCCATCGCGGGCACCCGTCCGCAACGCGCCATCGGACTGCTGTGGCGAAAGGAGCACCACCACAGCAGGGCTGCGTCGGAACTCCTACGCCAGCTCCGCAAGCTCAAGGCGAAATGACCGGATCGACCGCCGGAACCTCGATCGGCGTGTCAATCCCCGGCAACAACGGGAGCGGATTGTCGTTGAACCTACGCCTGGTCAGGATCGGATGCCCGTCTTCATCGAGAGGCGGGAACCACCGCTTCACGTCGGCCGCCCGTCCCAATTCCGTCTTCCCACACCGCCGCACCAGCGCCTTGTAGAACAGATCGGCGACCTTCGGTTCCCGGTTCTTCAGCCAGCAACCGGCCGTGTAGAGGATCGTCGCCGTCAGCTCTTCGTTGTCCGGAAGAAGCTTCGCGGCATCCATCGCGATGAACGCCGCCTGATAGCGGTAGTGGAACCGGATCTCCGGATCGGTGGCGCTCGACCTCGCACGACGGACCTCGTCCTCGGAGGCGGCGAAGAGCTTGAGCGTCGCCGAAGCAAACCGGTTCGAAAGCGTCGGCGTGGGTTCGTCGTTCCCACCGACCGCCGCCCAGTCCGGCTCCACCTCCGTGGCCACGAGGACGATGCCGTTCGTCCGCATGATCTGCGCCGCACTCCACCATCCGCGCGCGCGCTGCTCCTTCAGGAGCGATTCATCTTCGCCGGTCCTCAGGCCGGCCATCATTGCATCGTAGTCGCCCAACAGATCCGGGGCGACATACGGACGCGCCTCGGCTCCACGGCTCGCACGGACCAACCTGCGGGCGAGCAACGACCGGATCATCGATCGCACGCCGTCTTCCTTGACGAGGGCTTCGTGGCGCACGCGATCACGGCAGTCGGCCGTATCACCCAACGGTTGCCGCTCCTCCTCCGTCAGCACGCGATCCGGCCACGCCCGGTCGACAAACGACTTCAATTCGTCCAAGCCCAGAACCCGTTCAGCGACGTATCCGGCGTCCACGGCGGAATCCGCCTTGAGAAACAGGTCCAAAGCGTCGGCATAGCGACCCTGGCCAAGCCGGAGAACCGCAAGTTCGGCTTGGATCCGTTTTCCCGGTGTCGCCCAGGTTGTCGTCAGCGAGTCCGCCATCCGCGTCGACGCCGGCGCGTCATCACATCGTTCGTCCCGGGGAAAAAGAGGTGCGAGGCCCGAGAGTAGTTTCGCAGCTTCGTCCCGTTTGCCATTTCGCAGGAGAAGTTTGGCACGGATCCATTCGCCGACGGGCGCTTTGGCCGACCGATCCACCCAACGCTTCGCGGCCACCCAATCACCCGCGTGATACGCCGCCAGGGACAATTGCTCCGCCAGCGCGGTGTCATTCGTGCCCACCTGCTCGATCAGGTTGAGCCACGTCGCGATCGGCGGCTCCCCTCCGGATTCTTCGGGTTCCGACCAGACGGGCTGATCGGTGAACCACGCGGTCACGATTCGGCGGGCGATCGGATGGGCCGCGGCGTCCGCCAGCGCCCTCCCTCCCTCCGCGAACACCTCACCCGCAACCCACTTCAACGACACGACGCCGTTGTGGTCCCCGGCAGCGAACTGCTCGCGATACAACTCCATCGCCCGCACATAGCGTTTGGCTTTCAAGTGCGCCCGCGCTTCCCATCCGATACTTTCCGCCGCCAACCCGATCCCGTCGCTGAAGCCCTGCTTCGCCAAGGCCCGCACTAGTTGAAAGCTGGAGACCGCCTGGCCCGGCTGCGCATCCTGCTGGGCGCGCCCCAGCAGATAGGCGGCCCACACCGACTTGAAGCGCCTGTCTTTCTCGGGAAGCGCCAACACCGCTTCGAAGGATTTGATCGCGTCGTTTGTCCTGCCTTCCTTGAACGCCAGCCAGCCCCGAAAGTAGTCGGCGAACTCCGTAGGCAGGCCTTCGACGATGCGAATCTTCCGCGAGACCCGCTCGTTCTCGCTGTCCGGAGTATCCAAGCCTGGGTTGATCTGACGGACATCGTCGAACTTCGCCACCGCGTCGCTTCGCTGCTCTTCGTGGGCGCGCACGATCGCCTCCGGATCCCTCACCCCTTGCAGGCGAAGCGCCTTTCGAAGATCGGACAACTCCGCGTTCATCGACTGGACGGCGGGAGAATTCGTCGCGGGCAAGTAGGTCCAGTTGACCATTGGCTGGGGCAAACGACGAACCTCGGCTTCAAACATCGCCGCCGGTGGCCGCAACACGGCGAAGTCCGTTCCATTGAGAAGATCGCCGTGGAACGCGGCAAGGCCCGACGGACATACGACGCCGACAAGGCCAGTGAGCCAGCAAAGCCAAACTATCAGACGGAATGGATCTGATCGGACGAGGAACACGGACGGATCCGGCGGACCAGAGCGTTTCGGACGGAAGCGGGTGGGTTGGAGTAGTTGCAGGAACTTCATGGGGCACCTCGGAGATTTGGATCGATGCCGCGTCGTTCCTCGGCGGGAGTCCGCCGGAAATGGGTTTGATGGAAGGCACGGCTCATCGATTCATCACGACAGTCTCCGGCGCCACGGAGGTGTCGATCGGGGCGCTGAGGAAGTTATTCACAGGCCGGCGCGTTGATTTTCATCCCGCCGAAGTGAAGTGTCCCGCCCATGCAGCGAACGGTTGTCATCAATGTCGTCGGTTTGACGGAAAGCCTCATCGGCGAACACACGCCGGCCATCGCGGCGTTCCGCAAACGCGGTTCGCTCCGCCATATCGACCCGGCCTTCCCCGCCGTCACCTGCACCGCTCAGTCCGACTACGTCACCGGGAAGACCGCCACGGCCCACGGCATCGTGGCTAACGGCTGGTTCCACCGAGAACTGAGCGAGGTGCAGTTCTGGAAGCAGTCGAACCACGTCGTCACCGCGCCGAAACTCTGGGACGAACTCAAGCAGCTCGATCCGGCGTTCACCTGCGCGAAGCTTTTCTGGTGGTATAACATGTATGCGTCGGCCGACTACTCGATCACACCGCGTCCCATGTATCCGGCCGATGGCCGCAAGTTTTTCGACGTCTACTCGTGGCCGTATTCCATCCGCACGGAGATCAAGAAGGAGCTCGGAGACTTTCCGTTCGCCGGCTTCTGGGGGCCGGTGGCCGGCATCGAATCACCCCAAGGCGCACCCGACTGCGCTTCGCGCTGGATCGCGGATTCGGCCAAGTGGACCGAGACAAAGTATCAGCCGACGCTGAGCCTCGTTTACCTTCCGCATTTGGATTACAACCTCCAGCGCTTCGGACCGTATGCACCGATCCCGGATACCGGATCCCAGATGCCGCATAAAAACAGCGCCAGCCCATCAGGCATCAGGGATCAGGAATCCGGCATCAGGAATCCGCCCCTCAATTCCGCGATCTTCCCCGACCTGAAAGCCATCGACGAGCTCGTCGGCGACCTCATCCAGTTCTTCGAGAAGCGCGGCGTGAAAGTCGTCCTGCTTTCAGAATACGGAATCACGAATGTCTCGAAGGCTGTCCACCTCAACCGCCTCTTCCGGCTGCGCGGCTGGATCACGGCGAAGGATGAACTTGGTCGGGAGATCCTTGATGCGGGCAACTCGAAGGCCTTTGCCGTCGCCGACCACCAGGTCGCCCACATCTACCTCAACGATCCGTCGATCCGGAACGAAGTCCGCGCGCTCGTCGAATCGACCGACGGCGTGGCCAGCGTGATGGACACCGCCGAGAAGCGGGCCGCCGGCATTGACCACATCCGCACCGGCGACCTCATCGCGGTCGCGAACGAAGACGCGTGGTTCACCTACTACTACTGGCTCGACGATGCGAAGGCGCCCGACTTCGCCCGCTGCGTGGACATCCATCGCAAGCCCGGCTACGATCCGGTGGAACTCTTCCTCGATCCGAAGATCACCCTGCCCAAGCTCAAGATCGCATGGCGCCTGCTGAAGAAGAAACTGGGTTTCCGGATGCTGATGGACCTGATCCCGCTCGACGCATCCCTCGTGAAAGGTTCACACGGCTGCCGACCGAAGGATCGCAAGGATTGGCCTGTGTTCATCACGGCCAACACTTCCGGCCAGGCTGGAGACGCGATGAAGTCGACCGACGTTTACGAGGCGTTGAAGGCAGCCGTTCTCGGCCGGTGATCAGTATCGCAAGTGCTCCAAAGCCAGGATCTGGACCTGCTTTGCTGCGTGATCCACCCACCAGGTCAGAGTCCATTCGCTGAACCGGCGGACCGATAGAGGTCGTCCGCTCAGATCGTTCTACCTCGCGTCGTTTGGGAGAAAGGGCGTTTCAGCTAGCGCCTCGAAGGCATGAAGGAGACGGCTGCGTTGACGAGCTGGCAGCGAGGCGAACTGCCCGAGCACTTCCCGACTCACCGTGAAGGAGTAAGTGCCGGTCACTTGCCTTCGGAGTTGAGCCGGTCGTTCAGGGAGTAGAGCTCAGATGCATTGGCAGAATTGCCGCCAAGGGATTGATCCAATCGTCGGCCGAGTTCCGCATGCCATGCCGGGTCGTCCCTGCTTGCTCGCCAGCGCAGATACTCCCCCAATTCGAGCCGCTCTTCGTTCGTGAGTCCATCCACAGCCTGTTTCAGTTCGGCGACGCTCATCGGTCCAGTGGCGCGCCGCAGGCTTTGCTTGGCAAGCCCATCTTCTCACGTGACGCCCCGGCGGACGCCACGCATCCTTTCGCGACATGAACATCCAGATCGCAGCGCTGTGCGACGCCGCCACCGACTACGGCGGCAAGCTCAACCTGCTGGGGACGTTCGACACGATCTTGACGCCCAGCCTTCCGGCGACCCATCCCGCCGCGTCGGTCGCGCTCCGCATCGTCTTCGAAAAGATCGAGGAAGGACCCCACAAGCTGCGCATCGGATTCGTCAATGACGACGGCCGGCCGGTCATGCCGGGCATCGAGATCCCCCTCGAAGTCGAAGTGCCGGCCGAGGCGAGCTTCGTCTCCCGCAACATCGTGGTGAACATCCAGGCGCTGAAGTTCGAGGTGGAAGGCAACTACTCGATCGACATCGCCATCGACGGCCGCCATGAGTGCAGCATTCCGCTCGCGGTAAAAAAATTGGAAGCAGAGCACCTCGGTCGTCCGCCAGAGAGCTATCCCCCGAGGCCCTGATGAGTTTCTCACGCCTCACAGAACACCAGCAGGGCATCGATCTGCTCCAACGCAGCCTCGAAAAGGGGCGGCTGGCGCATGGCTACCTGCTGAGCGGCGGCTCGATGCCGGCGCTGGAGCGGGTCGCACGCACGCTGGCGCAGACCTTGAGCTGCCAGAATCCCGTCCGGCGTGGCGAACTCGCGGCCGCGATCGATTGCTGCGGTGGTTGCTCCAATTGTCGACGCATCGAGGAGGGCAACTTCCCCGACGTGCTGTGGCTCCGGCCGGAATCCAAGAGCCGCATCATCGGCGTGGACCAGATCCGCGACCTCATCCAGACGATGAACCTCAAGCCCGTCGAAGGCGGCTACAAGGTGGGCGTCATCGTCGCGGCGGACAGGCTGCGCGTGGAGGCGGCGAACGCCTTCCTGAAGACGCTCGAAGAACCGCCGCCGCGTTCCATCCTGATCCTGCTCAGCTCCGAACCGAGCCGGCTGCTGGAGACGATCCTTTCGCGTTGCCTCCGCCTGAACTTCGGCGGCGACGCTCCGGTTGATCCCGCGAGCATCGAATGGTTGAGAAGTTTTGCCGGCAGGCTGGCGGTGGATTCCGCCGGATTGCTGGAGAAGTATCAGATCGTTTCCAGCCTGTCGGAGCGCCTCGCAACGCTGCGCGACGACATCGAAAAGAAGCTCGGTGCCGGGTCGCCTTTGGAGAAATACGACGACGCCGATCCCGACCTGCGCGAGAAGTGGGAGGAGGAACTGAAAGCCGCCATCGAAGCCGAGTATCGCGGCCAACGCGCCGAACTGCTTGGGCTGGTCCAGCAATGGTTCCGCGACGTATGGCTGCTGACGCAGGGAATGCAGTCCGCCGAGTTGGCGCTCCCGGCCTTGGCCGCTGAATCCTCCGCCATCGCCCGCAAGCTCACGCCCACCCAGGCCCGCAACAACCTGCTGTCGCTCGATGGGCTCCAGCGACTGCTCCACACCAATGTGCAGGAGGCGCTGGCGTTGGAGGTCGGATTCCTCCGGCTGCAAACCGGAACCACGGCCAAGGCATGAGCCCGTCGCCGGCATCAGCCCGCACCGCACCGCTGCCCGGGTGGCTGACACTCCTCACCGGCTTGGTGTTTGGGTTGATCTTCGTGAAGTTCGGCAACCCGGTGATCTTCGAACAGCAGGTCACTCCGCCGTCCTCGTTGGCCGAGGTGATTTTTTTCTCGTGGCCTCCATCATGGGGAATCTGGCTGCTCGCGGCGCTGGCATTGATGGCGGTCCCTTTCGTCAGGTTCAGCCGGCCCGCTTCGGTTCCGGCCGTCGTATTGTTGGCCGTATGGTTTGTCTGGCAGTTCGTTTCGGCGACGCAGTCGGTGTCCGGTGCCTTGACGCATCCGACTCTTGTCCAGTTCACCGGATGCATGATCTCCCTTCTGCTCGGTTGGCTGGTCTTGGCCCGGTCTCCCAACGGCGGATTGCTCTGGCTCGGGCTTACTGCGGGTCTGGCCTTCTCACTCTGGATGGCGTGGGACCAGCACTTCGGCGGATTGGAGGCGACCCGGAAGGCGTTTCTCAGCATGGACGTCTCGAAAATGTCTCCGGAGCTGCAAGCGCAGTTCGCCGATCCGGCCTTTCAAAAGAAGCTTACGAGCACCCGGGTCTTCGGGACGTTCGTCTACCCGAACGCATTGGCCGGAGGGATCCTGCTGCTGCTGCCGGTGGGAGTTGCCTGGATCAGGAACGCGACCGCCGGAATGCGGCCGCTGATCGGTTGGCTGGCGACGGGAGGGTTGGTGGCAGTTTCGGCCGCCTGCCTCTATTGGTCGGGGTCCAAGTCCGGCTGGTTGATCGCCCTCGTGGCTGGAGGATTTCTTTTCTGGAAAATGAACTGGCCGACCCGCCGCAAGCTGATCGTGCTGGGCGTGGTGGGTCTTCTGGGAATCGCCGCGTTCTTCGTCCGCTATTCCGGTTACTTCCAGAAAGGCGCCACCAGCGTCGAGGCACGCTTGGACTACTGGGAAGCCGCCCTCAGGACTGCCACCCGCAATCCGGTCGTGGGAACCGGACCGGGGACGTTCCAGATCCCCTACCGGCAGATCAAGGCGCCCGAATCGGAAATGGCCCGGCTGACGCATAACGACTACCTGCAACAGGCCTCGGACTCGGGCTGGCTGGGAGGCTTGAGCT
>CANJSG010000204.1 GCA_947476875.1 Verrucomicrobiota bacterium | reverse complement strand
CGCGGTGCCTGCCTGAACCAGGATGTTGTATCGGGCGAACTTGGTGCTTTCGTCGGCGACATCCACATCCTTGATGCGGCTGTTGGCGGCGGAGAGGTTGTCCTTGAGGACTCCCAGCTGTTCGTTGGTGTAGTGGAGCCGGGCGATGTTCGCACCGATCTGCGCGCGGTCTTTCGAGAGCTGGTTGATGGCTCCCTTGACGTTCGTCAACGCACTGGCGGCACCGGCGACAGTGGAGACACCGGAGCTCGATCCCGTCGCAGCCGAGTAGGATGCGCCGGAGAGGTTGACGCCGGTCATCGAGAACGCGCCGCTTGAACCCGAGCTGGTGTCGCCGTCCGTGGTGACAGACAGCGCCGTGCTCGAGAACAGGCTGATTCCGTTGAAGTCCTTCGTCGAGGAGTTGGTGATGTAGGTCTTCAGCTCGGTGAACTCCTTGTCATAGAGGTCGCGGTCGGCATTCGACTTGGTCACATCCTGCGAGAGGATCGACAGCTCGGACATGCGGTCCAGCGCCTTGCCCACCTTCTGCAGGAACCCGTCCTGCGTCTGGTTGAACGAGACCGCATTGCTGACGTTGTTTTTCGCCGCTTCAGTGCGGTTGATCTGAGCGTCGAAACGCTGGGATACCGCCAAACCGGCGGCGTCGTCTTCCGGCGAAACGATCTTCGATCCGGAGGACAGGCGGGCCAATGACTTGGACAGCATTGAGGACGAATCGGCGAGCAGACGGGCGCTGCTCTGGGCCGACACGTTTGTATTGATTACCATAATGACTCTTTCCTTGAGTCACCCCCTTTGGAGGGGTGAAGACACGGCATCCATGCCGCGGGTGAATTTGTGGAGGCGTCACCTTCTCCTCTCCGGCCGTTGGCGGTGACCGGGAACCGTGGACCTTGCGGTCACATCTGTTGCAGTAGCGGGAATCGTTCCCTTCTCACCCCTTGGATTCGCCGCCCTGCCAGCCCATTCCCTTCCCTTTGCCCGTGCCCTTTTCCCCTTTCCCGAAGCTGGTTCGGGCGGCGCTTGCGCGCCACCCGAATTGTCGACCCGTCAGTCCGAAGGCGCTTCTTACTGGAGCAACCGGAGAGCGGACTGGGGTGTCTGATTTGCCTGAGCCAACATCGCGGTGCCTGCCTGAACCAGGATGTTGTATCGGGCGAACTTGGTGCTTTCCTCGGCGACATCCACATCCTTGATGCGGCTGTTGGCGGACGCGAGGTTGTCCTTGAGGACTCCCAGCTGCTCGTTGGTGTAGTTGAGCCGGGCGATATTGGAACCGATCTGGGCGCGGTCCTTGGCGAGCTGGTTGATGGCTCCCTTGACGTTCGTCAACGCACTGGCGGCGCCGGACACGGTGGAGACGCCGGAGGTGGATCCAGTGGCGGCGGAGTAGGAGGCTCCGGCGAGGTTGACCCCGGCCATCGCGAACGCGTTCGTAGTCCCGCTGCTCGTGTCGCCGTCGGTGGTCACCGAGAGGGTGGATCCGCCGAAGAGGCTGATGCCGTTGAAATCCTTGCTGGCCGAGTTGTTGATGTAGGTCTTCAGCTCCGTGAATTCCTTGTCATACAGGTCACGGTCGGCATTCGACTTGGTCACGTCCTGCGAGAGGACCGAGAGCTCGGACATGCGGTCCAACGCCTTGCCCACCTTCTGCAGGAATCCGTCCTGTGTCTGATTGAAGGATACGGCGTTGCTGATGTTGTTTTTCGCCGCCTCAGTCCGGTTGATCTGCGCATCAAACCTCTGGGACACGGCCAAACCGGCGGCGTCATCCTCAGGGGAGATGATCTTGGAACCTGACGACAGTCGCGCAAGTGACTTGGCGAGCATCGAAGAGGATTCGGACAGCAGACGCGCGGAGCTCTGGGCGGGGATGTTTGTATTGATAACCATAGACTCTTTCCTTGAGTCACCCCGGTTAAAGGGTGTCTAAAACGCGGCATCCATGCCACGGGTGGAATTTAAGCAGGCCCACCATTTCCTTGCCGGCATCATCAGGCTGCCGGCGGCCTTTGTCTCATGACAGGAGAAGTATCGGACTCCCTCCGGAATCCTTGAGCGGTCTTTTTCACCGTGCCAATGAACCCATCGCCCGGATTGATTTCTCCGCAGCGCCACCTACCGTCACCGCTCAATGAGTGACCTCCTTAGCCAAATCAAGAATTTCAGCCTGATCGTCGCGGACACCGGGGACTTCGCGGCCATGAAGAAATACACGCCCCGCGACGCCACCACGAATCCGAGCCTCCTGCTCAAGGCGGCCACGATGCCCGAATACGCGGCCTTGATCGATGCCACCTTGGCGGGCGTTGTTTCCCAGAACCTCCCCGCCACCCAGCGGCTCGACGCCGCGCTCGACGCGCTCTCCGTCGCGTTCGGCCTCGAAATCCTCAAGATCGTCCCGCACCGCGTGTCCACCGAGGTCGATGCCCGCCTGAGCTTCGATCACACGGCGACCGTCGCCAAGGCCCACAAACTCATCGCCCAATACGAGGCCGCCGGCATCTCCCGCGAACGCATCCTCATCAAGATCGCCTCCACCTGGGAAGGCATCCAAGCCGCCGCCGCGCTCAAGAAGGACGGCATCAAGTGCAACCTCACCCTGCTCTTCTCCTTCGCCCAAGCCGTCGCCTGCGCCGAAGCCGGCGTGCAGCTCATCTCGCCCTTCGTCGGCCGCATCCTCGACTGGCATAAAAAGAGCACCGGCAAGGCGGAGTATGCGCCCGCGGAAGATCCCGGCGTTGTCTCCGTCTCCCGCATCTACAATTACTACAAGACCTACGGCTACCAGACCGAGGTCATGGGCGCCTCGTTCCGCAACCTCGGCGAAATCACCGAACTCGCCGGCTGCGACCTCCTGACCATCAGCCCGAACCTGCTGGAAGACCTCCAGAAAGCCTCCGGCACCGTCGTCCGCAAACTCGACGCCTCCAAAGCCGCTTCCCTCAACACGGACGCCAAGCTGCATCTCGACGAGAAAACCTTCCGCTGGATGCACAACGAAGACGCGATGGCCACCGAGAAGCTCTCCGAAGGCATCCGCCAGTTCGGCGCCGACACGCTCAAGCTGGAAAAGGTCATCGCCCCGAAGCTCGGCCTCTAAGCCCGAAGCAGCCCCCAATCACGGTTAAACAGAGAAGGCCGCCGGAGATCCCGGCGGCCTTCTTCATTCCACTACCTAGGACTCAGAGAACAGGCTTCTCCTTGATCAAGCCGGCCTTGATCAGCTTGTGGAGCTTGGGTCCGATCACGACCGAACAATACTGGTTCTTGCTCGCGTTTAGATTGAAGTAGTTCTGGTGGTAGTCCTCTGCTTTGTAGAACACCTTCAGCCCCACAACTTCGGTCACGATGGGAGCCTTGAAATCCTTCTGCGCGTCCTTGATCGACTTCTCGGCCACGGCCTTCTGAGCGTCGTTGGCGAACATGATGGTCGACCGATACTGCGGGCCAGAGTCGGCCCCCTGACGGTTCTTGGTCGTCGGATCATGCGCCGCCCAGAACACCTTCAGCACGGAGTCGAGAGTGATCACCTTCGGATCAAATTCCACCTGGATGACCTCGGCGTGGCCGGTGTCCTCGTAGCTGATCTGCTTGTAGGTCGGGTTCGGCACGTGCCCCCCCGCGTAACCAGACTCGACGGACTTGACCCCTTCGAGACGCTGATAGACCGCTTCAACGCACCAGAAACAGCCGCCCCCGAGGACGATCTTTTCGGTGGCAACTGCGGCGGGTTTGGAATCGTTCATGGTTTTGGAGTCGGCTGCGGACGACACGAGGGCCGTCGCAACACAGACAAATAAAGCGGACAGGAGATTCATGATGCAGGAAGAGACCGGAGCGAGGGACGGCCGTTCGAGAAAATCCGTGGGCGTTCGCATGCGCCGAGAACCTGCCGGCATCTTCCGCGACGTCAAGTGGCGGGCGGCAAGGAATCCATGCTTAGCGGATCACTGACTTCGCAGCGGCCGGCGGGGGAGCGGGCTGGTTGATGACCGATGTCAGCGATTCCCAGCTCTGCTTTTCGTGGAAGCCCTCTCCGACCTTCTGCCTGAGGAACTGGCGAAGCGGCTCGATCAGCCGGATGGCCGTATCGATGGTGGCGCTGCTGCCGCCCTGATAGGCGCCGATGTTGATGAGGTCCTCGTTCTTCTTGAACGTGGCCAACAGATCACGCGCCCGGCCCGCGATCTCCTGCTGATCGGAGGTCGTCAGGTCTCGGACAAGACGGCTGACCGATGAAAGCACGTCGATGGCCGGATAGTGGTTCTGATGCGCCAACTCACGCGACAGGACGATGTGGCCATCAAGGATCGACCGCACCGTGTCGGCGATCGGGTCGTTCATGTCGTCGCCTTCGACGAGCACGGTGTAGAGTGCGGTGATCGACCCTGTTTCGCCGTTGCCCGCACGTTCGAGCAGTTGCGGGAGAAGCGAGAACACCGAGGGCGTGTAGCCACGCGTTGCCGGAGGTTCCCCGACCGCCAAGCCGATCTCTCGCTGGGCCATGGCGAAGCGCGTGACCGAATCCATCATCAGCAGGACGTTCTGTCCGGCGTCGCGGAAATACTCGGCGACGGCGGTGGCGAGGAAGGCCCCCTTCAACCGCGCGATGGCAGGCTGGTTCGACGTGGCGACGACGACGACGGATTTGCGGCGTCCGGCTTCGTCGAGATCCTTCTCCAGGAACTCCCGGACTTCACGACCACGCTCGCCGATCAGAGCGATGACGTTCACATCCGCCTCGGCCTTGCTGGCAATCATGCCGAGCAGAGTCGACTTGCCGACGCCGGAACCGGCGAAGATGCCGAGCCGTTGTCCGCGTCCACACGGAGTGAACGTATCCATCGCCTTGATGCCCGTGCGGAAAAAATTCTCGATGCGCTGGCGCTTGAGCGGGTGCGGCGGCTGCGTCGCCAACGGCGCGGTGCGGTCGCAGTTGAGCGGTCCGAGATCGTCGAGGGGATTGCCGAGTCCATCGATCACGCGGCCCTTGAGCGATTCGCCGACGGGAACGCGCAGGGCGCTGCCAAGCGCAACAACCTCGCTGCCGGGATGGATGCCGTGGAGCTCGCCCAGCGGCATGAGCAGGACATGGTTGTTCCGGAAGCCGACGACTTCGGCCAGCGTGGTGGAGTCATGCCGCCCGGATTCGATGCGGCAGATTTCACCGACGGAACACAGCGGCCCCTCGGATTCGATGACGAGGCCGATGAGCTGCACCACGCGGCCGTGCTGCCGCACGACACGGGTTTCCTGCACCCGCCGGCGGAGGGATTCGAGCCGGGACGTCGACACGGGGCTGGAGCGATCGATCATGCGTCGGGAAGAAGGCTGTGGCGGAGGAGTTCGAGCTTGGTCTCGCGCCGGGCATCGATGATCCCGAAGCGCGTCTGGACGATGCAGCCGCCGCGGCTGACATCCGGAGCGGCATGGAAATGGACGGTGCTGCCGTTGAACCGACCACTGGCAAGTTGAGAGCCCGAACGCTGGAGGAGTTCGAGATCGGCCGCGCTGAGGCGCACATGGAACTCGGCCGATTCCTCGACCTGCATCAGGGCGTCCTTCACCACGCCCACGACCATGTCGGACGTGATCGGGAGATCCGCGACGAGTTTTTGGGCGATGTCCAACGCAAGCGAAGTGACCGCATGCTCGGCATCCCGCATGACTTGACCCACCGCTTGACGAAGTGGCACGACCACTCCGTCGAGAAGCTGCTGCATCTCGGTCCGCTGTTGGATGAGCTGTTCGCCGAGTTGGCGTTCGCCTTCGAGCCGGCCCTCTTCGCGCGCGCGGCGGAGCTGGAGTTCCAAGTCCGCCGGCGGACTCGGCTGGAAAGAAGGATTCGAGGAAACGCCCCTGGCTGCACCGTCGATCTGCTGGACGAGGACGCCCGAAGAAAGCGGCCGGATGGCGCGGAACGGCTTTGTGATCCGGATGACTTCACTATGAGGCATCGCCGCCTCCGCCCAGATCGATTTCGCCATCGGCCTCGAGCCGGCGCACCACGTCGATGATGCGGCCCTGCGCGCCTTCGATGTCGCGCAGCTTGAGCGGGCCCATGAAGCCGATCTCCTCGTTGACCGTCTCCGCGGCCCGTTTGGACAGACAGGACAGCAGAGCCGTCTTGAGCTTGTCGCTGGACGTCTTGAGGGCGACCGCCAAATCGCGCATTTCGACCTCTCGGAGAATCTTCTGGAGCGAGGGGGCGTCGAGGAGGACCAGGTCCTCGAAGGTGAACATCTTCTGCCGGATGGATGCGCCCAATTCCGGATTGCGTTCCTCCAGGGCGACAAGCAACGCCTTGCTCAGGTTCTTGTCCATCGCGTTGAGCACTTCGGCCGTGGTCTTGATGCCGCCCGTCTGGCTCATCGGTTTCACCGGCTTGCCTCCGAGGCGTTGATTGATGACCTCGACAATCTTCTCAACGATTTCAACCGGCGTCGGAGCGAGGGTCGCGAGCCGTTCGAGGACGGCGTCCCTCTGTTCACCGCGGAGCTGGGAGATGACGGCGCCCATCTTCTCGGCCTTCAGGTAGCTGATCAGGAGCGCGATCGTCTGGGGCTGCTCGTATTTGATGAGATTGACGAGCTGCTTGGCCTCCATGTCGGCGATGCCCTGCATGGCTCCAACCGGCGTCCTCGTCGGCGCGACGCGTCCAATCACATCCGCCGCCTTGTAGAGGCCCACGGACTTTTCCAGGGCTCCCCGAGTGTATTCGATCCCGCCGAGGACGGCCGTGCTGGCCTCGACGGCCACGCTCGTGAACTCCTTCAGGATCTCCTTCTGGAGATCGAGGGGCAGCATCTTGATCTTCGACATTTCGCTGCTGACCGATTCGAGCTCGCTATCGTCGAACTCCTTCATGATCCCGGCGGCCGCTTCGGGCCCGAGGATGATGAGCAGAGCGGCAAGCTTCTGGACCTTCGACATCTTGGCGATGTCGGGAACGATCTGATCGGATTCGGCTTGGGCTGCCATGTTACTTCTGATCCGTGATGGTGGGTGTCGTGTTGCGGCCCAGCCACGCTCGGACCGCCTGGGTCATGCTGGCCGGGTTTTCCTTGATGAGGCGGTTCAGGACTTCGACCGTGACGACCTCGTCCTTCTTCTTCTTCTTGGAACCTCCGCCGAAGCCTTCGGATCCGACACCGTCCGGGATGAGGTCCCCCACGGCGACACCGATCGGGAGGTCGTCGGACTTGGTCTTCTTGAGCGTGCGGAAGAACATCATGCCGAGGATCAGGGCGACGCCGGGATAGATGAGCTTCTGGCCCGTCTCGATGAGGAACTGGGTGCGTTCCTCCTTCTCAAGCTTGGTGGCGATCTCGACGGCGGGTTGGTCGTTGAACGTGATTTCATCAAGGACGACGCCGTCTTCCGTCGTGCCAATGGCGTTGGAGACGATTTGGCGGAGTTTCTTGAGTTCTTCGGGCTGTCGTGGTTCGGCCTTGCGGTCCTTGCCCGTCCCGGTGAAGCGCTGGGCAAGGAGCACGGAAGCGGTGACCTTCTTCAGACCACCCGCAGCCTGGAGAATGGTGCTGGTGGACTTGTTGATCT
>CANJSG010000203.1 GCA_947476875.1 Verrucomicrobiota bacterium | reverse complement strand
TGTAGCTGTGGCCGGTGACCCAGCCGACGTCGGCGGTGCACCAGTAGACATCCTCGGGTTTGAGGTCGAAGACGTATTTGGAAGTCAGCTTCGTGCCGAGCAGATAGCCGGCGGTGGTGTGGAGAATGCCCTTCGGTTTGCCGGTCGAACCGCTGGTGTAGAGGATGAACAGCGGTGCCTCGGAATCCATCTTCGCGGCTGGGCAAACATCGGAGACATACTCCAACTCGCGGTGCCACCAGACGTCGCGGTCCTCGGTCATGTGGACTTCGTTGCCGCAACGGCGGACGACGACGACTTTCTCGATGGTCCCGGTCAGCGACTGGCCGGAGGCGTCGTTCAGCTTGAGGGCGTCGTCCACGTTCTTCTTCAACGGCACCACGGCTCCGCGACGGAAACCGCCGTCGGCCGTGACGATGAGTTTCGCTCCGCAATCGAAGACGCGGTCCGCGACCGACTGGGCGCTGAAGCCGCCGAAGATGACGCTGTGGATCGCGCCGATGCGCGTGCAGGCCAGCATGGCGATGGCCGCCTCGGGGATCATCGGCAGATAGAGGATGACGCGGTCGCCTTTACCGACGCCGTTTCGCTTGAGGACATTGGCGAACCGGCAGACTTCGCGGTGGAGCTGCTTGTAGGTGAGGACGCGTTCCTCGCCCGGTTTGCCGTCGGTGGCGGGCTCGCCTTCCCAGATGAGCGCGGCCTTGTTGGCGGTGGCGGTGCCGAGCCATTTGTCCAGGCAGTTGGCGGAGACGTTGAGTTTGCCGCCGATAAACCACTTGGCGAACGGCTCCTTCCACTGGAGCACCTTGGTGAAGGGTTTCTGCCACACCAGCTCGGTTTCGGCCTGCTTCTTCCAGAACTTATCCGGCGACTTCACGGACTCGGTCCAGAGCTTCTTGTATTGGGCCATCGACTGGATGTGCGCCTTGGCGGAAAACTCCTTGGACGGCTTGAAGACGCGGGTTTCCTTCAGGTGGGACTCAATGTTAGCGGCCATAAATCGTGTTCGATGATTGGAAATCGACTTAGTCTTAGGGTCCGACTTTCCGAGGTCAAGAAGGCGGTCCCGCAGGTCGCGCAACTCGTTCTGAATCTGTCCGGCTTGAAATCCGTCTCCGTCCCCCTAGCCTGCGGCCATTCCTAAATCACCGCAGCCCCAACCATGAACCGAAACCTCCTCCGTTCCTGTCTCCTGACCGCCGTTTTGGCCGTCGCCCTTGACCTGTCCGCCGCCGAAGCGCCCAAGGCCGCTCCGGCGAAGAAAAAAGGCGGTGGGTCCCAGTTCGACGATTCGATCCTGCAGTCGATGGACCACGGGCCCTATTACAACGGATCCATCCACGGCAAACGCATCACCCTGAAAGGCGTTGCCCTGAAGCTCGACGGCGGCGAGGCGGGCGCGACCTTCGACACCGAGCTTCTTCGCCTGTCCGAGGCGTGGACCGGAGGGTTTCTCCAGATCAAGGGCGAGCGCACGACGGGCGGCCATCCGAGCCAGTCGGGCCAGAGCTATTTCACCACGCCGCAGATTCCGGGGTGGGCCAAGGGCGGAAGCTTCGATGATCCGCGGCCGCAGATTAAGCAGGATCGGAAAAGCGGTTCGCCGGGACCGTTGCCCCGCGACTGGGCCAAGTGGAAGGGCGCCTACCGTTACGGCAATGAAGTCGTCCTCAGCTACAGCGTCGGCAGCGCGAACGTGCTCGAACAACCGGGCTTCGTGAAGCAGGACGGCGTGCAGATCTTCTCCCGCAAGTTCGAGATGGACCGCACCTACAGCGCCAACATCCTCAATGTGGCCGAACTCCCGGTCGCGGCGGCGCGGACGTCCCGCAGCCCGCTCATCGTCCTCGAACAGGGCGACGGCACCATCTTCGTCGCCGGCCTGGTGGGCGGGCCTTCTGAGACTCTCTGGGAATCGACGCCCGACGGCCGGCTCTTCCTGCATCTGCCGGAGGGACCGAAGTCCAGCTTCGAGGTCTTCGTCTTCCGCGGCCCGGCCAAGGACCTCGCCAAAGTCTCCGCCTATTCGATCCGCAAGGGCGGACTGGGCAGCCTGTCGGCCAAGACCAAGGGCGGCCCGCGTCTCTGGGGCCAGCCGTTGCTCGTTCCCGGCAAACCCGCCTCGACGAACGCCACCGGCGCCTACGTCGTCGATACGATCACGGTGCCCGAGGAGAATCCCTACAAGTCATGGATCCGCTGCTCCGGCGTGGACTTCTTCTCCGACGGTCGTGCGGCGGTCTGTTCCCTCAGCGGTGACGTGTGGATCGTGTCGAACCTCGACAGCAAACTGGACAAGGTCACGTGGCAGCGCTTCGCCACGGGTTTGTATCAGCCGCTTGGTTTGAAGATCGTCGACAACAAGGTCTACGTCATCAACCGCGAGCAACTCACCCGCTTGAACGATCTCAACGGCGACGGCGAGGCCGACTTCATCGAGAACTTCAACAACGACATCTCGATCACCGACCACTACCACGAATTCGTCCTGAACCTGGAGGCGGACTCTGCCGGCAACTTCTACTTCACCAAGGGCGGCAACCTCGGCGAGGCGACCATCCCGCACCACGGCACCCTCAACCGGATCAGCAAGGACGGCCTGTCGCTCACGACCGTCGGGACCGGGCTGCGTGCGCCCAACGGCCTCGGCATGGGACCGAACGATGAAGTCACCGTGGCGGACAATGAAGGCAACTGGATTCCTTCCTCCAAGGTCACGTTGATGAAGGAAGGATCGTATGCCGGCCACCAGTTCACCGCCCACGTCACGCCCAAGCCCACGGGTTTCGACCAGCCGATCTTCTGGTTGCCGCACAACTACGACGTCGACAATTCCTCCGGCGGCCAGGTCTGGGTGAAGAGCGACAAATGGGGCCCGTTCGACGGCCAGATGCTCCACACCAGCTACGGCGCGGGCATCCTCTTCAAGACGTTCAGCGAGGAAGTGGACGGCGTCCTCCAGGGCGGGTCCGTGCGGTTCCCGGTGAACTTCGACTCCGGCGTGATGCGCGGACGTTTCCGCCCGCAGGACGGCCAGCTCTACCTCGTCGGCCTCAACGTCTGGCAGTCGAACAACAAGATGGGCCAGAACAAGCGCGGCATCTTCCAACGCGTGCGCTACACCGGGAAGCCGGCCCATCTGCCCACCAGCGTCAAGGTGAACAAGAAGTCGCTCGTCGTTGAATTCACCGACCCGCTCAACGCCGCCAGCGCGGCCGATGCTCAGAACTACAGCGTCGACCGCTGGAACTACAAGTGGACCCAAGCCTACGGTTCGCCGGAGTTCAAGGTGTCCGATCCCGATGTGAAGGGCCACGACGTCATCGAAGTGAAGTCCGCCAAGGTCTCGGCGGATGGCCGCACGGTGACCCTGGAGATCGACGACCTGAAGCCCGTCATGCAGATGCGCATCCGCTATCAGCTCAAGGGCGCCGACGGGCAGGAGATCAAGTCCGAGGTCTACCACACCATCAACCGCATGCCCGGCGGGCCCTCCATCGAGGTGGCCGTCGGTTCGACGAAGTAGTTCCGATCCACAACGTCAGCGGGCCTGAATACGAAGAAGCCGCCGGGTAACCGGCGGCTTTTTGTTTCCCGCCCTTCGCGTCTATCCGGGGTCGGACCGCCGATGGGCCCGGAAGCCGGCATGGAACGCCCGGCTTTGGAATTTGCTTTGAGTCCGCCAATTACCGCTGGAAATGGCGTCGCTCCCCTATAGTTTTCGGCCCGTGAAAGCGCTTTTTCTGCTTCCGTTCCTCTTGGTTTCAACCCTGGTTGCCCGTGCTGAATCGTGGCCGGAGTTCCGCGGGCCAGGCCGCGAAGGCCACACAGCGGCGAAGCTTCCGCTCACTTGGAGTCCAACAAACAACGTCGCTTGGAAGATCGAAGTCCCCGGCAAGGGTTGGTCATCTCCGGTGGTCGTCAATGGCCGGATCATCGTCACGACCGCTGTCAAAGAGGGCTCCGGATATTCGTTGCAGGCGTTGGCGTTCAACGCCGCCGATGGCAAGCCGGCCTGGAGCACGGTCGTCTTCTCACCCAGTTCCATGGCGGCGATCCATGGCAAGAACAGCCACGCCAGTCCCACGCCCTTGATCGAAGGCGACCGCGTCTACGTCCACTTCGGGCATCAGGGCACGGCCGCCCTGACCCTCGACGGCAAGCTCCTGTGGAAGACGACGGAGCATTCCTACAAGCCGGTCCACGGCAACGGCGGGTCGCCGGTGATCTTCGGCGACAATCTCATCTTCAGTGCCGACGGCGATTCCAAGCCGGCGATCATCGCTCTCGACAAAAACACGGGTAAGACCGTCTGGAAGCAGGCACGCGTCGCGGACGCCAAGAGGAAGTTCTCCTTCGCCACGCCGCTCATCATCACCAATGCCGGCCGGGTCGAGCTCATCAGTCCCGGCAGCGGCATGGTCGGCGGGCTTGATCCGCGAACGGGCAAAGAACTCTGGCGGGTCAACTACGGCGAAGGTTACTCCGTCATTCCCCGGCCGATCGTCGGCCACGGCATGGTCTTCATCGGGACCGGCTATGACAGCCCGAAGGTTCTCGGCATCCGCCTTGGCGGCACCGGCGACGTCACGGCAACGCATCTCGCATGGACCATCTCACGCAGCGCCCCGCACACGCCGTCCATGGTTCTGGTCGGCGAGGAACTCTATTTCGTGAGCGACGCCGGCGTGGCTTCCTGTGTCGATGCCAAGACTGGCGCGGTCCATTGGCAGGAACGGGTTGGTGGCGGCTACTCCTCGTCGCTGCTGCATGCCGGCGGCCGCATCTACGCCCAGAACGAAGCCGGGCTGACGACGGTCTTGGCGGTGGGCAAGGAGTTCAAGGTGCTCGCGAAAAACGATCTGGAGGAACGGTCCCTCGCATCCTTCGGCGTCGTTGACGACTCACTGCTGATCCGGACGGACGCGCATCTCTTTCGGATCACCGGAGCTTCCAAGTAGAGGCATCGGCTACGGTCCGACGTTGAGCCGGTAGAACCGCGCCGAGTTGGTGGCGCCGAGGTCGATGAACGTTTCGTTCGTCGTTTGGGATGTCCTGGGAAACGCCGGGCCCGCGCTCGTGAAAGAGACCGGAGCGTTGGTGGCAACCTGCAGGTCGTAACGCCGGCCAGGAATGGATTTCCACCAGAGCAGGGGACCGGTGGGTTGATTCGCCAGTTGGAGTTTCACCGTGGAGGCGGCATCGCGCGGATCCGTGCCGGCCGCGAGTTCCTGTTCATCCGTCAGACCATCGCCATCGGAGTCGGCTCCTGGAACCGGAGGCACGCGCGGGATCGTGGTTGAATCGATCACCGTTCCGTCCGTCGCCACCGCCTCGGTCTTCATCCAGTCGCCATCGACCGTGACGCGCAGATGGTGGTGGACGCTCTGGAACCAGACGCTTTCCGGGTCGCGCTCCACCATTCCGTAGAGCGGATAACCGCCACCGCCCGAGACGATCCTCGTGAGCGCGTCCTTGGGGCGGAACCGCTCGTAGTTGTGGTCGTGCCCGTTGAGGACCAGTTGCACGCCGTAGCGTTCGCAGACTGGGTCCAGCATGGCCGAGATCTCGAAGCGGTCGTAGGTCCCGTTGCTGTTCAGGTCATCGTAGCGGTGGGCGGACGACGTGTTCATCGGTGCATGGAAGAAGAGGACCTTCCAGCGTCGTGAAGTCGTCGCAAGGTCGTTGGTCAGCCAGTTGTATTGGATCGAGCCGACGGCCAGCCCATGCGCCGTCTGCTGGGAGAACGGCGTGAGTGTTGGCAGGAAAACGGAGACGAAGTGGACGTCGCCGTGGTCGAACGAATAGTAGTGCGACGTGCCGCTGGCCGAATTGGTCGGTAGGGCGAATGAGCTGAGGTAGGGCCCGTCGTCGGTCGAGTAGAGGTCGTGGTTGCCGAAGGTGAAGTAGTAGGGCGTCGACGCCATCTGCCGCTGGTAGACCGAGAGGCAACGGATGTCCGCCAAGCTGTTCGAGAAGGCCGGATAGATCACGTCGCCCAGGTGGAGCACGAGATCGGGATTCCACGTCCGCAAGGATGCTGCGACAGCGTATTGGGTGAGCCCGCCGTTGCCGGAATCACCCAACGCACTGAAGCGCGTCACTCCGTTCGTCGGGGCTGTCGACAGCGTCGAGACAATGGAGCGGCCTGTGCGGATACCGTCCGAAACAACCACGCGGTAGACGTAGTTTGTTCCCGGCTGGAGCTGCGGGAGCATGGCGATTTGCACGGTCGAATCGGCCGGCAACGACACGGATTGTTCGGCCGTTGAGGCGAGCCCGAACTCGACGCGGCCGGTCAGATTGGAACCCGCTTTCCACAGCACCTTGGCCGAGTTGGTCGTGACGCTCTGCACGATTGGGCCACGGGAAAAGTTCGCCAGCAGCTCGGCGATGCAGGCGAGGTTGCCATCGAGCACGCCGCTCGAATGGACCTGGATCGCGAGCACGTTGGTGCCGTTCACCAGGAGTGGAAGACCGGCGGAAATGTCGACGTCGTCCGGGGCGACGCGTGAACGGTTGTCGGCCGCCGCGTTGAACGGAACCGCCGAACCGGACTGGCCGGGAAGCCCGATGCGATGCACCTCGGTGCCGTTCAGGTAGACGACCGCGCCATCCTCGACGTCCAGCCGCAGGTAGAGCCACGCGATGTCGCTCCGGTTGGTCACGACGAATTGGCGCCGGAGGAAGACGGAGTTGTAGACGCCGAACATGTCATGGAGCGGCGTGGCTTCGTTGTGGGCACCGGCGGAAAAGCCCATTGGTCCACGGGGCCAGCTTGAATCGTCGAAGCCGACAAGCTTCCAGGCATTGGCGGGCGAAGGTTCGGTGATGCCCTTGAAGTAGGCCCAATCGTCAGTCACCCGGATCAGAGGTTGGGCGAATGCGTCCAGAACCGTGGTTGCCAGAACCAGCAGCAAGATCGCGAAGCGGGACATGCCCGGATTCTGCCAAAGCGGCCCCACTGGGTAAACTGCGGTGTGATGCCCGGTGCCGCGAGGACGGCGCGGCGTCGCCTGCATTGACGGACCGGGGCCAGGCTGGGATGAATCCGGTAAATCCTCCTATGAAAACCCCGCTCAACCGCCGTTCCGCCATCAAACAAATCGGCCTTGCCGCCGGCACCGCCGGACTTGTGTCCGCCCTCCGCAAGACGGTCGAAGCCGCCGAAGCCGCCGGCCTCAAGGGCAAGATCAACCACTCCGTCTGCAAGTGGTGCTACGGCAAGATCCCGCTGGAGGAGTTCTGCAAGGCGTCCAAGGAAATGGGGTTGAAGTCCGTCGAGCTCCTCGGGCCGGCCGAGTGGCCCGTGCTCAAGGCCCACGGCCTGACCTGCGCGATGGTGAGCAACCCGACCGTCGATGGATTGGGCGGCATCAACAAGGCGTTCAACCGTGTCGAACACCACGACAAGCTTGTCACGGTATACGAGGACTTGATCAGCAAGGCCGCCGCCGCCGGACTGGAGAACGTCATCTGCTTCTCCGGCAATCGCGCTGGTCTGGATGATGAGAAGGGCATCGAGAACTGCGCCATTGGTCTGAAGCGCCTGATGAAGTTCTGCGAGGAGAAGAAGATCACGCTCGTCATGGAACTGCTCAACAGCCGCGTCGACCACAAGGACTACCAGTGCGACAAGAGCGCCTGGGGCGTCGAACTCTGCAAACGCATCGGCTCGGAGCGCTTCAAGCTCCTCTACGACATCTACCACATGCAGATCATGGAGGGCGACGTCATGGCCACGATCAAACGAAGCCACCAATACTTCGCCCACTACCACACCGGCGGCGTGCCCGGCCGCAACGAGATCGACGAGACCCAGGAGCTCTACTATCCGGCGATCATGAAGGCCATCGTCGCCACCGGTTTCAAAGGCCACGTGGCCCAGGAGTTTATCCCCAAGCGCGATCCTCTCACCTCGCTGAAGCAGGGCGTGGGGATCTGTGATGTG
>CANJSG010000202.1 GCA_947476875.1 Verrucomicrobiota bacterium | reverse complement strand
GCTACAACATCGTGAAGGACCCGGTGCACGTCCGGGATTTCCACGCGACGATCCTCCACCTGCTCGGCATCCAGCATGACCGCTTCAGCTTCAAGTATCAGGGCCTAGACCAGCGCCTGACCGGCGTGGAACCGGCCAAGGTGATCAAGGAGCTGTTGGCCTAGCTGTTCGTCGGGACAGCAGTTCGATCATGGCAAAAGAAAAGGGCCGGCTTGCGCCGGCCCTTTGTGCGATTGGAGGTCGCGACCGGAGGGTTACTCCTTGGTCTTGATCTGGTCGAAGGCCTCGAACGCGTGTTCGAGGGCGACGAGGTCTTCGCCGGGCTTGAGCTGGTCGAGGATCTTCTGCTCTTCCTTGATCTGCTCGGGCGAGTAGTTCGCGGCCTTGATCGACAGGCCGATGCGGCGGTCGCTGCGGTCGATCTTGATGACGCGGGCGGAGACATCGTCGCCGACCTTGAGGACGTTCTTGATCTTGTCCACGCGGTCTTCGCTGACCTGGGAGATGTGGACGAGGCCGTCGATCTCGTTGTCGAGTCCGACGAACGCGCCGAAGCTGGCGAGCTTGGTGACCTTGCCGGTGACGACGTCGCCGACCTTGTAGAGCTGGTCGATCTTGTCCCACGGGTCGATGGCGAGCTGTTTGATGCCGATCGAGATGCGCTGGTTGGCCTTGTCGACCTCGAGCACGGTGGCCTCGACCTCGTCGCCCTTCTTGAAGACCTCGGAGGGGTGGTTGATCTTGCGGGTCCAGGAGATGTCGGACACGTGGATCATGCCGTCCAGGCCTTCTTCCAGTTCGACGAAGGCGCCGTAGCTGGTGAGGTTGCGGACCTTGCCCTTGACGCGGGTGCCGGCGGGATACTTGGCCTCGGCCTGATCCCACGGGTTGGTCTCCAACTGGCGGATACCGAGGGAGATCTTCTGCTCATCGCGGTTGATGCCGAGCACGACGGCCTCGAGTTCCTGGTCCTGCTTGAGGACGTCGGAAGGCTTGGCGATGCGTTTGGTCCAGGAGAGTTCGGTGACGTGGACGAGGCCTTCGACACCGGGCTCGATCTCGACGAACGCGCCGTAGGGCACGAGGTTGACGACCTTGCCCTTGACCTTCTGGCCGACGGTATACTTGGTCTCGATGGCGTCCCAGGGGTTCTGCATCTTCTGCTTGAGGCCGAGGGAAACGCGCTCCTTCTCCTTGTTGACGTCGAGGACGACGATTTCGAGGTCCTGCCCGACCTTGAGGATCTCGCTGGGATGGCCGATGCGGCCCCAGGACATGTCGGTGATGTGGAGGAGGCCGTCGATGCCGTTGAGGTCGATGAACGCGCCGAAATCGGTGATGTTCTTGACGATGCCCTTGCGGACGTCGCCGGGGGTCATCTCGGTGAGCAGCTTGGAACGCCTGTCGTTGCGCTCGGCCTCGATGAGTTCGCGGCGGGAGAGAACGACGTTCTGGCGGTCCTGGTTGATCTTGACGACCTTGAAGTCGTAGGTGTTGCCGACGAACGGGGTGAGGTTCTTCGGGGGGATGATGTCGATCTGGGACGCGGGCAGGAAGGCTTCGACACCGATGTTGACGAGGAGACCGCCCTTGACGATGGCCTTGACCTTGCCCTTGACGGTGGCGCCTTCGCCGGCGATCTGGAGGATCTTGTCCCAGTTCTGCTTAAACTCGGCCTTCTCCTTGGAGAGAATGACCATTCCATCCTTGTCCTCGAGCTTCTCGATGAGGACCTCGACTTCGTCGCCGACCTTGACGGTCTTGACGTCGTCGAACTGGTTTCCGGAGACGACGCCCTCGGACTTGTAGCCGATGTCGACGAGGACTTCCTTGTTTCGGACCTCGATGACGGTCCCCTTGACGATTTGGCCGGGAGCAAAGCGCGTCGCGCTCTGCTTCATGGCCTGTTCCATGGTAAGCATGATTCTACTGTGACGGACTGCGGGAGACCTGCTGGTGCGGTTGCACCGGGAAGGCCCCATTGCCTAACGCTAGACCCGCGTTGGACGACAACGGAGGTTGAAGGTCAGGTTACGCGTTAACTTCTGTTTCTCAGCCTTAGTGAACATCCCCACACGAGGCGTTCAGGCATCGTCAGGTTATCGGGCAAGGGAATCGCGGCAAGGGCATTCTGCGCTGCGTAGGCATGCCGAACCGCCCCCCGTTGAGTGCGCTTGCGTCCAACTGTCGCGGCACCCAACAGTCGTCCAGACCTCGCTGAGGTTCCATCGCCATGTCGTCCTCACCTTCGCCGTCGTTCGATCCCAAAGAAGCCCACCGCCGAGTCCGCCATCTCCTCCCGGGTGCGATGGCCTTGGCGGGCACTGCCGGCTACGTGAACTCCGTCGTGCTGGGATTTTTCCATACGCCGGTCAGCCACATGACCGGGGCGGTTTCCCATCTCGGTCTGGACCTGTCGGAGAGGCGCTTCGTCGATTCGGGAGCGTCGATGAGCATCATCGCTGGATTCGTGCTGGGCGCGGTCTTGGCGGGGATCCTGATCGGAGCGTGGAAGCTGATTCCCGGGCGGCGTTACGGCGTGGCTCTGATGGTCCAAGGAGCCTTGCTCGCGTTGTCCACGTGGCTGATCCATCGGCATGACCGCGTCGGACTCTCCGTCGTCGCCATGGCCTGCGGGCTCCAGAACGCGATGACGAGCAGCTACTGCGGCCTGCTCATCCGCACGACCCACGTGACGGGAATGGTGACCGACATCGGCCTGATGATCGGGCACTGGATCCGGCACCGTCAGGTCGAGGGTTGGAAGCTGCGTTTCCTCATCCTCGTGTTCCTCACGTTTGGCGTCGGAGGATGGGTCGGCGCTCTGCTCGACCTGCGCTACGGACCGGGCTGTCTTGTGGTCCCGGCAGGTGGCTGCTTGATCGCCGGCGGGATCTTCTGGTTCGTGACGCATCGCGGACTGGTCGACTTCATGCAGGACGCGATGCCGCATCCTCCGAAGATCGGCACGTTCACGAACCTGCCGCCGTCGGCATAAACCGGCGCCCTACTTGAAGGCAGGCGCGTTGGCGTTGCCGCCCGATTCCATGAAGGCCAACAGGTCCAGGATCTCTTCGCGGGTGAGAATATCGATCAAACCTTCCGGCATCGGCGACACCTTGGACACGGTTCGTTTGGCGATCTGGTCCTTCGTGAGCGTCACTGTCGTGCCAGCGATCGGGTTCACCGTGACCGTCACCCGGTCGGGCAACGCGCTCGCGACCCGGCCGACGACCTCGTCGCCGTTCTTCAGCGTGTAGACGCTGTTCTGATACTGCTCGGAAAGAACCTTCGACGGCTCGGTGATCGATTCGAGCAGATCCTTCCGGCTGAAACGCGCGGCCACGGCGGTGAGCTCCGGGCCGACCGCGCCACCTTCGTTTCCGAAGCGATGACAAGCGGCGCATTGCGCGGCGGCGTAGGCCTCCTTGCCTCGGGCGAAGTTCCGTCCGCTCGAAGCCATTGGCAAAGCGGGCAACAAATCCTCGGTCTTCCACGCCTGCACGACTCGGCGAGCTGGGGCGGCTTTCGCAGGTGCAGCGGGCGACTGGCCGGCGATGATCGGGATGATCGCGGCCTTCTCGGAATCCGGAACCTTGGCGAGCGCATCCCGCCGGAAGTTGTCCATGAACTTTGGGTAGCTCGATCCGTTGCCGGCGCCGCGCCCAACGGCGGCGAACCAGCTTTCGAAGTCGGCCGGATACTTTCGGTTGCTCGGAACGAAATAGCCGACACTTCCGGGATAGTTCGGCGGCGCCATCGCGCCTTCGCGCATGCCGTTGAACCAGCGGAAGTATTCCTGCCTCTGCGCGGCCGTCCATTGGGCGTCGTCCAGCGTGGTGCGGAGGTGGAACATGTAGAGGATCTGCTCCTGCTGGGTGGCCGCTTTTTGGGCGAGGGCCAGGGTCTTGGTCACGAACTCCGGAGCGCGCAGGTAGATGAGCAACTGGGCCAGCTCGTGATTGTAGATGGGGTCGGTTGATGGGAACTGGGGACCGAGTTTTTCGATGGCGAGTTTCGCCAGATCCGCCGAAGGCGCTCCCTGACGAATGATGCTCAGTTGAATGGCCCGCAGCTTGATCAGCCGCTGCTCCGCGGAGAGCGAATCGAGCGGGAATGCTCCAAGTCGTTTCAGGAGGTCAGGCTGGCTGGCCTTGTCGCCGACACGGGCCAGCGCCATGAGCGCGGTCAACGCCGCGTTCGTGCGCGACTCGGAAAGCGCGCGGGCTTTCCAGCCGTCCACGGGCTGGTGCTCGACCGCGATCCGGGCGGCGTAGCGGATGAAACGGTCGGCATGGTCGAGGTGTGGCCAGACCTCGTCGAGGGCGGCGGGATCCACTTTGCCATGGAAGCGTTCGATGGCGCGGCGAAGCGTCCGCAGTCCGGCCGCCCTGCCCTCCTCGGAATCGGCGTTCGGTGCTTCCTTGGATATGGGTGCGGTGGAATCGGCGCCGACGTAGGTCATGCGATAGAGACCGGTCTGGGTCCCGCGCCCACCGGTGATGAAGTAAAGGGCGCCGTCCGGGCCGAACTCCATGTCGGTCACGTTGAACGCACGGCCTTGGACGATGGTTTCCACGTCCCCCGTGTAGCTCGCGCCGTTGGGCTTCAAGTGGGCCGCCATGATCCGGCCATAGGTCCAGTCCATCATGAAAAGGGCGCGCTGGTAGCGGGCGGGAAACTTCGCCTTGGTGCCGAACTCGACCCCCGTCGGCGAACCGACGCCCACGTCCAAAACGGGCGGCAGCATGTCCTGCGAATGTGCGGGAAGCTTCCCGGTGCCTTCACGGAATCCGTAGTCGCCGCCGCTGACGAGATGGTAGACGCGCGTCGGCCGATACCACGGCATGCCCCAATCCCATTCCATATCGCTGTCGAAGCCGAACAATTCGCCGTCGGCGTTGAAAGCGAAGTCGTAGGTATTGCGCAGACCGGATGCCCACAATTCCACGTTCTTGGACGAAGGGTCCATGCGGAGGACGAACCCACCGGGAGGCCGCGTGTCGTTTCCGAACCCATTCCCATCCTGGGCGCGCGGGAGCAGTTGGTCTTCGGCGTAGTTGCGGTGCTGCGAATCGGGTGAGATGTCCTGCGGCACTTTCACGAAGTTGCCATTCAGGTGGTAGATCGCGCCGTCAGGCCCGAGGCGGAGCGCATGGGAGCCGTGTTCGCCGGTGGCCGAGGGTATGCCGCGTAGCAGCGAAGCGGAGTCGAACTGGTCGTCTCCGTCGGTGTCGCGGAGGAGATAGAGACCGGGACCTTTGGGGCCTTCGCCTGAAACGAACAGGCTGTCGTAGGCGTAGAGCAAGCCCATGGCATTGCCGATCTGGCTGGTGACGCGCTTGGCCTCGAGCTTCGCACCTGGCGCGTTGGAAAGAGTGACACGGAGAAGCCCGCCAGCCTGGGGTGAAACGATGATCCGGCCCTTGGGATCAAAGGTCATCGAGACCCATGAGCCTTCCTCCGGAAGCGCGGAATGGAGCAGCTCAACCTTGAAGCCTGGGAGGACTTTAAGCGTTTCGACCGGCGTCGCGGGCGGCGGAGTAAACACATCGCCCCAAGGCCCATCGCCCATCCGGGCCACGACGCCGGAAGGCTGCCAGGCGGTCGCCGTCGCATTCGACGCAAATTCCCAACTCGGATCCGTGACCAGCGTCATCCTCTTCCCGTCGTTGCCCGAGAATTCGACGATGAGGGCGAAACCTCCCTTCGAATCCGCGTCACGCGCTTCGACGAGCATCACGTTGGGTCCAGCCTTCAGCTGTTTGGTGATGTCGACGCGGACTGGTTGCCGCCAGTTGCGGGTGCTTCCAACCGCCGTGCCGTTGACGGAAAGAGCGGCGCTGTCGTCGCCCGTGAACACGACGGCGGCCTTGGTCGCGGTGAACGGGAGCTGGAAGGTCTTGCGGAAAAACTTCGGCTTCGCGTCCTCCGCTGCATCCGCGCTCTTAAACCAGATCCAGTTGATCTGGGCCTGGGCCGTGGAGTGGAGCGACAGAAAACATACAACCGAAACGAGGGCGGCAAGGCGCCGTGGACGGAGGGAAACAGCGGGCATTCCCCAAATTCGCCGGTGGGCTCCAGCGGGTCAAAAAGAAAAGCCGGTCCGCCTTTCGACGGACCGGCTCGCAGTCAGACCGAAAACAGAAGCTCAGGCTTTACGGCGACGGGCCCCCACAACGAGGGCGACTCCACCGAGACCGAGCAGGGCGATCGTTCCCGGCTCCGGCACGGGAGTCACGGTGTTCACAAATTGCAGGCTCCAGCTGTTCAGCGTGCTGGTGCCACCGGCGGAGAAATCGCCGATGAAAAGGTTCCAGTTGCCCGAGGGATCGAAGCCTTCGAAAGAAGAGAGCATGGCGGGACGTGAGGCGAAGTCGAAGATCACCGGGGCGTCGTCGGGAGCGACTGTGCGGCCGTCGGGTTGCCAAGTTCCGGTCAATGGCGAGGTCAACGGATTCGACGAGGTGCGGTAGCCATGGATATCGGCGGCCGCGCTGTCGGAAAACGTCACATTGAAACCGGCGTCGCTGTAGCCGAATGAGTTGAACGATCCTCGCCCAACCCGGTTCAACAGGATCGACTGAGCACCGTCCTTCTGCAGATAGGCGTAAAGATCGCCGTTGAAATTGCCCGAGATATCCAGCCCGACCCGGATCTCCTGGACCGCCGGAATCGACGCGAGGCTCACGGAGCCGATCTGCAGCAAGCCGCTGGCATTATTGTCCGGAACCGCCTGCCCGGCAGTGAAATTGAACGTGTTGATCACCGTCGCGGCGCTACCGGAAACAGCATGCAAGGCCGCAATGGCAACAGCCGCCAAGCGGACGCGGTTTTGAGAAGCTTTCATAATCAGACAGTTAATTTAGGCAGTAATGTCCAGAATCTAGCCAATGTCGCGGAGTTGTCGAGGTCCGATAGTGCCTTTCTGGAGGCAGCGGGTCTTCGGTATCGAGGAAGATGATCCGGCCCTTCGAATCTGCGGCTAGAGAAACCGCGGTCGTCCAAGGCCCGGCCATCTTCGCGGCGGTCTGGATGGAGTAGGCCCGCCCGAGGATGCCGAAGATTGGAAATGGGCGATTCCAGAGCGGAATAAGACAGTCTTGCGCCAGTTGCCCTTCGTCGACGGATTGGCTACTTCTTAAGCCTGTGAATTTGCCTGATTTGACTGACGCCACCCTCGTCCTGCTGGGCCACGGTTCCACCCTGAACGGGGACTCCGACGCGCCGACCTACCAGCACACCGAGGAACTGCGCCGGCGCGGGATCTTCGGGCAGGTGCTGGAGTCGTTCTGGAAACAGGAACCGTCCTTCTGCGCCGTGCTGCGCGGGGCCTTAGGCAAACGTGTCTTCTGCGTTCCCCTCTTCATCAGTGGAGGCTACTTCACCGAGCAGGTCATCCCGCGCGAACTCGGCCTTTGCGAAAAAGGCGCCGTTGTCCAGGCGCCCATGATGCGTGAACTCGGCGGCCGGCAGGTCTATTACTGCGGTCCCGTCGGCACGCACGACAGCATGACCCGCGTGCTTGTCTCACGCGCCCGAAAGACGACTGAGAAATATCCCTTCCCCCGCGCGCCGAGGCCGGCGGAAACCACCCTCTTCATCGCCGGGCACGGCACCGGCAACAGCGAGAATTCCCGCAAGGCCATTGAGCACCAGGTGGAACTCATCCGCCAACAGGGCGTCTATGCCGACGTGCAGGCGTCGTTCATGGAGGAGGAACCGAAGATCGGCGAATGCTACGCCCGCGCGCAGACGAGGAACATCGTCATGGTCCCCTTCTTCATCGCCGACGGATTGCACTCCTTCGAGGACATCCCCGTGATGCTGGGCGAACCCGAAGCCGTGGTGCAGAAGCGGTTCAAGGAAGGCCAACCCACCTGGCGCAACCCGACGGAGAAGAACGGCAAACTCGTCTGGTATACCCCCAGCATCGGCAACGAACCGCTCGTGGCGGACGTGATCTTGGAGAGAGTGGCTGAGGCGATTGGAACGCTGGGTTAACTCCAATTCTTGCGAACCGGCGCAGGCCG
>CANJSG010000201.1 GCA_947476875.1 Verrucomicrobiota bacterium | reverse complement strand
GGACTACCGTGATGACCACGGTCGATGGGCGGCTGCCCGCCAGCGCCTTCACCGACTCAATCAAATCGATCCAGTGGAGGGAACCGGACGGAGTCTATGCCGTGGCCAAGTTCAGCTCTTCTGGGAGCGGTGAAATCACGATAAAAATGACCGGTGGAACTCCATCGAACGCTCTCATCGACGGAAAAGCTGCGACGATTTCAGGCTCCGAAGTGAAGGCCCGGATCCCTGCAGGTCCACACACACTACTGCTGCGATTCGACTCTCCAAAGCTTCCGGGCGAGTTCCGGGCCGAACTGTCATCAGGCTCATTTCTCGGCAGCTTGGATTGATGCCTCGTGGAATTCCTACGGCCCCTGATTCGGCCGCCGCGCCGGGCCGACTGAAGTCCGTTCGGAATTCTTCCGACAAGAGTTCGTTAGTCTATGCACAGCGACTACCGAACGGCATTGGTCACGTTGACGCTCCTCGGAGCGATCGCCGTTCATGGTGCGGAGGCCAGCGGCGGTTTGGCACCACCGGAGACTCTTTTGGAGCGGACCGCTACCAACGAAGCGTTGATCCAAAAAGGCCTCCAGCACGAGGCCGCTGAGGATTTTTCGTCAGCCCTTGTATGCTTCAGGACTGCGGCGAAGAAGGGGAGTCCAGAAGGAGCATTTCGGTCCGCCTCGTATCTTCTCTCCGGCAGAATTTCGGCCAAGCATGGGGAAAGCCCGGTTCCAGAAGATCTCCCAGACGCGATCAAACTGCTGGAAAGCTCCGCTGCGGCTGGCCACCCGGAAGCCATGCGCGTTCTCGGGGCCTGCCATGCAACAGGACGCGGAGTTTCCCAAGACAAGATAGAGGCCTGCAAGTGGTGGCGACTGGCCGGCGAACGGGGCGACGAGGCGTCAAAGTCCTACCTCGAGCATCTTCAGGGGCAATTGAACGATGCGGATCGAACCGCAGCTCTGGACCGTGCGAACAAGTTTGCCCAAAGCCATTCGGCTGTCGAACCGGTCCCAAATCGATCAGACTTGGTTCGCCTAAAACTGAACGGGATATCAGGAACCGCCTTTCGGCGTGTCGCTCTGATAAATAACCAGTCGTTCTTCGCCGGTGAACAAAAGCGGCTGCCTCTGGCCAATGGAACCAACTTGCTCGTGCGCTGCGTGGAAATCAGATCCTCAGAAGTCGTCATTCAGGAGGGGGATTCCCCAGCCGTCGTTACGCTGACGTTTGGGAAACCCTGAGATATTTAGGCAAGCGGGAGATGGCCGATAGACTAGCGAATCGTGGCCCAGTGCTCAGCTCAATCGAGATTGCTCTATCAATCGGCCCAAACCTTAAATCCATATAACATACATTGTGCATGAATGTTTAATGAGTGATGGAGGGTCGGATTGGCGGTTTACAATCAGCGGTGAGCCCAACCCCATCGGTGACCGTCGTGATTGATGATCGGCCAATAGACGAAGGCCGACTTTCCGATGACCTTCTTTTCGTCAAAGGCACCCCACGCCCTCGAATCGTAGCTGTTGGCCGTATTGTCACCCATGACCATGAGGAATCCTGCGGGAATCGAATACTTGGCTTTCTCATCAGGAAACAACGGAGCCAACTGGCCAGCCATCAGGCCGGGTGCGAACTTGGTCCGATGCGTTTCGTTCAAATGTCCAAGGAACTTCCATTCCTTGGTGCCGCCTCCGCCGTAGACCATCTCGAAGTTCTCGGTATTGGCATCGAGGCGCACGCCGTTCCGAACAAGGTGTCGATCGGCACCAATCTGAAGCTCATCGCCTCCCAGGCCGACCAGTCGCTTGATGTAGAACTGTCCGCCCGCCAAACCCGGGATTCCGGTCGTCTCGAAGACAATGATCTCTCCAAGAGTTGGATTTCGAAAATTGTAGGTGAGTCGGTTTACGAAAAGATGATCACCCGCTACCTCCGTCATTCGGACGATAGGATCTCCCTTCTTGAATCGAAGCCCGGGCCCAATTCCGGCGCGCTCAGAAAACTTCTCCTCAGGAGTGAACCAAAGAGTGTGATCGACCGCATCGCCCCCGCTGTAGCGGACCCGGATGATGCTCTTGTTGATGAATCGGGCCACTTTTCCCGAGGTAATGCCGATAATTTCACCATCATTTTGAGCGATCAACTCGTGGTAAAAGGTGCCGCCGACCAATGCGTGATAAATCCTCGCCGGCAATCCCGGGAATGAATCAGGCGATTTGGCCAACCTCAAGTTCTCGGCTGTCACTCCAAACAAAGTCGGCTGCATTGAGCCGGTCGGAATCTTGAAAGGCTGTAGAAAGTAGGTGCGCACTGCCATCGCGATCACAATCGCGACGAGGATCACTTCGACGTTCTCCCGGATCCCCGCAGCCGGATAGGGCCGGAGCCACTTTCCAGCAGCGTCATTCAAGGCGTTGCCGAGGTCCGTCAGTTCATTCTGGGTCGCACCCCGTTTGATCGCCGCCTTCAGCTCGACGATGGCCTTGAGGATGTTGGCATTGGCCTGAGGTGTGAGGATGTCGCGTTGGTGGCGATACAACTTGTCCGCTTGCCGGACGAGATCGGTTGCTTCCCTGATCTCCTTCGAGAAAAACCAATTCAACGTCATGGCGACTCCTTGTGTGATGGCCAAATCAGCTCTTGAGGACCTCGATGAATGCTTCCTGAGGAATGTTCACGCTGCCAATCGACTTCATGCGCTTCTTACCTTCCTTCTGCTTTTCAAGGAGCTTCCGTTTGCGGCTAATATCGCCGCCGTAGCATTTCGCGGTGACGTCCTTGCGCATGGCGCTAATCGTTTCACGGGCGACAAATTTTCCGCCGATAGCGGCCTGGATGGCCACCTGATATTGCTGTTTCGGAATGACGTCCTTGAGCTTGGCGCAGAGCGCCCTGCCCCGTGTATCAGCCTTGGATCGATGCACCAGTGCGGAGAACGCCTCCATCACCTCGCCATTGACCAAGATGTCGAGTTTCACCATGTCACTCGCCACGTAGACGTCGTGCTCGTAATCCATCGAGCCGTAGCCACGGGTCATCGACTTGATGCGATCATGGAAGTCGATCAAGATCTCGTTGAGCGGGATCTGGGCTGTGAGCATCACCCGGCGCGTATCGAGGGTCTCGGTGTTCTTTACTTCTCCGCGTTTCTCCGAGATGAGATTAAGGATGTCGCCGATGTTTTCGTTCGGAACCATCACGAACGAATTCACCATCGGTTCGAGAATCTCCTCGATGTAGGTGACCTCGGGCATGAACGCCGGATTGTCGACCATCTTCTCCGTGCCGTCAGTCAGCTTGACGCGATAGATTACGCTCGGATAGGTCGCGATGATGTCCATGTCGAACTCGCGCCGGAGACGTTCCTGCACAATCTCCATGTGGAGGAGTCCGAGGAATCCGCAACGGAACCCGAATCCTAGCGCGGCCGAACTTTCCGTCTGAAACGTGAGCGCGGAATCGTTCAACTGCAGTTTGGCGATCGCGACCTTCAGTCCTTCGTAGTCGGCGGTGTTGATCGGATAGATCCCGCTGAACACCATCGGATGGATCTCCTTGAAGCCCGGGAGCTCCGGAGACGGGTTCCGCGGATCGGTCAACGTATCGCCAACCTTCACCTCACGGGGCGTCTTGATGTTCGCCGTGATGTATCCGGTTTCACCCGCACCCAACCTCTCCCGGACATAGGGCTTGGGATTGAAGGAGCCGACTTCCTTCACCTCAACCGTTTTCCCAGAGTGCAGCAGTTTCACCATGGTGCCGGGTTTCAACTCCCCCTGCATGATTCGAACCAAGATGACGACGCCCTTGTAGGTGTCGAAATAGCTGTCGAAAACCAGGGCCTGAAGCGAGGGCGCACCGGTCGGTTTTGGTGCCGGAATCCGATGGACAATGGCTTCAAGAATATCGCTGATGCCGATGCCCTCCTTGGCGCTCGCGAGGATCGCTTCATCGCCGGGGATCGCGATGATGTCCTCAAGCTGTTGCTTGGCCATCGGGATATTGGCGTGGGGCAAATCGATTTTGTTGATGATCGGGATGATGGTCAGTCCCTGCTTCATCGCCAGATGCACGTTCGCGACGGTCTGGGCTTCGACGCCTTGGGCTGCGTCGATGATCAGCAACGCGCCTTCACAGGCGCTTAACGAGCGCGATACTTCGTAGGCGAAATCCACGTGGCCCGGAGTATCGATGAGGTTTAGTTCATACTCCTCACCGTCTTGCGCCTTGTAATACATTGTGACCGGATGCGCCTTGATGGTGATGCCTCGCTCCTTTTCGAGATCCATGGCATCGAGATGCTGTTCATCCAGATCGCGCTTGGCGACCGTGCCTGTGGTCTGAAGCAATCGGTCGGACAAGGTGGTCTTGCCGTGGTCGATATGGGCTATGATGCTGAAATTACGGATGTGTTTGGGATCCATCGCGAACAAATGAAACCGGTGAAGCCTGGCGAGACACCCCGACTTGACCATGTTTTAAGACTCGGGAAGCTAACGGCCGGTCCGCCAAGGGCAATCTTCTTTCCCTTCATTGGCTCAAACAAATAGCCCGCCCCGCATCACACGGGACGGGCATTTGTCCGGCCGGAGCCTAAACGGCCCGACTCAGGCCTCGAATGACTTGCCACAACCGCAGGAACTGTGCGCGTTGGGGTTCTTGATCTTGAAACCGCCGCCAGTCAGGGCGTCGGAGAAATCGATGATGGCGCCCTTGAGGTAGCCGGCGCTAAAGGAATCGACCAGAACGTTGACGCCAAAGAACTCGGAAACGATGTCATCAGCCCGCTTCTCGTCGAACTGCATCTGATATTGGAGGCCGGAGCAGCCACCGCTTTCTACGTAGACCCGAAGGCCCTTGTTCGAGGGATCCGATTCTGCCGCCAGCATCGTCTTGATCTCGTTCGCGGCGGGTTCGGTCAGGATGACCACTGTTTCTGTAGCGGTTGCGCTCATATCTTGTGTCTTAGGTAACAAACCACCCGAGGAGTGTCAAACGACCGAACCGATATTCAATCCCACGAACCTCCGCCCGATCCCCCGTTCAGGGCTGCCCGGGTTGGGCTCGCAAACTTTCAAGGCGTTTTTCGATCGCCGGCTTGGCCGCCGGTTCCAACTCCGCCAACCGGGCGTAAACACGCGCGGCTTCGGCTTTCTTCAACTGGACTTCAAGTATCCGGCCGGCGGCGATCCCAGCCAATTTGAGGGTCAACGGGTCCACCCCCCGGACTGCATCGCCGTAGAGCACCCCAGTATACACGTCCAGCGCGGCGTCCAAGTTGCCTTGGGCTTCAAGGGCTTCGCCGATGGAATACTGGGATCGCCATCGGACCATGGGTTCGGCCGCCGCGGAATCCCGCGCCATGGAGAATGCGTTGATGGCCGCATCAAGGCCCTTCGGATCCGCCTTTAGCTTGGCCCATTGCAGATGAAGTTCCCCAAGACGGCCGAAGGCTGCGGGCCCGATCGGGTTCGACGCAAAATTCCTGCCCACTCTGTCCAGGGCTTCCACCGCTTGGGAAAAGTCCGCCAACGATCGGTTTGTGCTGGCGAGGAACTGCTCAAAGATTGTTTCTCCGAGGCCGAAAAAGGCCCGACCAAGGACCACAGGCGGGCCGTTCGTGTCGAGGGGGGGCAGAACGCTGATGAGTTCCGTGAATTGGCTCCGGGCATCTCGAAACTCCTGGAGCGCGAACGCGGCCTTGCCGGCCATCAAACGCGCCTCGTGCGCCAACTCGGGCGGGCAGTTTGTCGTCTGGTAAAGAAGTTGGAACTGTTTGAGCGCCGCCGCGTGGTCGCCCTTGCTCCAGTAGTGGTTCGCAATCCAGTTCTGGGCCAAGGGCGCTTCCATGCTACCCGGGAAACGCGCCATCAAATTGGTGAACAACGGAAAGGCGTTGGTTTCACCGCTCGATCGAAACGTGGACTCGGCCAGGAGGAATTCCGCCGTCGGTCGCTGTTCACTGGCCGGATACTTTCCAACCCAGTCGTTCAACGCATGGGCGGCTGAGGCCCAATCCTTTTGCTTCTCGAAGGTTCGCGCAGCCAGGAGTGCGGCTCGGTCGTTCAGGCTGGAATCTTTGAATTGCTTGGAGAACGCGGCAAGCGTTTCCCGGGCTTCGGCGAGCCGCCCGTTCCGGGTTTGTATCTGGCCGAGGAGCAGCGCTCCGCGTTCGGCAAAGATGCTCGCCGGAAACGCGGTGCTCAATCGGCGGAACGCCGACTCGGCCGATACGAGGTTTCCGGCGGCGACCGATGCGCGGAATGACTGGTAGATGGCATGGTCGAGCAGATTGGTCCGGACCTCTGCACTCGCGCTGAACTCGTTGACGACCCGTTCATAGGCGGTCAAGGCCGACGCCCATTGCTGTCGCGCCATCAGGCTATCGCCCAGCTTGAATGCGGCCACTGCGGCATCACGCCCAAAAGGGAGCATGCTCAACGCTCCGGAAAAGTTCGTTCCCGCACCGGCGTATTCCGAATCCGCGAGGAGCAACCAGCCTCGCGCAAGCATGGCCCGCCCCAGGAGCGGCAACGCGGTCTCGGGCGAAACGGATGCCTGAAGGTTGGTCCATGCAAGACCGCGCAGGTATGACGCTTCAACCCCGTTTGTGCCCGCGACCTGATAGGACTGACGAACCTGGATCTCGGCCAACGCGATCCGGGCGGCGGCGGCCGCCGGCTCTGCATTGGTTGCCCCCAGGAACCGGGTGAGCCGTCCGACGGCGAGGTCCAACCGTCCCTGATTCAACGCGAGGTCGATGATGCGGGACAATGCGGTCCGACGCTGAGCCTGCTCGGAAGGGATTGTCAGAACCTCCTCGAGCGCGACGGTCGCCGGCCCGAAGAGCGAGGCCTGCTTGAGCAAGTCCGCCTGGAACAAGAGGCTTTGTCCGAGCGCTTCGGGCGATCCCAGACGCCGCGCCACTGAGACCAGATTGCTCGCGGAAGTGACCGCTTCGGTCATCCGGTTTTCTGCCACACCGACCTTGGCTTTAAGCAAGTCGCTCCGCCATTGATCGATCGCGCGCAGGCCCGTCGCGGGAATTGAACCGAGGAGTTCTCCGACTACCTTCACATCGCGCAGTTCCATCGCGGCGTCTGCGGCGAGCAGCACTCCGGAGATCACACTTGGGTCCCCTGCCCGGCTGATCCGGGATTTGGCGAACTCCGATTCCGGCGCGAGCAGCAGAGTGGACACCGCCACCCAATCGCCAATCCGCCCCAGCGCGACCGCCTGCCGATAGATGGTCTCAAGGCGAAGCGTCGAACCTGGGAACGAAGTCAGCAAACCGGCAAACGTGGCGGCGGCTTCACGCGGCCGTTCCATGGCGAGAAGGCATTCACCGGCGAGGAAACGGTATTGATCGGCGAGAACCCCTGCCCTGGCTTCTTCGGTTTTGATCGACGCCAGCGCGTCCGCGATCTTGCCAGATTTGAAGCGAACTTGCCCAAACCGAAGAACCGCTTCGGCGCGGAGTTCAGATTCGGGGAAACGGACAAGAAATTCGGCGAACGCTTTTTCGGCCTGGGGCATCAGGCCGTCCTGATACAGCCGGGTCGCGGAGTTGTAGGCCCGCTGCTCGAAGCGTCCCGGCGCCGCCTCGACCGCGGTGCCAATGGCAAAGCTGATCGCGAACGCCAGCAGGAGCGCAGCAAGGCTCGGACGAATGGATGTGAAAGCGGACGGCACTGGCGGTTTCATCGCTGCTGACGCGCCAAAATTCGACTCAAAAATCTCCCGGTATGGCTTCGCTCTGAACGGGCGATCACCTCAGGCGTGCCTTCCGCAAGGATCTCACCGCCCCCGGCCCCGCCCTCGGGTCCGAGGTCGATGACCCAGTCGGCCGTCTTGATGACATCCAGATTGTGCTCGATGACGATGAGCGTGTTGCCGGCGTTGCGGAGCTTGAACAGCACCTCCAGAAGCGTTTCGACATCGCGGAAATGCAGCCCGGTGGTCGGCTCATCGAGGATATAGATCGTCCGTCCCGTCTGCTTGCGTCCCAGTTCGGCGGCGAGCTTCACGCGCTGGGCTTCGCCCCCGGATAGCGTGATG
>CANJSG010000200.1 GCA_947476875.1 Verrucomicrobiota bacterium | reverse complement strand
GAGGGCGAACTTAGCTGCAGGCTTTCCTCAATCCGCAGCATCGTCATCCCGAGGCCTCGAGGCGGCGCGCACGGAGTGACGCGCCCTACCTTGGCCGAATCGTCAGGTTGAATCGCTCTTGTTGCTGACCTTGGGCTTCGGGCCGGTTATCCGTTTCCGCCCGTGGCCGAAACCGTTCCGCTCATCCTCTTCGAAGACGATCACCTGCTGGTGATCCGCAAGCCCGCCGGGTGGAATACCCACGCGCCGTCGCCTTATGCCGGCGAAGGGGTCTACGAATGGCTGCGCGTGCGCGAACCGCGCTGGGCCCCGCTCGCCATTCTCCATCGGCTGGACAAGGAGACTTCCGGCGTCCTCGTTTTTGGAAAGACCGCCGAGGCCAACCGTTCGTTGACCGCGCAGTTCACCGCACGCGAGGTCGTGAAACGCTATCGCCTGTGGACCGACCGGCCCGTCGGCTTCGACGCGAAGACCGTGACGAGCCGGATTGCCCGTGACGGCGAACGCTACCGCAGTGTCGCCCATTCGGGAGACGAGGCCGTGACGGATTTCCGCGTGGTGCGGCGCGAGGGCGGACGGGTCGAACTGGAGGCGGAGCCGCACACCGGGCGCACCCATCAGATCCGCGTCCACGCTTCCGAGAGCGGCTTTCCGATCCTCGGCGACGCGCTTTACGGCGGGGCTCCGTTTGGCCGGATCTGCCTCCATTCGGCCGAGATCCGTTTCAAACATCCTGCCACTGGTTCACCGGTGACGTTCGATTCCGGTCCGGCGGAGTTCGACGGGGATGCTCGGTTGGCCTTGAGAAGGGCGTTCATCGATCCTGCCGCCACGAATGCCTACCGGGTCCTTCATGGCGCGGCGGACGGACATCCCGGGTGGTTCGTCGAACGCCTCGGCGACTGGCTGCTCTCCCAACACGAGGCCGAACCCACGGCTGCAATGCATTTGGCCCTCGAGCGCCTGAGTGCCCGGCTCGGCTGTCGTGGCGTCTACCACAAGCGCTGGGATCCTCGCGTCCGCGAATCCAAGACCGTCGACGCTTCACCCAAGCTGATCCTGGGGGAGCCCGCGCCCGAGCGGTTCACCATCCGCGAGAACGGGCTGAGCTACGGACTCAGCTTCGGCGAAGGCTACTCCGTCGGCCTGTTCCTTGATCAGCGCGACAACCGCCGCCGCTGGCTCGCCAGCCATGTGGCGAACGGCTTCGATCTTGGATTCAAACCCGGTGCGGAAGTCCTCAACACCTTCGCCTACACCTGTGGTTTTTCGGTCGCCGCGGCGGCGGCGGGCGCGCGGGTCACCAGCCTGGATCTCTCGAAGAAGTATCTCGACTGGGGCCGGCGCAACCTCGCGTTGAACGGCATCGACCCGGCGGCGCACGACTTCATTTTTGGCGACTGCTTCGACTGGCTGCGGCGTTTGGCGAAGAAAGGCCGGAAGTTCCAGGGCGTCATCCTCGATCCGCCGACCTTCTCCCAGTCGAAGGAGTCCGGCGTCTTCCGTGCCCCCAAGGACTTCGGCCGCCTCGTCGGCGATGCGTTGGCGGTGCTCGCGCCCGACGGTGTGCTGCTTGCGTCCTGCAACGCCGCCAACTGGCCGGCGGAGGAGTTTGTCGAATCCGTCCGCGCCGCCGCGCAAAAGAGCGGCCGTGGGATCAGGGCCGAGCACTACGCGCCGCAGCCTCCGGACTTTCCCGTCACGCGCGAACAGCCAGCCTATCTGAAGACGCTTTGGCTGCGGGTGGGTTGACCATCGTGGACGCCGTCAAATCTGCAGCCACGACTTCACCGTCGCCTCAAGGACCTGCAAGGGAATCACCCGGAAGTTCTGTGCGAGCGACAAACTTCCCGGCAGTCGCCCAGAAGCTGAACCGGGGCCAGTCCTGGAATTTCACCTTGCGCTGGCCGGCAGTGTCCTTGGGCTTTGCTTCCAGGTCGGCGAATGTCTGCCCGTCGGGTTTTTCGCGGCCGCATTTCACGGTGAAATTTCCCGTGGCGTAGACGTGTGGCTGGAAACAGCCGCCCTGCACGCGGACGGTGTCGAGGATCTTGCCGGTCGCTCCGGAGATGACTTGGACCACGGGATGCGAAACGCCTTCGAAGACCAGCACCAGCAGCCAGCCAACGACCTTGCGACCGTCGTTTGCATCCATCGCGACGATGATGGGCTAGCCGGGGAACTGCGCTTTGTTGCCCAGCTCCGCGTCGCTTCGCTGGCGGCGGGCCAGAGGAGTTTGCCGGTGGAGGAGTCGCCGGACTTGGCCGACTTGGCGGAGCTGCGGTTGCCGATGTCGTCGAAGGCATATTCGAACTGCTGCCCGGCGACCGGGGAGCCATCGGCCCAGTAGCGTTTGCCGGAGGTAACTTGCCTGAGGTTGTCGTAGGCGTAAACCCAATAGCTGCCGTCGGGCTCGTATTTGCGGACGCGCTGGTTGGCGTCGTTGTAGTCGTAGCCGGTGGAGTAGACGGGCGTAACCTGGCTGGCGAAGTCGGACCGCTGGGCGAGGAGGCGGTTGATTTTGTCGTAGCTGCGGGTGGTGACCATGCGGGGCCAACTTCTTTCTGACTATTGTCCCTTTGCCTGCTTCATTCTTAAGACGGAGGGCCCGGCAAACTTTTCCTAGCCCGGGCCATTTTGAAGGTTCGTTTGCCACAAACCAGATCTGGAAAACGACGGACGAGATCAAGAAAACGACGGACGAGACTTGGGAAATCGAAAACCCCTGTTTGTTTATGACGGGTGCGACTTGGAAACAGTGACTATGGCCTGTCCCTTTGTGTTGTTGGAAACGCTCCGCCAGCAAGCGTCAAGATGTCACGATTCGGACGCTCGCTCCAAGTCGGTCGTGGAGTCGATGGTGAATGGTCGCTATTCGGTCTGGGGAAGGGCTGGACAAGGGCCTGTTTGGCGGCGGGCGGGGCTCGTTTCCGGCCGGTCAGGGGCTCCTGCCCAAGAGACGGGGTGATTGTGGACGCGAGCTTTGTCGAGGGGCCCCGGCAGCGGAAGACGCGCGAGGAAAACGCCCTGGTCAAGACCGGCCGGACCCCGGCGGATTGGAAAACAGCGACGATTGACCTGTCCCTTTGTTGCGGTGGCTCTGATGAAAGGCCAGCACGCTCCAGAACCCCGAATCCGGCAAGGCCCGCGCCACCGCCGAGAGCCGCAGCACCTCCCCCATCATCAGCAGCATCGCAAAGCCCCGATAGACATCGACCGACACCAGCCGGTTGGAAGCGGGAGGAGAAGAAGTCGCGCCGGGATTCATGCCGCCAGCGTGCCGAAACACCGGCCGGACTCAAGAACACCTACGATCCGAGGCGGAGCCTGATGAAGCGGTAGGTCAGGAAGGCAGCGATGGCGAGCAGACCGATGACCAGCCAGCCGCGGAAGCCGAGGATTTTGTCGTTTCCTTCGACGGCAGAAGGCTCACCGGGTGGAGGCTCTACGCTTGGTTTCATTTTCTCAAATGTCGTTGGTGGCCGCGACGGCGCTAGATCTGGATGTTTAGTTACTTCAGTCTGAACGCCAGAGTTCGCCTGCGGCATTTCAACTGCAAAATGACTTTGTGGCGAGTTAGTCCATTTTCTGAGGCCCTCCAACACTTCAAAAGTAAATACTGGTGCCTCGTTTGTGATTGACCTCATGCGGTCGGAAAGTGGCTCCTCCAGCATCCTGTCCACATAGGCTTTAATCTCGGGGGTCAGTAACCCCATCGTCGTTTCTGCAGAACCAATATCCATTTTTGATGTGCCAATTTCGACGAATCCATGATCCTTGTAACTTACTCCCATTTTTTGTGAACCGTCCCGTGCCCTGATACATTCAGCCTCCCACAAACGAAAATCAAATGTCCCGGCAGGCACTCGGATATGGTCGAATGCTCCTCGCACCAGGATCGCACCGCCATCTTTATGGACAGTCATATCCCAACCACGGCTGAAGTGAATGGACACGATGACATGGGTGGAAGCGTCCTGGCAGAACCCAAGAGTCGCTGATAGTGCGACCATGAGAAAGATTGCGATAGGTTTCACGTTCATTTGGCACGAGAGCAGGCTCAAAAGCTACGACCAGTTTAAGGAATCGGGTAGTTTTGTCCAAAGGGAACCGGATTCGGAATGTCACGGCCTGGAGGATTCGGCTTGAACAATTGAATGCTTATTGTTTCTGAGACTCCCGGAGAAATTTGGTTGGTGTAAGAAAACGGCAATATGAAGCCATCGACCGCCGAAGCTTCCCAGTTCTCCCATGCGGTCCCCGATTGGTTGGTTATATACTTCTTGCCGTAGCTTGGATCATAGATTGCCCCGCCCATTTCAAGGACGAGATGTATGAGGAACTGTGATCGAGGGTTTGCAATCGGCCCTTGACCAGCGACGCCCGTTCCATCCGTGAATCCGTTCGGTGTGTAAGGATACAAATACGAATAGGTCGGACCGCTTGAGACCTCGTTTCCGGAGTTGATTCTGTTCGCCCACTTGTATCCTTGAGCACTCGTCGCAGCTGGGACCTGCGATGGAAGGTTCCCGTTGGGAAAGCTTGGATTCGTTGTCCAAACTTTGATGGCCATCAATGAACCATCGGCTGATTGGATTTTACGTCCGGTTTGAGTGACATCAAATCCTTGGATAGCCCAGCAATCTTTAAGCAAATTGATCCAAGCCCCGCACTGGCCATCGCCGGTGGCCAAAAGTCCTTTGCCGGGATCACTGTCACTGGGAGGCGCCACGGTCCAATTCTTATAATAAGTCAGTGCCAGCCCATCGAGTCTCTTGATATTTCCTAATTCGAACTTGCTCCAGATCCCCTCAATGTCTTTTCCTTCGCAACTGATCCTGAACATCGTCTCCTGCCGCTTGGCGGTCAGCGGCTTCGCCGCGGTCACGTAGAACCGGTGCTTTGTGGATCCGATATCTGTCCAATCTCCGGCTCCTATTTTGAGCTTCCACTTGAATTCAATTCCCTCCGGGGTGCTTCTTACCGCTGAGCCAACTGTCCCTGATAGTGACCGATTGGAGAATGCGCGCTCGACGGGGGTGATCTCTATGCGGGGCAGCACGGTTTCCGGAAAGTCCATTGTCGGTATTGTAACGCATTCCCCCTTCAACTTAATCTCCTCGGTTGTATCGGGAACATGAACTAGTCCGCTCAGGACCGGAGTCGAATCCTTAATGAAGGCGATGGCTTCGTTTTTTCCGGGAAGTCCTGCCAGATTTCCTTTCTTTTGATAGTGGGCCAAAGGCTTCCCAGTTCCTTTGGGGTCAAGCCAAATCAATTCACTATATGGATCTCCGGCATCATCCGCCAAGACGAGCGCACCTGTCGGCAGGCCAGGACCATTCGGATCGGGATCGGCCGGATCCGGTTTGGTTCCCGGGAAGGCCAGCGCTGCAACCCATGCTGGGTAAGCAATTCTTGTTTCCACGGTCGTGGCGAAACCGTTTCCGCGGTCTACCGGGGCCGCCGCCGCGATCAGAATGTCTTTCGGCGGCGAGGCATTTTTTCCTGCCGGAACGGTCAACGAAAAGCTGCTCCAGCTCGTGCGCCAATCATTGAGACTAGCAGGACCAAGGGTGTTTTCTTGGACAAAGTAAAAGTATGTTGTGGGGAACGGGATCGACGGCTCCAACTGCACTCCCAGGCGAGCATCCCTCAGCCCTGCCGACTGCTGCAGGCTCCCCGTCTCAACCTGTAGAGTGCTATGGGCCTCATAAAAGGCGGTGTAATCAAATTGCTCTTCATCCTTTGGTGTTATGAATGGAACTGCTGATCTCAGATCGGCGGGCAGCTTGCTATGCTGGATAGGACCCGTTTCCTGTCCAGGGAACGTGCCCACCCACGGAGCGGCGAAAGTCTTGAAAGTTGTTCCGCCGGTGGGAATTGATGCATACAATCCTGTGATAAACCGTCCGGTGTTTAGCCGAGTGGCGCCGACCGCGAGAAGACTGTTGTCCGATAGCGGATTCATCGAGTTCACGAACCCAGCAGCCCTGCTTGAGGCCATGCGGATCTCATGCAAGTTTGAAAATCCATCACCGTCCAAATCCTTAAACGCGTCGCTGACGCCGGTGTGGCCGGTGTCCTCGGACGAGGGGTCGTAGCCCATGACGACTTCCTCGGCGAAAGTCAGGCCGTCGAAGTCGGCGTCTTCTGGCGGCGCCGGAAGGACCAGCACGATGCTGGAGGTGGAGGCGCTGCCGGAGACGGAGCCACCGGCAATGACGACGGAGCCGTTCGCCAGAAGATTGCCGGCCGCTCCCAGGCTGTAGTAGCTCAGGCCAGAGACCGCAGTCCACGTCCCCGGCACGATGGAATAACTCTCCACCCCGCCCACGGCGCCGGAACCTGCGTCATACCCGCCCACGACGTAGACGTGGCCGTTGCCGTCGTTGACCGCCGTGGCGAAATAGCGGCCGGCCGCCATGCTCCCGCCGGAGGTCCAAAGCCCCGTGGCCGGATCGAATATCTCGGTCGAAGCACGGGTGGATCCCGATGAATAGTCATACCCGCCGATGACCATGACCTTGCCGCTCGGCAGGAGCACGGTGCTATGGCAGTAACGGTTCTCGGCCATGGAGCCCACGGTCGTCCAGGTGTTGCTGACCACGTTGTAGACCTCGCAGACAGGGCTCGTCGGTGAACCGGCCACCAGCACCCGGTCGCTGCCGATCAAGGTGGCGGTGTGCCAGAAACGGTCGGTCACGGACATGGTCCCGGCCGATGTCCAGGTGTTGGCGACCGGGTCATAGATCTCCGCGCTGCCGACTCCCCAGGAATTGTCATAACCGCCGGCGACCAGGACCCGGCCATCGGGCAGAAGCGTGGCGGTGTGGGTGTAACGCGCGGCCAGCATCGGAGCCGCATAGGACCATGGATTGACCAGCGGGTCGGTCACTGTGGAATCGTAGATCTCGACCGTGGCGGTGGCTCCCACGCCATTGTAGCCGCCCGTGACGAGGAATTTGCCGTTCTTGAGTCGGGTCAACGTCGGCACATAGCGGGCCTCGTTCATGGCCGGCCCGGGGGTCCACGAGGAAGTGGTGGGATCGGAAGGATCGCCGGGGTTGAAGATCTCCACCGTGGCGACCGGGAGGCCGGACTCGTCATACCCGCCCAGGACCAGGATGCGGCCATCCGCCATCATCTCGCTCCGCGGAAGCACCCTCGGGTAGGCGAGCGGGGCGACCTCCTGAAGGGTTGCGGCACGAAGCCCGGTTTGAAAGATTGCGGTTAAAAGCCCGATCACCGTGATCAGTTTCATGGCAGTGAACTCCCTTGGGTGATCCGTAGGTCGAACCTGATCGGGAAGCTGGTCAACAACAATTCTGGAATTCGTCAGGGAGGAATCTTGAAACAGATGACGCAGCGAGACGTCGGAACTGCGGAAGAGACAAACCCGTCATGAACCACGGAGGTTGCGCCCAACCTGACTGGGATCACGCCGTTCCTGGTCGGGACTGCTTCAGGGGACTCCCAAAAACCGGGTGGTTTGAGGGTTTCGTTTCAGGAAAGCAGACGTGCGGTGAAAGAGTTCGGGAGGTAGGGCCGGAGGATGGAACCGGTTATTCCGGGGGAAGGCGGGTCGGCCTGCCGGACCGCGGCCAGGAATGTTCCGGGCGGTCGGGGTCGCCGTTTGGGGACCGCTCAGGCCGCTGCGGCAGGATTGACCTGTCCCTTTGAACAGCGACGATTGACCTGTCCCTTTGTGTTGCCTGGTTCAGGCGGCGGCGCGGGCAAAATGTGCGGCCAGCGCTTGCGGGTCGGACTTGGTGAGGTTCAAGGCCAGCGACTGAACAATCTTGGCTCGGACTTTTGGGTCGAGCGCCTCCAGCAGTTGTTTGTGAACCGCCCCGCTTACCGCCAGCGAGCAACGGGTCACTTCGGTGTCCGCCAACAATGCGTTGATTCTCCCGGCCAACTGTCCTAGCAGCCCGTCAAAGAACGGGTGTTTTGGAGCGGCGTGACGGATGCGTATGATGGCTTGGCCTGGGATGGTCCGGAGAAAGTTGTGGGAGAGCGGCGGACGAGACGGGCGACCAGGGCGGCTATCCGGGACCACAGG